>NZ_JBIAXM010000018.1:0-190629 GCF_042896695.1 Streptomyces sp. NPDC001270 | reverse complement strand
CGGTGGTCGCTGCCGACACGCACGATGCCGTCCAGCTCAAGGCCGTCACCCTTCACGCAGTGCGCCGCCGTCAGTACCCACTGCTTGTCGATCAACGACGCCCCGCAGTTCCCGTCGTTCAGACCGAGCGTGGGGGCCGACTCGGGGATGGTCGCCATGAACGGGTAGCGCTCGGTGGAGTCCGATCCGTTGACGATGGCCCCGGCGCTGCCGGCCATGACAGTGGCGCAGGCCGCAGCCGCGAGAACGCCGACGGCAGCGGTGCGGACGGAACGGCGGCGCAGTGGCTTGAAGCTGTACACAGAGAATTCCTTCTTGCTCGGTGGATCCGTACGCATTCAGCCTCGTCGTTTCCATGCCGGCCAGACCATCCGGGAAACAGGCCAGCCGATCCTATGGCCCCCATCCCCTCCGTACTGGGGAAAACCCCAGGCCCGGAGTGTGGCTGCCCCGCCAAGAAATTCACAAAGGCCGGGAAAACCCACGGAGGAAACCACCGACCTGAGAGCCAGGACACAGACGTACTCCCTACGCACGTAGATGCCGTACCGAAGACCATCCGCGACACGAAACAACCGAAACAGCGGACGCACCGCCGACGGCTGGACAGCGCCGCCCCGCAGCAATCGGGAAGAACCGCGTCGCGTTCACGGCCGCAGCGTGGTTGAACCACCTCCGCCAGGGCATTCACCAGATGGGTATCTGCGGATGGTGTACTCCTGCCTTGCCCTCATCAAGTGGCAAGAGGCAAACCGTTCAGGGACTCTCAAGACAGGGAGGGCGCGAAATGCTGATCGAAAAGGAATTCCGCAGCAAGGACTTGCCCCCGGCAGACCCATTCGGCTGCTGGCACGAACTGGCCGGCCAGGCCCATGCCTCCACTGGAGTTGCGCAGTGACCACTGCGCGGATTTCCGGGCCTCCCAGCGTGTGCTGGACCGCGGTGCACCATCCGTGTGGCCGACAATCTTCCAGCCATTGTGTTTTCGACGGACACCGAAACTGATCCGACAGTCCGATCCCGAGGGGCTGCACATCTCTCTGCCTCTGAGCGGTGCGCTGCGTGCCGTCCGGGGCAAGGAAGAGGCCGTCTGTGGTCCGGACAGTCTGTGCGTCGTCGACACCTCACGGCCCGTCGACCGCCACGGGAGTGACGACGCCAGCCTGCACACCGGAGTTGGGCTGGAGGCCCCAAACACTGCCGCCGCTGCCCCACAACCAGCTCGAACAGGCGGTCCGGCTGCGGCTGTCAGCGCAGGACGGGTTCGGCTCCCTGCTGGCACAACTGCCCACCCAACTGGCGAGAGACACTGATCCGTACCAACCGGCTGACGGGCCCCGGCCCGGGACTGTTGTGGTCGACCTGTTGTCGGCACTGATCGCCCATGCACTGGACTCGGACAACTCGCTCCCACCGGAAACCCGCCCCCAGGCGCTCGTCATAGGCACCCGTATCTTCGCCCAGCAGCACCTGCACGACCCGCACCTGAACCCGCGCGCCATCGCCGCTGGCGGGCCGCGGCAGCAGTGACGAGCAGGCCGCCGAGGGCAGGGACGAGGAACTGGTCCGGCTGCGCAGGGCCGGGAAGGAGTGGGAACTCGAACGGGGATCCTGCGCCGGGCGGCTCAATATTTCGCCGAGGAGATGAGGCCATGCGACGCCGCTGGGACTTCAACTCGCACAACCGGGCCGACTTCGGCGTCCAGTGGATATGCCGGGCCCTTGAGGTCTCTCGCGCCCTGGCTTCTACCGGTAGGTCGCCGGGGCCCGGGTCCAGGCCCAGTTCCTCGCCGACGCCCCTGACCTGGACCGGGCCGTCGGCGGCCCGCACGATCTCCCGGATCGTGCGGTAGTCGGCGGGCAGGGCGGCCTCGTCGGGACTCTCGCTGCGGTGCGGAATCAGCAGGAGCGCCCGCCCCGCCACCCGGGCGGGAGTCGGGGCGACGGCCGCGGCGGCCTCCGTCACCGGCCCGGCACACCGGCCCGGTGACGGATCGTAAAAACGCCACGTCACTCGGCCCAGCCGAACCCTGCAACGGCTCCCGCCGACCGGTCAAACGATCTCCACCGTGGGCGTCGGCCGACGACCAGCGCGAGTAACCTGCCCGCCTCTCACCCCAGATCTATGGCCTGCAACTTGGCGATGCACCAGTGCTCAATGAACCCAGCGTTCAGTTGGCCGGGGCGAGCGCCCCGAGGGACCCGGGAAAGAGGTACGGCTTCTCCGGGGCGGTGGTGCCGTGCACCCACGCGGCGAAGAACCCGGTGAGGTCCTTGCCGGAGACCTTCTCGGCGAGTGCCTCGAACTGGGGCCAGGATGCGTTGCCGTAACGGTGGTCGCGTTGCCAGCGCTTGAGGGTGCCGAAGAACGCATCGTCGCCGACCATGCGGCGCAGGGCGTGCAGCATCATGGATCCCTTGCTGTACAGGGCGTTGTCCAGTTCGCGGCCTTGGCCTGGGTCGTACAACTTCGTCTTCCAGAAGTCGGGGTCCGCCGCGCTCTCCTCCAGCATGGAACGGTAGAAGTTCTGGTCCAGGTCGTCTCCGTCCTTCTCATACCACAGCTGGACGGCGTACTGGGCGAAGCACTCGGCCAAGCAGCCGTCGCGCCAGTCGGAGAAGGACACGTTGTTGCCGAACCACTGGTGGGCGTTCTCGTGGACCATGGAGGTGTCAAAGAACCCCCAATGGTAGGTCGGGCGGCTCTGCGTCTCCAGGGAGAACGGGCCGCTGCCGTCGTCGTTGGTGATGACGATCGCCCCGGCCGAGGAGAACGGGTAGGGGCCGAATTTCGAGGCCAGGAAGTCGATGACCTCCGGCAGCAGAGCCTCGTTCTCCGTATCGATGGTGGCCCCGGGACTATAGGCATTGATGACGGGGGTGCCGTCGGAGAGCGCCGAGGTGCGCACCGTGAACTTGTCGATGGCGATGGTGCTGAGGTACGTGGCCATCGGCCGGTCCTCGTACCAGCGGAACGTGGTGGCGCCCCGGTCAGTGGTTGTGGCGCCCGGCCTGCCGTTGCCGACCACTGTCCAGCCGGTGGGGACCGTGGCGGTGAGCCGGAAGGTCGCCTTGTCCGAAGGGTGGTCGTCTGCCGGGTACCAGGCCGTTGCGGAGTGCGGCTCGCCCGAAACGTTCGCGCCGCCGTCAGCGAGGGTGTGCCAGCCCTCGCCGACAGGTTCGCCGGAGTAGCGGACGCGTACGGCGAAGCGTGCGTTCTTGGCGAGCGGCCGGGCGGGGGTGACGACGAGTTCGTGCGCCCCCTCGCGGGAGACGGAGGCGGCTGGGACGCCATCGACGGTGACGGAGGTGACCTCAAAGCCTTCCAGGTCGAGGTGGAACTGGGCCAGGTCCTGCGTCGCGACAGCCTCTACTGTGGTGTCGCCCTCCAGGTGGCGGGGGTGGGCTGGGTCGTAGTTGACGTGCACGTCGTACTGGGTGACGTCGTAGCCAGAGTTCCCGTCATCCGGGTAGTACGGGTCACCGGCGCCGGAGGTGGCGGAGGCAGGCAGGGTGGTGAGTACGACACTGGCGGCCAGGGTCGTGACCACAGCGGTGGTGCGGCTGTGATGTTTCCGGCAGGCGGGCATACGTATCCTCCTCGGAGGTGTCGGAAGGGTGGAGTCAGCGGTGTCCGGCGAGCTGCCAGACCGTGTTGATGAACGCGTTGGTGCTGGTGGTCTCGGTCGTCGGGTCCACGTTCTCGACGCGGTCGCACACCTCGTGGTAACAGTCGTCGAGTCCTGTGGCGAATCCCCCTACGGGGATGCCGGCGTCACCGAACGACACGTGGTCGCTGCCGCCGATCCCGATCCCGAACGTGGGCAGGTTCCGGGCCGCGAAATACTCGTTGAACGCCTCTGCGGCCGCGGGATCGTCTTCGACGACGAGCCACGTCCTGTTGCCCTTGGTGCCGGCCATGTCCATGTTCAAGTAGACGTCGATCTGGTCGCGTTCGACGGCGGACAGGTCCCGCACATAGGCAGCGGATCCCACCATGCCCGCCTCCTCGGCACCCCACCAGGCGAACCGTAGATGGCGCTGGGGCGTCATACCTGTCTTGGCCACCTCAAGCGCGGTGGCGAGCAGGGCAGCCGAGCCTGAGCCGTTGTCGTTGATGCCGGGGCCGGTCTCCACGCTGTCGAGATGCGCCCCGGCGAACACGATGTGCCGTGCATCGCCGCCAGGCCAGTCCGCAACGAGGTTGTAACCGGCGCTGCCGTCGTGCGTGAAGCGATGCAGAGTGGTGCGGAAACCGGCCTTGTCCAGCGCGGCCTTCACATAGACGACCGAGTCGCGATAGCCCTGGGTGCCGTGGGCGCGGTTGCCCCCGTCGTGGTCCGCGATCCGCTGCAGTGCGGTCAGGTGCGGCATGACCTGGTCTGCGGTGACGACGGGCGGGGTGAGGTTCGTGTGCGGTTCAGCCACGGCGGGGATGCCCAAGGGGACGCCCACGAGAACGGTGCACAGGCTGAGGACCGCGGTCACGGCGCGCAGGCCGGTCGATGTGCCGAGACGGGACCTTCGAGGGCCGGATACATGGGGGTGAAAGGTGCCAGGGTCTGCCCTGTGGTGACCTGCAGTGTTGGCCGGGTGCATCGGTGCGGGCCTCTCTGGTGGTGGTGATGAAGGGTGCGCCCTGACGCCCGGACACGCGAGATCAGGGACAGGCGGTCGCGGTGTTCGCGAGCCCGGACGGAGAGACGGGAGTGGGGTGAAGTCGGCTGTAAAGAGATCGCAAAGTATCGAGGGGAATGCTTCTGTACGGCGGAGGGGGAGACGCGTCGCCACCGGGCGGCCGTAGTGGACCCTTGACGCCCTGGCCACCGCGGCCAGGCGGCGGGCATCGAGATCGGCCGCAGCCGGGTCCGCCGGATCCTGCCGGCCGGGGAGTGCGCCGGCGCCGCACCCGGTCCTGGATCCACTAGACCCGGACTTCGCGGGTCGTCCTTTTAGGTCTGCGGCCAGCGGGTTCGTGTGATGTCGGTGTCGAGTAGGTCGAGGAGGTGGAGTTGGACGCCACGGGTGAGCTGGACGGTGGGCGGCTCGGTGACGCTGCCGATGCGCAGGGTGAGTTCACCGAGGTGGTAGAAGATCATGCGGCCGGTGGGGCGGACCCGGCGGTTGTCCGGGTAGCGGCCGGTCATGATCTGCCCGGGGCCGAGTGCGCGTCTGACCTGCCGTTCAATGAGGCAGAACACGAGCAGGGCCAGGCAGATGACCTGGATCAGGGCGGCGACGCGCCGGTTGTGCTGAACGAAGACCGGCCCGACCGCGAAGGAGCCCTTGAAATCGTGGTAGCGCCGCTCTACCGTGCCCTGGCCTTTGAAGTGGATCAGGACCTGGGCCGGGTCGGCCCGGCCTGCGGGGACGGACGTCAGCATCGCGTACCAGCCGTCGACGGCGGCCTCGGCATCCACGACGTCCTGGTCGAAGCGCCAGGCCAGGGCGGAAGTGCCGTGCTCGTCGGTGGTAATCGTCCAGTTCAGGCAGGCGGTGACGCGGCGCTAGGCGGCGATGACCCCGGCCCGGGCCGCGATCTTCCCGGGGGTCTTGCAGTGCCGGCCGCCGACCGCACCGGCGAGCTTGTCCATCTCCTCCCGGGCGCGGGCCAGACGCTTCCCGCGGGCCTGGCGCCGGCCCCCCGCGACAACGGTGGAACGGATGAGGATCCGCCGCACCCGGTGCACCGGATCCCGCTTGCGGGGCCCGGCCAGGGTGTGAACATCTTCCAGCACCCGGTATACCTCCCGCTCACCGGCAGGCTTGCGCGCGTCCCTCTCGGGCACCCAGTCCACCACCTGCGCCTGGGCGAGGTCCAAGGCGGCACAGACCTCATCCTTGACCTGCACGGCCGGGACGGGCGCGATGAAATCCACCCCGGCCGCCAGCAGTGCGGTGACATTCGCGCAGGACACCAGCCTGGAGTCGGCGACCACCAGGAAAACCTGCTCACCGGCCATGCCCTGCAGATCCTTCATCGCCCCGACGAGCTGGCTGACCTCGGCCGCACCGCCACCGAAGACACGGGCGTGCACGGGAATACCACCGTCGGCGGACACCGCGAGCCCGGCCCGGACCTGCTTCAAATCCACCCGCCGGTCCCTGGGATGCCCGTAGCCGATGACCGGGTACTGCCCGTCCTGGTCTGCGTCCGGGAAGGCGCCATGGACGGACATGCTGGTCATGTCCCAGTGCAGTCTGGACACGTCGACCCCGAACTCGGCGACCGCCCGTCCCCCGACAGTGCCCGCAATCCGCTCCAGCTCCGGCGCGATCGCATCCAGGGCCCGGGCCAGACGGTCATCGTTGAGCAGGTCCGGCCCGATACCGAAGACCTCCTCCACCGCCCAGGTGCGGGCCCAGTCACCGACCCGCACCAGCGGCGCGGGCGACATCAGCCGGCTGGCCACCAGCACCTCGACCACCTGCCCATGAGTCAGATGCGCGCTCGGACCACCCGGACACAACTCGTCGACGGTCCCCGCGACGTCCAGCCGACGCAGAAACTCGGCAGCGACAGGCAGAGCGCCCAGACGCTTCTCCACCACGGACGTCACCACCACATCAAGGCGCTGACGCTCAGACCGTGGCCTCGGAGACCGGGAAGTCATCGACACACCCCACCCAACGCCACACCACCGGCCCAGGACACCACCGGCCCAGGACACCCCCGGACCGGTCACACCATACGAATCAACGACCCGCGAAGTACGGGACTAGAGGAACGGGGTCCTGGCATCCAGCCCCGACAACACCCTGCCGTACAGCTCCAGGTTGGCGGTGGGGTTGACGAACGAGTGCAGGCTCAGGGCGTTGAGGTCCCGCACGATCCGCTGGATCGGCACCTCCCGGTGCAGGGACGAGGCACCCGAAGCGGACCCGATCAGGTCGGCGGCCTCCTTGCACAACCGCGTCAGATACCCGCACTGCGCCCTGATCCTGGCTCGCTGCCGCGTCGTGTACGGCTCTCCGTCGGCCACCCTGGATTCCATCAGCCCCACGAAGTCGGCGGCGAGCAGTTCCGCTGCGGAGACCTTCATCTCGGCCTCGGCGAACTGGAGATGCGTCACCGGGGCCTCGTGCTGACGCTTGTAGCAGGTGTACGTGATGCCCCGCTGGTGGATGCGCTCCCTGAACTCCGTCAGCGCCGCCCGTGCCAGGCCCAGGGCGTTCGCGGCCGTCCAGGCGCTGAACAGCAGCAGCACCGGCATCCGGTAGAAGGGGTCGGCGCTGTTACGCCGCGACGGGAACGCGCCCGCCAGTAACGGCCCCACCGGCAGGACGCGACGGGCGGGCACGTGAACATCCCGGGCAACGACGGTGTTGCTGCCGCTGCCGGCCAGACCGGAGACGTTCCAGTCGTCCAGCACCGTGAGATCGGTCATGGGAATCGCCAGCCACAGCATCTCCGGCGGGCCTTCCCCGGTGTCGGCCTGTGCGGTCAGCAGATGCCAGTCGGCGTCCTGACAGCCGGTCGCGAAGGGTGAGTTTCCGTTCACCGTATAACCGCCGTCCACCGGAACGGCTTTCGAGCTCGGGATGAGCGTGCCACCGATCCGTACATCGGGACCGGTGAAGATCTCGTCCTGGGCCTCGTCGGGGAACAGGGCCGCGATGAACGCGCACCCGGCCTGGATCAACGCCATGAACCCGGCCGACCCGCACGCGGCGGAGACCTCGCTCAGCGCGTCGACCTGAGTCCGCAACGAGGTCTGGTACCCCCCGTAGTGGCGGGGAACGTTCATCCGGTGGACTCCGGCGCCCGTGAGAGCCTCGACGACCTCGCCCGCAACCCGTCGTTGCTGCTCCGTGTGCAGGGCGTGCGAGCGGATGAGCGGCTGGAGCTCGCGTACACGCTCGACGAGGCCGGTGTCCGAACGAGGTGCTGGCGAACCGGCCAAGGAGCGACCTCCGGTCTCGGGTCAGGAGCACCTTCACCGTCGCGCCGATCCCGATGACTGTCAATCCCCCGATCCGGGCCCTGAAGTTGATCCGCCCTCCGCCGGAAGCACCTCGCCCACCGGCACGAGCGCATCGGGCCGAATGGGCGGGAGACTCAACGTGAGGGTGTGGCAGGCCGAGGGCTCGCCTCCGGATCCGGTGGAGGCGGGCCTCGCTGGACATGGTGGTGTCGTGGTGTGACCGGAAGGGGCGCGCGACGGCCAGGGCGCCGGCGGGAGATCCGGGTGATAGCCGGGAGCATCCGAGGTATCCGGCGGAACTGGCCTCACCGTATCCGGACCGGTTTTCCGCCGTGGCGGCCCAGCGGTACAAGGCGCCGGGAATCGAGCGCGACGGGGCGCGGCGGAAAGCAGAACGGCGGGAGTTGGCTGAAGTCATGGTCTATACCAAGCATCGCTGTCCCAGTATTCTCATCCGTGGCCAGTAGCACACCATCCCCCACCCAGGTTGCGTGCTGGCGCGGGCGAACACCCCCTGAACCTGCCCAAGCAGCCGGGTGACCTTCCCCGTTCACCGCATCCAGGAGGATCACGGTGAAAGTTCGCACCAGAAGCTCAGCGATCGTCGGCACCGTCTGCCTCGTCGCTTCCCTCGCCTTCACCACGGCGTCCGCCGACGAGTCCGCCGCCCCGCGTCAGGCAGCGAAGGTCGCGCTCACGGAAGTGGCCACGGCCCAGAATCCATCCGCCGGCACCGCCGGACCCGGTGGCACGGTCTGGTTAGCCGAACGCGCGGGCACCGTAAGGGTTTTGAGCGCCCATGGGCTCGGCAAGCCGGTCCTCGACATATCCAGCGAGACCACCACGGACGGCGAACGCGGCCTGCTGGGCATCGCGTTCGACAAGGGGTTCGCGCACTTCTACATCTCGTTCACGAACCTCGAAGGCACCAGCACCGTGGACGAGTTCGCCGTGCGGCAAGGCAAGATCCAGCCGGGCACCCGACGCACCGTGCTCACCCAGACGCAGCCCTACTCGAACCACAACGGCGGCGACATCAAGTTCGGCCCCGACGGCTACCTCTACATAGCGCTCGGCGACGGAGGTTCGGGAGGTGACCCGCACGGCAACGGGCAGAACCTCGGCACGCTGCTCGGCAAGCTCCTGCGGATCGACCCGCGTGGCGGCAAGCCGTACGCGATCCCGCCGGACAACCCGTTCGTGGGCGACCCGAACGCGAAGGGCGAGATCTGGGCGTACGGGCTGCGCAACCCGTGGCGGTTCTCCTTCGACGCGGGCACCGGCGACCTGCTGATCGGTGATGTCGGCCAGAGCGATTGGGAGGAGATCGACTGGGCCCCGGCAGACAGCAAGGGCGGCGAGAACTACGGCTGGTCCCAGATGGAGGGCAACCATCCCTTCCGGGGCGGCACGGAGCCCGCGAACCATGTGCCGCCGATCCACGAGTACGACCGCAGCGGTCTGGGCTGCTCGGTGACCGGCGGATACGTCTATCGAGGCAAGGCGATCCCGGGCCTCAAGGGCCAGTACGTGTTCAGCGACTACTGCGACGGCACCCTCCGCTCACTGCAGATCGAGAACGGCAAGGTGACCGGAGTGAACGATCTCGGCGTCAACGGCGGCGAGATCGTCTCGTTCGTGCAGGGCGGCAACGGCGAGCTGTACATGCTCGACCTCGGTGGCAGCGTCTCCCGTATCGACCCGGCGTAACGACTCGAACCCGGCGGGCCCCGACCCGAACATGGCCTTGAGTGCGCGGAACTGACTCAGCGTCGTCCGGCAAGGTGGCCGGACGACAGGTCTTGCACGTGAGGAGCGTTCAGGTTCTCGGGCCGGGGCAGCCGGACTTCCGCACGCCGTCAGTGACCCTCAACTACCCGAGTTTCACTACTTGTTCGACAGACACGGGTTAGAGGTCGAGGACGACTTCGGTGGTCGGTGTGCTGCAGCAGACGAGGACCGTGTGCGGCCCGGGCAGTTCGAGGGGCGGGGTGGTGTAGGTGACGTCGCCGGTGACGAGGGGGGTGATACAGGTGTGGCAGACGCCGGTGCGGCAGGACCAGCGGGTGGGGATGTCGCAGGCTTCGGCGAGGTCGAGGAGCGAGGAGTGGTCGGGGGACCACGGGGTGGCGATACCGCTGCGGGCGAAGGTGACGAGAGGGCCGGTGCCGGTGGGGCCGGGGGGCTGGTGCGGCCGGACCGAGGCGGTGGGCGTGATGCCGGGGTTGATGGGGGACAGAGCGCTGAACTGCTCGGTGTGGATCCGCTCGGGGCGCAGACCGCGCTCGCGCAGGAACCGGCCGAGGTCGTCCATGAAGGTGGGCGGTCCGCACAGGTAGGCGTCGGCGTCGGCGGGGATGCCCAGGGCGGCGAGTGATCGCGCGGTCGGGCGGCCCCGGGTGACGTGGTGCTTCCCGGGAGGCGGTGATTCGGAGGTGTAATAGATGTGCTCGTGGCCGTCGGGGAGGTGCGCGAGGAGGCCGTGGGCCTCGTCCGCGAAGACGTGGCCGGCGCGGTCGTGGGCCGTGTGTATCCACCAGACGGGGCGTGGGTCCCGCGCCGCGGCGAGCTGGTGGAGCATGCCGAGCACCGGGGTGGCACCGATCCCCGCGGAGATGAGGACGACAGGGCGGGTGCCTTCTTGGAGTACGAACGTTCCGCGGGGGCTGGCGATGTCCACGAGGTCCCCGGGGTGAAGCCGGTCGTGGATGTAACCGCTGGCTTTCCCGTGCGGCTCGTGCTTCACGCTGATCCGGTAGGTGCCGGCCGTCGGCGCGGAGGACAGGGAGTAGGTGCGCACCGTGGGGGCGGTGTCGTCCACGGGGAGGCGGATGGAAAGGTACTGGCCCGGGCGGGCCTCGGGGAGCGGCGTGCCGTCGGTGGTGTCGAGGTAGACCGAGAGGACGCTGGGTGTCTCGGGGACGATGCGGGCGACGCGCATGGTCCTGAAGCCCGGCCATCCCGGCTCCTCCCCGGGCTGCCGGCAGCCGGCCCGCTCGCCCGGCCATCCCGGTTCCTGACCGGGGTTCTGGGAGGCCGCGAGTTCGCGGAAGGACTGCTGCCATCCGGGGCTGAGGGCGGGTATGTTCAGTGCTTTGCGCAGCTTCGCGGGATCGCGGTCGGGAAGGTAGAGCAGCGCGTCGGTGTCGGCGACGCTGAGTTCCTGCGGGCCTCTGCGGGTGAGGGTGATCTCGTTGCCGGCCTGGACGCAGCCCTCGGTGATCACCCGCAGGTAGAAACCCGGGCGGTGGTGGGCGACGAGGAGGGAGGCCATGGTGGGTTCGCCCAGGCGCATGCCGACCCGGTAGCAGGTGACGCGCGGCTGGGTGACCTCGAACTCGGCTCCGCCGATGCGGTACCGGTCGCCGATGCACACCTCGTCGTCGGGCAGGCCGTCGACGGTGAAGTTCTCCCCGAAGCTCCCGAACGTCAGGTCATCGCGACCGAGGTGCTCTTTCCAGTACTGGTAGGACTCCACCTGGTAGACGAGGACGGCGCGGATTTCGCCACCGTGCCCGGCCAGGTCCCCCTGACCGTCTCCGTCGACGTTCAGCCGCCGCACCATTCGAGGGCCGTGGACAGGGGATTTCCACACCCCGGTGTGGACGGTCTTTCCCTGCCAGGGGACGTCCTTGGGCATTCCCACGTTGAGGGACAGCAATGTCGCCATGGTGGATCTCCCTGCAGGTGGTCGGCCGAGCACGGCCCCTCGGAGCGCCGTGATGCGTACGCGTGGGCGCGATCCTGGTGCGATTTCCGGTGCTGGTGATTCCGTCACCATCAACGGTGGTGCATGTGCGGAGATTCTTCGAACGGAGGACCGGTGCGTCGGGCCCTCCCGCTCCGTTTCCGGACGCACCCGCGTCCGCGGCGGGTGCGCTCGCCGGTGGCGGGAGACAGGTCAGCACCGCTCTACCGTGCGCGGGACTGGGACCCAGCCTGACTACTGAGGGTAGCGAACCTGACACTCTTCGACTGTGACCGGTCTTGGCGACGGAGCGGGCCGTTGGCTGAGTACGGCCCGCGGTGAGCCGGCCGGTTTGGCGCAAGGCGGCCTACCTCATGACTGGGGCGTGGGCATGGAAGGGCGCCCACACGGTTGAGCGTCGGCGCATCTCCTCACTCCTCGGCGGACCCGCCGGCCTCCAACCATGAGAACCATCATTCTCGTAGTGCCACGGTTCGAGGGGATCGACAGGTCCCTCTCCGTCGAAATCGGGCGCAGACGGCGTTTTGTGCCGGCCGGCTCGGTACAGCTCCTGACGGAACTCGGTGATCCCGTCGGCGGGGGCTCCGTCCACTGGGTCCACATCGTGCGTCGCGCGTGCTTCCTTTCACAGGATGCCGAGCACTCTCCCGGGACCACCAATAAGGAAACCAGCGGTTTCCAAAATTGCTACGCTGGTGGGACGAGGTCGGGTGCCGTACGCGCCTGCGGCCGAGCGGAGACTGGGCACGGGGCCGCGCGGTCGTCCGTCTTGTCCGATCGCCATCGCAGACTCGGACGCTGACACTTTGCAGACTTGGAGGGCATGTGGTGGCAATTCGTCCCAGCGTCGGGCAACTGCTCGAACTGTGTGCTCCTGAGCGCCCAGCATCACTGTCAGCCCGATCTACGCGAATCAGGCCGGAAAGCGAGGGCACTTTCTGTGGCTGCTGCTCGGGCGGGGCAGCGCGGTACGCGCCGATCGCTGTCTTGCCATGCGCGTGGTGGTGAGGGCCTTCCCCGATGAGACCTGCGTCGCCGCGGTGCTCACAGGACGGAAATGGCGTGTTCCTGACGAGGCGCGAGAGCGGGCCGCAGTAAGCGCGGCGGCGGTGCAGGTCGTGGCCGGCAGCAGTCGGCTACCAACGCCAAGAACCAACGGGAAGGTGGTGTCGCATGACCCGGACTGTGTTCACGGGCGGCGAGGTCTTCGACGGAACAGGCAGTGCTCCCGAGCGCGCCGACGTGCTGGTCGAGGATGGTCGGATCATCGCGGTGGGCAGCGGGTTGGACGGCGACTCATCGGTGGACTGCGCCGGCAGGACAGTCCTACCGGGTCTGTTCGACGCACATGTGCACGTCGCGATGAGTACACACATATCGATGAGCAAGAAGCAGACCGACCCGTTCTCGTACCACTTCTTCGAGTCTGCGGTGAACCTGCGGAAGACACTCGCGCTGGGCATCACCACGGTGCGCGACGCGGGCGGGGCTGACCTCGGCGTCAAACGAGCGGTCGAGGACGGGCTGATCCCCGGTCCGCGTATGCGGATCTCCATCGGCGCCCTCAGCCAGACGGGCGGCCACGGTGACTTCGGCAACTTCTCGTACCCGGGCTGCCCGGCCACAGTCGTGGACGGGCCGGAGGAGGTGCGCAAGGCCGCGCGCGAACTACTCAAGGCGGGAGCCGACCAGCTCCAGGTGTGCACCACCGGCGGAGTGCTCTCGCCCGGCGACGATCCGCGCCATTCCCATTTCACTCCGGAAGAGCTGGACGTACTCGCCAGAGAGGCGAGCATGCAGGGCTCCTACGTGATGGCGCATGCCCAGGGCACCCAGGGCAACAAGAACGCGATCCGCGCGGGCGTGCGCTCCATTGAGCACGGCACCCTGCTCGACGACGAGGTCATCGAGATGATGCTTGAGGCCGGAACCTGGCTCGTACCCACGCTCTCCGCGCCGGTCAACATCGTGCGTGCCTTCGACGCAGGCGCCGACATGCCGGACACAGTCATCCGCAAGGCCAGGGATCTGCTCGACATCCACATGGAGGCAACCCACAAGGCTGCCGCGGCCGGCATCAAGATCGCCATGGGCACCGATGCCGGTGTCGGCCCGCACGGCAGCAACCTGGAAGAGTTCGCGCTCATGGTTGAGTGCGGCATGACGCCGACGCAATCGCTCGTGGTCGGCACCACCAGCGCCGCCGAATTGCTCAGGTTCGACCACGAGCTCGGCCGGATCGCCGAGGGCTACCGTGCAGACCTCGTCCTGCTGGACGGCGGGATCAACGACCTCAGCGATCTGGCCGACCGGGTCCGCGAGGTCTGGAAGGACGGACAGAGGGGCAGCGCAGCCTAGCCTCGCCATCCGACTGACGGTCTGCCAACGGTTTTGGCAGACCGTCACGAAGGTTCGAGGCTAGGGGCTGGTGGTCGTCGCCTCCCTTGCGCCAGATCACAACGCACGTATTCGAGCGGTGGTCCTGGCATGGCCCGGTAACGCCTGCGCGTATGCTGACTCGGCCAGCGCTGAGTCAGCCGACCCGAGGACCCGCACGCATGCCCGACAAGCCGCCCGCAGCGCGCCGGGGCCGCCCTCTGGACCTCGACGCGCGACAGCGCTGCCTCGAACTCGCCGCCGGCGCCCTGCAGGAGCGCGGTTACGCGGGCCTGACCATGAACGAGCTCGCCCGACAAGCCGGGGTGTCCAAGAAGTCCCTGTACACCTGGTGGCCGAACAAAGCAGCCATTGTCGTGGAAGCCCTCGTCGCCATGGCGGAGATGCCACCACTCCCGGACCTCGGAAACACCGAGGCGGAGCTTCGCGCGTTGTTCGCCATCATCCGCCGAACCGCCAGTACCAGCGAGCTCCCGCTGGCCGTGACCGCCCTGAACGATCCCGCAAGCCGCACCGCGGTCTCCCGCACCTACATCGAGCGCCTGGTCGGAGCACGCCGTGAACTCTCACGTGCCCTGGTGCAGCGCGGCGTCGACCGAGGGGATCTGCCCGCCGGAACCGACATCGACACGCTTTTGGACATGTGGAACGGCCTCGCCGCCTATCGTCTCTTGCGCGGAGTCGCGTTGCCGGACCACGTTGTGGATCAGCTGATCGTCATGGCGCTGAACGGGAACGTTCCCCTCCTTCCCTGACTGCTGGCATTGCACAACCACGCCGAGGCCCGGCTCGTCGTCGCCCTCGGTGCCTTCCGGCATGCGGTTGCCCGGCAGCGGTCCGGCCCATCCCGGCGACCAGACGGGTGTCGGCGTCGATGACGACCTGACGGCTGGTCGAGTATCGGTAGTTCTTGGACTGCTCGGCGACTTTGTGATCACGGGTGGGGACCAGGGTGCCGTCCACGATGAGCACCGTGCCCTTGGAGAATCGGCGCTGTGTTTCACATGCTCGGATGGGTCCGCCAGTACCACGACGAGCCGCACTCGATTCTCGAAGGACAAACGCCACGGACGACTGAGCTGTACTGAGTTTTGTGGAGTTCCTGATGCCAGGGTTACGGTCCTGGCGAAGGAGACCCACCAGCACCATGGCAGCACCCCGCAAATACCCCGACGAGCTCCGCGAGCGCGCGATCCGTGAGGTCCGCGCCACCGGCCGCCCCATCGCGCACGTTGCGAAGGACCTGGGCATCCGCAAGGAGGCCCTGCGTGGCTGGGTCCGCCAGGCCGGGGCCGGCCGCGGCGAGCGTGACGACCGGCTGACCACCGCCGAGCAGGACGGGCTCAGACAACTCCGCAAAGAGGTAGCGGAGTTGAGGCGGGCGAACGAGATCCTCAAAGCCGCCTCGGTGTTTTTCGCCCAGGAGATCGGCCGTCCCCGGACGAGGCCGAGCAGGTGATCGACCACCTGCGCGACATGGGCCTCGGGGTCGGTCTCCCCCAGAGGGGACACCCCCAGTCTGCCGGGTTCTGGACCTGTCGCCGTCGACGTACTTCGCCCGCAAGAGGCGGCCGAAGTCGGCCCGCCGGCTCCGTGACGAGGTACTGATGCCGCTGATCGAGGAGGCTCACGCCACCTCGGGCGGCACGTATGGGGCCCGTCGGATCACCCGCGCGCTTCGGCGCAAGGGCCACGAGGTGGCCCGCTGCACCGTCGAGCGCCTGATGGCCGGGCTGGGCCTGAAGGGCGTCATCCGTGGCCGGCGGCGGCGCACCACGGTTCCCGAACCGTCGGCGCCCCGTCCGCCGGACCTGGTCGACCGTGACTTCACCGCGAGCCGGCCCGACCAACTGTAGGTCGCCGACATGACGTATGTCCGTACCTGGTCCGGCTGGGCATACGTGGCGTTCGTCCTGGACGTGTACTCCCGGATGACCGTCGGCTGGCAGGTCGCGAACCACATGCGGACCGAACTCCCGCTGGACGCACTGGAGACGGCGCTGCGGAGACGGAGGATCAGGAAGGACTCCGGCCTCATTCACCACAGCGACCGCGGGTCGCAATACGTATCAATTCGGTTTACCGGCCGGCTCGCCGGCATCGGCGCCTCAGCCTCCGTCGGTTCGGTCGCGGACAGCTATGACAACGCGATGGCGGAGGCCCTGAACGGCACCTTCAAGGCCGAGCTGATCGAGATGCAGGGCCCCTGGAAAGACGTCGACCAGGCCGAACGGGCCATCTTCCAATGGAACGCCTGGTACAACGAAGAGCGCCTCCACTCCGCTCTCGACTACGTGCCGCCTGCCGAGTACGAGGCAACCTTCTGGCGGGGCGACGAGCAAGCGCCTCAGTCCGCCTGAAGCAAGATCACCGGACTCTACGAAACTCGGGGCAGCTCACCTGATCGCGCACTCGCGGGCTCTGATGGCCGCGTACCCGGGCGGATGGAACACGGATGGAGCGGGACGGCATCGCGCAGAGTACGGCTGTGCTCGAAACCGGAGTCGGCGCCGCGGCCCGGGAGTTCGGGAAGCCGCGCCCTGGCCTTGGGCCATGTACTCGAAGCCGCCCACGGACGGAACTCGCCGCCCCGGTCGGCAAATTGACCGGACCAGGAGGACTGCTCGCCGGGGTTCCGTCCTGCGGGCGCCGTCGACCACCGGCACGATCGCGCCGGTCACCGTCGAAGTCGGCCCTTCGCCAAGCAGTGACACGACCCACGCCCCGCCCCGCGGCCGAGCGGGGTCGCCACGTCATGGCGTGTGCCCACCCCCACGGCCCCACACCCACACTGTTCTGCCGACGGTGAAGACCGGCCCGCCCGGACTCGGACATCACTACAGTCCAGCTCATGACGACGGTCACCACACGCACGGTCGCCTACCCGGCCGACGGCCTGACGATGATCGGGCACCTCGTGCTCCCGCCGGTGTCGACCGCCGGCCCGCGGTCCTGATCGGGCCCGAGGGGCCAGGTCTGAACGACTTCCAGCGCCGCCGGGCCGACGCCCTCGCCGAACTGGGGTACGTGGCGCTGGCCTTCGACCTCCACGGCGGACGCTGGTTCACCGACCCACAGGAGATGCTGGCCCGCGTGACCCCTCTGCTCGCCGACCCCGACCGGATGCGGGGTATCGGCCACGCGGCACTCGACGTGCTGCGTGCCGAACCGCGGACCGACCCCGACCGGATCGCCGCTGTCGGCTACGGCACCGGAGGCGCCATCGCGCTGGAGCTCGGACGCGCTGGCGTCGGCCTGCGCGTGATCGGGACCATCAACGCACTGACCACGGGCCGACCGGGCGAGGCGGCACGCATCCGTTGCCCCGTGTGGGCCGGGGTCGGATCGGAGGACCCGATCATGCCCGCCGAGCAACGGGACGCCTTCGCGGCCGAGATGCAGGCCGCGGGGGTCGACTGGCGCCTCGTGGTCTACGGCGGGGCCCTGCACGCCTTCCACCACCCGACGGTCGATCAGACCGTGTTCCCTGGCGTCGGCCACCACCCGCAGCACGCGCGGCGAGCCTGGCGCGACATCATCGGCCTGCTCGCCGAGTGCCTGCCCGTATCAGGGAATCTCCCGACGGCGGCATAGGTGGATGGGATGAGCGGGGTGATGTCCTTCCTGCGCGATGCGGTGATCTCGGGATCGCCGGTCAGGATGTCCTCGGTGGTCCGCCAGAGCCGGGGCAGGAACCGGATGACGTCTTCGGCCCGGTGCGGAAGATCGCCGCTGGAGGTGATCGCCAGGTCGGCAACGGCTGCCGGAACACCGCGCTCACCGGCGTACGCACCCGCCCCGACCTCCCCGTCACCGTGATGCCGGCCAGGCAGATCCGGCACACACCGGGTGAGGTCGCAGCACGAAGCACCGCAGACCGCCGGGCTCCAAGTCGTACCAACAGCCGCTCCCCCACCCCCCGGTCAGGGCACCGACACCCTCCTCCGTCAGCCCGATATGCCGCCGCTCCCGGGGTAGCCGCTCCGCCAACGGCGTCGTCACCAGGCACACGCCTTCCGGCGTCAGCAGGCGACGGACCCGCTCGGCGGCAGCCGACTGGTCCGCCATGAACGCGTAGACGAGCCGCATCGTCACCAGGTCGAAGGTTCCCACCGGGAGGGCTGCCTCGACGGCCTGGTCGTCCTCGAAGTCCAGGTGCAGCGTGTGAAGGCCGGGGAGGAGGCCGGCGTAGCGATCACGGACCGCGGCAACCGACGACTCGGCCCAGTCCACAGCGAGCGTGTCGTACCCGAGCCCGGTGAGCTGCGCCGCATACCCACCCAGCCCGCATCCGACATCGAGCGCCCGCTGCCCTCGCCGCGGCTGGGCATGGTCGGCCACGAGCCGCATCTCTACGGGATCGGCCGGCCGGAACCCCGTCCCCGCGGCGAAGACCTGATCCCAGTGCCCGACACCGATGAGAGCCACGGACGGTTCCTTTGAAAGACGATCGCGTCGGACCCGGCCACGTCCCGGCCGGTGAATCATCACGGGATGGCGGGCAGCCTGCGGGCTGCGTGTCGGCGGCGGACGCCGTTCACCGCTGACGTCCTGCGCGTCAGCTCGTGGCTCGCAGAGCATGGTCCAGAAGGAGTTCTGCTGCCGCCCGCGCGTGTCGTCCGTAGTCCGGGTCGCCCAGCACCATGGCGCGGCTGGCGGCCCCGTCCGCGAGGGTGACCAGTTGCTCGGCGAGTACGGCGGGCTCGCGGCACGCCAGCTCCGTCACCAGGACGGTGACCAGCCGCACCATCAGCAATTTCTGTTCGCGGGCGTAGGAGTGGACCGCACTCTGCGGGTCGGGGAACTCGGCGGCGGCGTCGATGAACGGACACCCGCGTACCGGCGCCGCATCCGGCGCGGGCTGGACGAACAGTCCGAGGATCCGCTCCCGTGCGGGGATGTCCTCGCGGGTAAGCACGCTCTCCAGGGTGTGACCTGCCGAGGCGAGGTCTTGCAGATGCGCGATGACCAGGTCGCTCTTGGTCCGGAAGTGCGCGTAGAGGGTGCGCTTGGACACCGGTGCCTGCTCCGCCACCTGCTCCATGCCTGTTGCGTTGATGCTCTGGGCCGCGAACAGCCGGGCGGCGGCCAGGATGCGTTCGCGCCCTCCTCGTCCGGGCCGTCGAGATGCTGTAGTCGCCGTACTCACGAGGCAAGTATACGCATTCGTTTACTTCTGAGGGGATGACTTGCTACGGTCGACCCCCATAAGTAAACGAAGCCGTTTACATGACCTTGAGGGGCGTCATATGAGCAGGCTGCCGTCCACCGATCTGACCGACTACGCGGAGCAGCTGATCCGCAACCGCCACGCGACGCGCTCGTTCCGTCCGGAGGCCGTGCCCGAGGACACCATGCGCGCGATCTTCTCTCTGGCCGGCGCCGCGCCGTCCAGCTCCAACGCCCAGCCGTGGCGGGTCGAGGTGGTCAGCGGCGCCAGGCGCGAGCGCCTGGCGGATGCCTTGCAGGCGGCCCATGCGGAACAGCGCACCTCGGTCGACGTCCCGTACTCCGAGGGCATGTACGCACCCGTCCACCGGGAGCGGCGGGCGGCGTTCGGAGCCGACCTGTACGGAGCGCTGCGTATCGCTCCCGACGATCACCTGGCCCGCGCGGCCTACGTCGCCGAGAGCCTGCGCTTCTACGGCGCACCCCATGTCGCGTTCCTGTTCGTCACCGGCGACGGCGGGGTACGACTGGCCGCCGACGTCGGCGCCTACATGCAGACGCTGCTCCTCGCCATGGCCGCATACGGAGTGGCCAGTTGCCCGCAGGGCCTGCTCAGCTTCTACGCCGACACCGTCCGCACCGAACTCGGCGTGACCGGGGGAAAGCTGCTTGTGGGCATCTCCTTCGGCTACGCCGACGAGAGCGCGCCGGTGAACCGCGTCACGACCGAGCGGGCCGCTCTCGAAACAACCACCGCCTTCCACGCTTGAGGGCCGTGGTCCGGTTCAGCGAGTGAACCAAAGGGAGGCGCCCGCGGTGTGGGGTCCGTGCTCGGAGGCCAGGTCGGACAGTTCGCGGCGGCGGCCCTCAGCGAGGCCGGCCCGGCCGCCGAGCGGGCATTCCCTGAGACGAACCGGTGACGAGTCACGCCTCGGCCCGGTACAGCCCCGGCGGTCCCCGGTGGCCCATCGGCGGTCTCCCTTCCCCTTTTGGTCCCCCGGCTGGCTGGAGGGGCCCCGCCTACTGGCTGCCGCGCACCGTACGGTCACTGCCTCGTGTCCTGGGGCCATAGCCTTACGGGGACATCTCTCTGCAAGGTACGGAGGAACACCTGTGATCCGCGTAGTGGTCGTGGACGACGAGGCGCTTGTGCGGTCCGGGTTCGAGCTGATCCTCAACGCCGCTGACGACGTCGAGGTCGTCGCGACGGCGGTCGGCGCCGACGCGGTCGGCACGGTGCGCAAGGCATGCCCGGACGTCGTGCTGCTCGACATCCGTATGCCCGACGTCGACGGGCTCACCGTGCTGCGTGCCGTGCAGGCCCTGCCCGCCCCGCCGGTGGTCGCCATGCTGACCACGTTCGACACCGACGAATACGTACTGACGGCGCTGCGGTCCGGCGCGGCCGGGTTCCTGCTCAAGGACACCGATCCCGCGCAGTTGGCACAGCTCGTGCGTACCCTCGCGGCGGGCGGTGTGGTCATGTCACCCAGGGCGTCCCACGCGGTGCTGCGTGGTCACCCCGCGCTGGACACAGCCGCCGATGAGGACGTGGCCCGGATGGGCCGTCTCACGGGGCGCGAGCGCGACGTGCTGGTGCTGATCGCGGAGGGCCTGTCGAACGGGGAGATCGGCACCCGTATCCATCTGAGTGTGGGCACCGTCAAGGACCACGTCAGCGCGATCCTGAGCAAATTGCGGGTCGGCAGCCGCGTTCAGGCCGCGCTCCTGGCTCAACGGGCCGGGCTGCTGGAACCGGGCGGTGGCCGAGGCGGGCACTGACCCGCTGGAAGATGCCCCCTCGACGCCATCGGCACGGTGCCGGTGGCGTCGACGGTTTTCGACGTCCAGTGGAACCGGGACACGCAGGACATCGGCAGCGTCACGGACCGGATCGTCGCCGCCCTCGCCACAACGGCAGACCGAGGCCGAAGCCGACACCGAGGAGCCCGCGAGCCGCCCCCGGCGCCGGCACGCCCGTCCGTCACCTCACGGCGACGAGTCCGGCGTCATCCTCACCACCACCCTGTGTCCCCGCCTCCCCCGCTTCCGCTGCCCGGCTCGCGCGCCACGGCCTTGATCGGCATCGCCGAGCGCGCCGCGCTTCTGCGGGATTCCGTACGGCCCGCCCGGTACCCGACGGCGGATTCCGCGTCGTCCGCGGGTTTCCGCCCCGCACCGAGCGGGTGTCACCGGATGAGTTCGGCCGGCTTGGTGGCCAGGCCCAGCAGCCACTCCAGCGGGCCGCGTCGGAACAAGCGTGACCAGAGCATGGCGAAGACGGCCATCGCCACGACGAAGGCGAGGAGTACGTACAGCGGGGAGCCCGGCAGTTCCTCGATGCCCAGCATGCCGATGGCGATCACGTGCAGGACGTACGCGGTCAGTGACATCGAGCCGACCGCGATCACCGGGCGGGCGAGGCGGCGAAAGCGGGGGAAGGCGTCGACGGCGGCGAGGCAGCCGGCGAGGACGATGATCGCCACACCGGTGTTGGCCAGGATCGACAGGGTCGTCTCGCTGTGCGGAGAGGCCACCAGCAGGGTCCGCGGGGTGCCGACGACGGGGTACCCCCACGTGTCGGACCACCAGGCCGAGGCGACCGGGCCGCCCTCGGCGCCGTCCGACCAGGCGATCGCCGACATCGCGCCGGGAACCATGTGCAGCGCGAGCCAGGAGCCCCCATGGCCGAGCACGGCAAGGCCGAGGCCGGTGATCGCCAGGCGGATGCGGACCGCGGTGGCAGCCAGGTCGAGGCGGGCCACGGCCATGCCGGCGATGACGAAGGGAAGCCAGGCGAGGGCCGGGTAGCCGCCGGTGAAGAGGAGCGAGAGGATGCCGTCGGCACCGGCGGGCCAGGTCCAGATGCCGCCGGGCTCACGCGTGGCCAGGACATGCTGGACGGCGTAGAGGAGCTGGGGCAAGAGCAGCGCGCCCACACTCGCGATGACCATGAGCGGGCCTGCGCTCAACCGGTGCAACGGCAGGACGAGCAGGAAGAACAAGCCGTAGAACGCGAGGATCACCTCTACCGGGGTGCCGTAGAGCGTGAGCGCGGTGCCCACGGCCAGCAGTACCAGGGCCCGGATGACGATCTTGGCGACCGCCTGTCGGCCCGCGCGGCCCGATTTCGGGGTACGGCGGCCGGTGATCAGCATGATCGAGAAGCCGGCCAGGAAGGCGAACAGGGCGGAGGCGCGGCCGTGGCTGAGTTCCATGAGGAAGCCGGTCGTGCCGCCCTGGGCGGGGTCCGGTCCGACGTGTGCCGCGTACATGCCGAAGACCGCGAGGCCGCGGGCCAGGTCCACGCCGATCAGGCGTCCCGTGGAGGGCCGCTCGGTGTGCCGGCTCTCCGTTGCTCCAACGGGTTCCGGGCGGGCGCACGCCGCGATGGCGGACGTTGTCTCGTAAGCGTTCTGGCTCATGTCTCCACGCTGGGCAGGAGCCGGGACCGTGCATATCCGCCAGTCGTCCGGTTCTCCCCGCCACTTGGTTCGGGATCGCCCCCCGGCCGACGGTATGCCGCACCGCTCGGCCTGCTCGACAGGCTACAACATACGGTGGGAGCAGGCGTGCGGCCACAGACGCACTGCCGTGAGAGCGAGGCGGAACAGACGTGATCCGTGCCATGGGCGGCATGCGCCTGTCCACGCCCCGCGCGGAGCCGGGGCGATGGATCGCCCGCCGGCCGCGGTGGGTGCGGATTCCGGCCCCGGTCGTCGACGGCCTGGTCGTCGTGGTCGCCGCCGCGGATGTCGCGGTGAACCTGTGGGACGCGCACACACCCGTGACCACTGAGCTGGTGGCCGCGCTCGCCTGTGCCGTGCTCGTGGTCCGTCGGCGTCTCCCGCTCGCGGTGTTCCTGCTGACCCTGCCCGCGAGCCTGATGCTGGGCATCGTGTTCGCCCCGTTCGCGGCCCTGTTCACGCTGGCCGAACGGTCCCGCAACCGGTACCTGCTCGCCGTGTGCGCCCTGCTGTTCGCCGCTGCCTCCGCCGCGCCCTGGCCGTTGGACGGCAGCGAGTGGGACGGCCGTGCCTGGACAACGGTCTACTTCTGCTACACCCTCGCCACCGCGGCCGCCCCGGTCCTGTTGGGCCAACTCGTCCAGGCCCGCCGCGATCTGGGCCGCCGCCTGGCCGAGATCGAGGAGGCCCGCGAACACGAGCGCCTGCTCCACGCCCAGGCAGTCCTGGCCCGCGAACGCGCCCAGCTCGCCCGGGAGATGCACGACGTCGTCTCCCACCAGGTCAGCCTGATCGCCGTGCAGGCAGGCGCCCTCCAGGTCGCGGCGAAGGAGCCGGCCGCCCAGGACGGTGCCCGCACCATCCGCTCCCTGAGCGTGGACACCCTCAACGAGCTGCGCCACATGGTCACCCTGCTGCGCGCGTCCGGGGGCCACGCCACCGAACTCACCCCGCAGCCGACCCTGGCCGACCTGCACCGGCTCGTCGCGAGCAGCGGCATCGAGACCGAGCTGACCGGGGAACTGCCCCCGGACGTCAGCACACCTGCGCAGCGTGCCGTCTACCGCACCGTGCAGGAAGCCCTCACCAACGTCCGCAAACACGCCCCCGGCGCCACGGCCACCGTCCGCCTGTGGCACGCCCCGGACGCGTACGGCGTGACCGTCACCAACACGCCCCCGACCCGCCCGTCGCTCTCCTTGCCCGGCTCCCGTCATGGCCTGATCGGCCTGAGGGAACGCGCCGAACTCCTTGACGGCACCCTCGAATCCGCACGTACTCCCCAAGGCGGCTACGAGGTATGCCTGCGCATTCAGAACGGCGCTGTCGCACCCTGACGAGTGGCACGTCCAGCCGACCGGCGGGTGGCCGACCGCTGGCCGGGGGATGCCGGACGCCGTGCCGGAGCGGACATCGTGAATCGTGCGCAACTCACTGCGCGTACACACGATTCACGGAGGGAAGGCACAGGCAGCATGCACCACGCCAGTCCCCGCATCGGCCGTCGCGGCCTCCTCGCCACAGCCGCCGCGGGCCTCGTGACCGCTTCCCTCGCCTCCTGCGCGGCGAAGGAACGCCCGGCCGGCGCAGCGGCACCGAGCGGTACCCGGACGGGCTCGGCGGGCGAACCCGATGTCGTGGTCATCGGCGCCGGAGTCGCCGGGCTGACATGTGCCCGGCACCTCGCGGACGCCGGGAAGAAGGTCGTCGTGGTGGAGGCCCGGGGTCGGATCGGCGGCCGGATGTGGACCGACCGGACCGGGATGTCCATCCCGGTCGAGCGCGGTTGTGAGCTGGTGCACGGGCCGGAGGTCTCGACCTGGGAGGTGATCCGCCGTCGGCGCATCAAGACCCACGCGCTGACCGAGAACCTCTCCCGCTCCCGGCGCGGCGGTCCGTGGAGCCGGAGCAGGGACTTCGAGCCCGACTTCCGCGTCATCGGCGGATGCGACCAGGTCCTCGTCCCGCTCGCCCGAGCCCTGTCGATCGAACTCAACACCGTGGCGCGGCGCGTGGAGTACTCCGGGACCGGGGTCGTCGTCCACGCCGAACGACACGGGCGCGCGGTGACCTACCGGGCCCGTGCCGCGGTGGTGGCCCTGCCGGTCGCCGTTCTGGCCGCCGACACCGTCGAGTTCTCCCCCGCGCTGCCCGCCTCCAAGACGGAAGCCCTCAAGGCCGTCCCACCGACCCCGGTGTCCAAGGTCCTCATGGAGTTCGACCGGCGGGTGCTCCCGGAGCATGCCGACACCGTCGACAGCCCCGGCCTGCCGTCGTTCCTGTGGAACGCCTCCAAGGGCGTGCCCGGCTACTCGGGCGAGGTGGTGGTCTGCTGGGCGGACGGCGAGCAGGCCGAGGAACTGTTGGCCATGCCCGCCGTACAGCGGCATCGCCGAGTCCTGGACACCGTCCGGGACATCGCCGGCGACCGCAGGCTCGAACCCGTCAAGGTCAGCGAGCACGAATGGGCCAAGGACCCCTTTGCGCGCGCGGCCTACTCCGACGACACACCGGGCGAACAGCAGATCTACCAGCCGGTCGGCAACACCCTGTTCTGGGCCGGCGTCATCACCAATCAGGTCGACTACTCCTACACCAGCGGCAAGGAGACCGCCGCCGAACTGCTGACGCAGGTCGGCGCCTGACCGGCGGCACCGTTCGCGAAGGGAAGGGGCCGAGGTCACCACCATCGAGGGCCTGGCCGACGGCGAGCGGCTCCACCCGCTCCAGCAGGCGTTCATCGATCAGGACGCCTTCCAGTGCGGCTACTGCACGCCCGGCCGGATCCTGTCCGGCGTGGGCTGCCTTCAGTAGGGGCACACCGGCTCACCGGAGGAGATCCGGGAGGGGATGAGCGGCACCATCTGCCGCTGCGGCTGCTACGTGAAGATCGTGCGCGCGGTCGAGCGGGCCGCGGGCCGGACGTGAGGTGCGGCCCGCCGTGCATCCCTTCTGCTACCGCAAGGTCACCGATGTCCAGGAGGCGCTCGACGCGGGCCGCCGCAGTGGCCGCCACATCGCCGGCGGCTCCACGCTGGTCGACCTGATGCGGGAGACCGTCGAGCGCCCGAGACCCTGGTCGACATCGCGGCTCTGCCGCTGTGCGAGATCGGGATTCCCGACCCGGTTCACTGTCTGAGGACGTCGTGGTCCACCGATCCGTACGCCTTGTGTTCCTACTCCTACCTCGCCCCGAGCGAACTGGGGACCCGGGTGCGCCCCCTGCTGGCAGAGCCGGTGCAGCGGCTGCACTTCGCCGGCGAGGCCGCCTCCTCGGAGGCGCCCGCCACGGCACACGGCGCGCTGGAGAGCGGGCTGCGCACCGCGCAGGAGATCCTCGACTCCGGTGCGGCATCGGTCGTGGTCATCGGTTCCGGGTTCGCCGGAACCGCCTGTACGCGCAAGCTCGCTGCCAACGGCGTGGACGTGACGGTGCTGGAGGCCCGCGACCGCGTCGGCGGACGCATCTGGACCGAACACATCGGCGGCGTACCGGCCGAGTCGGGTGCGTCCTGGATCCACGGTCACAAGCAGAACCCGATGACCGATCTGCTCGACGCGACCGGCGACCACCGCTATCCGTTCGACTACGACGACGTCGCCGGACGCGACGAGGCCGCCCTCGACCGGATGGAGAAGTACCAGGACAAAGTCCTGGGACGTCGTGGATCCCTGCACCACGCCGGTGTCCGCGGTGTTCCCGATGCCGCTGCCGCCGGGCCTGATGTACGCGACCAACCTGACCTGCTCGATCGAGTTCGGGGCCGACATCGATCAGCTCGCGGCCTACGCGGACGATGAAGGCCGCGAGATGCTCGGCGGCGACCTGCTGCTGCCCGACGGCTACAACCGGCTGCTGGACCGTCTGCGCTGCGACATCGAGGTCCGCACCGGCACCGTGGTGACCGCCGTCCGCCAGGACGCCGACGGGGTCGGCGTCACCCTCCGCTCTGGCGAGACCGCGCGGGCCGGCCGGGTCGTGCTCACCGTTCCCATAGGCGTACTCAAAGCAGCCTCGATCGGCTTCGACCCGCCGCTCCCGCAGACCAAGAAGCAGACGATCGACGCACTGGGCGCCGCACTGCTGGACAAACCGTGGCTCGAATTCCCCAAGGTGTTCTGGGACAAGGACGTCCACGTCATCGAGTTCCACGACCCGCGCAAGCCCGGCCGTTGGTCCATGTGGGTCAACGGCTACAAGGTCTTCGGCAAACCCGTCCTGCTCGGCTTCAACGGCGATGTCCGTGGCGCGCTGGGTCAGTGAGTTCACCGGTCTCGGGCGGGCTCCTGGTGCGCCCTGGTCGACGAGGCGCAGGAGCTGTGGGCCTGGTCTGTCGGATGCGACCAGTAGCCTCGGCCACCATGGGCATTGAGATCACTGCAGTGGTGAGTTACCCGATCAACGACGAGATGGAGAGGGTGCTCGGGTTGGCCGAGGCGGTCGGCGAGCCCGTCACTGTCACGTTCATCTGGGAGCGGCGCGCACAGGCGGAACGCGCGGTACTGGTGCCCGCGGCCACGCTGGCGCTCTGGGAGCATTGGGCCCCCACCGCCTACCCGACGAGTGACGCCGAGGACGAGGACCAGGCCGCGGCGGAGGAGCCGGAACTGGCCCACCCGACGGAATTCGGCGCGTTCACGCTCCTTCGTCGTCGCGTGGGAGGGCGTACGGCGGTTGCGCGCGAAGGCGTGGTGGTCGCCGAACTCCTGGACCCCGACGAGGCGCACTGGCTCCAGGAGAAGGCCCGCAATGTCCGCCAGGGCTTCATGGATCCGAAGCAGAAGGCGGCGTTCGAGGAGTTCCTTGCCCGGCAGGCATCCGTGGGTGAGCAGTGAGGCCCGGGAACGGATTCCCCTGCCGCCCGGCCGTCCGGGTCGGGACCCGGACGGCCGGGATCGCCATCGGCGAGGCCGCCACGCGCGTCAGACCTCAGGAGCCGGCCTGAGCGGGCTTGGGGCCCACGCAGGCCACGGTCACTGTCCGCCGTGCTCGGGCGGCTTCGGGCCGTGTGCGGACGGTACGACTGTGATGGTCTTCGAGGTCGTGACCGGCGCGAGCGAACTGTCGTCGGTGTAGGCACGCATCGAGTCGTTCGTCACGGATACGGTCACCGAGCCGGGGCGCAGCGCGGTGAGCGTGCGGGTCCACGGGTCGAGGATGGCGACCTTGCCCTTGTGGCGGGCCTCGTCGACGGCTGCCTTGCCGCTGCCGACGGCCAGGTTGGACAAGCCGCCCCAGTCGACCGACATCGGGTACCGCAGCGGCACCGCACGCGTGCCGGTCGACACGCCCTCCGGCTGCACGATGCTGCCCGAGAGCTGCGCGGTCCTGCCGACCTCCAGCGAGTCCGGGGTGTCGAGCGTGATGGACTGCGCGAAGGCGCGCACGTCCGCCTCAACCCACTGCTGGTCGGCGCTACGGCGCGAGTCGACCGACCAGTCGACCCACCCGGTGAAACCGCCGCGGTCCGGCGTGCCGTACGGGTCCTTGCCCGACGAGGGCAGCACCGTGTACGGGACGCCCTCGATCCGGTGGACGTCGGCGATCTGGGCGTGGGATCCGACCATCGCCGCGCCCTTGCCCGTGGAGGTGCGGAAGTCCGTGAGCATCCTCTCGACGAGCGCGGCCTCGTCGCGGTCGCCGAGCCGGCTGGCCTTCCCCTCGCCGGGGTCGTCCACCGGGTGGTGCGCGAACACCATGACGTTGTGCACCGACCGGTCCTTCTCGGCGTCGGCCAGCGCCTTCTGCATCATCGGCAGTTGGTCCCACGCCGTCCCGCGCAGCGACCCGAGGGAGCTGACGAGCAGGATGAACCGGGTGCCCTTGTGGTCGAACGTACGGTACGGCCGGCCGAACTCCGCGGTGAAGTTCGTTAAGTCGCTCTGGACGTTGTTGAGGCCGTAGGACTCGTGGTTGCCCGGCACGTAGTAGCACGGGACCGAGCCGGCTTTCGGGTCCGGCGTGCTGTTCTCCGACGGCTCCTGACCCACCGGGACGAGGTCGCACCCGGCGTCGGTGAGCACCTTGCGGGCGAGAGCGAGGTCCTGGGGCAGGCCGCGGTCGGTGACGTCACCGTTGAGGACGATGAGGTCCGGACGGGTCTTGCGGATCCGCTGGAGGGCGGCCGTCGCGACCTGGGTCAGCGCCGGGTTGTCGGCGGTGAACTGCACATCCGACAGCGTGGCGAACTGCCATGTGTCACGCCCCTGGAGCAGTGAGCCGTCGTCCGAGACGAGCGGGTCGGGCCGCAGTGCGGGCTGGGCGGGCAGGTCGACCGGCGTCGGAATGTCAGCCTCGACACGGTCGAGGACGAACCGACCCGCCTTCTGATCGGCGACGTTCGTGTTGATGCCCTGGAAGCTCGTGAGCGAGATCGGGAACGCCGTGTTCGCCGGCAACGTGAAGGTCGCGTACTGCCGGTCGTCGCTCGCGGTCAGTCCGGTGCCGTAGATGCCGCCGCTCTTGCCGGCCGCATCGACGTAGCCGAGGTAGGTCAGGCCGCTCGGCACGCTGATGCTCGACTTGATCCGCACGCGCACCCGCAGCGGCTGGCCGGGCATCTGGATGCGCTGGGCCGACGAGGCCGCCGCGATTCCCACGTTGCGCATCGCGTTGAAGTCGATCCGCAGGCCGTCGGGGTCCACCGAGAACGACGTGGCCGCGGTGCTGTTGTTGCGCCAGCGGGCCAGCACGTCGTCGTCGAAGTCGTAGACCGTCTTGGTCTGCACGCCGACGGTGATCGGGAGCTGGATCGACTGGCCTGCGACCGACACCGTGAGGATCGTGCTTGAGCTGCGCAGCGGGGTGACCTTCAGTTTGCCGTCCGCGGACCGGATGTCGACGACGCTGTGGTCATAGTCCAGGGACAGGTCCCGCGGGTCGATCGGGGCCGTGAAGCCCTGCCCGTCGCGGCCGGTCACGGACACGGTGGCCGCGGCGCCGGGTGTCGCGTCAGGGATCGACAGGAGCCGGGAGGACAGTTCCACGCTGTTGAGCGGGCCGAGGACGGTGACCGTCTTCCGGGCCTTCTCGCGCCCTGCGTGCGCATCCACGGTGATCGTGCCGTGCGCCTTGGCCGACGTCCTGAGCGTGCCGTCCTTGACGGGCCCTCCCGGTGCGGACCAGCGCACGGACTTCGGGTCGACCGTCACCGGCGCCTCGTGGTCGTCGACGCCCTCAGCGACGAGCGTACGACTCAGTCCCGGGAAGACCTTCACCCCGCCGTCGGCCGCCGCCGCGCCCGGCGCGGGCTTGACGAGGAGTTGGTGCAGCCTGCCGTCGCCCTTCGCGACGAACACACCGACGCCGTTCGGGTCGTTGCGCTCGTGACCGTCGGAGGGGGCGTTGCGGAGGGTGGCGTCGTCCTCGCCGAGCGCGCGGGCGACCACCGTGGTCGAGCCGCCTCCGTCGAGGTTGACGGCCGTCTCCACGCCCATCGCCGCGAGGTCGCGCGCCTCCTTGTCGATCCCGACGCCGCCCTTTCCGGTACCGCCCGGTCCGTCCCAGGTGGCCAGCACCAGCGTCTTGCCGCCGTCCTTGAAGCCGAGAGCGGTACGCGGGGCGACCGAGGTGTCGAGGCCCTTGACGACCTGGCCGCCGGAGACGATGGTGCCGCCGTGGCCGAGCGCGAACTTCATCTTCTTGGCCGCCTGGTCGGCGAGCGCGTAGCTGAGCGCCGCCGGGTCGCCGGGCTGTAGCGCGCGCAGCGCGGTCGCCGCGGCGCCGCGCCCGACGAGCACGAAGCCGTCGTCCGGTACCGTCCCCGAACCGGCGGGGCCGTTCGCCTTCACGGACACGACCTTGCCGTTCTCGACGAGCGCCTCGGCGATCTGGTCGTCGGTCACGCCCGTCAGACCGCGGTTGCGGCTGTAGTCGCCCCAGGCGGACGTGAACGCGACCATGCCGTCCGCCGGGATCCCGCCGCCGTTCGCGGCGTTGATGGACAGCACCTTGTGGTCCGTGCCCGCGAACTTCGCGGTGGCGTCCACCGTGAGGTCCACGAGCTGGGCGATGCCGTTATCGCTGACGCCGACGTGCTGGCGGCCGCTGATGTCAGCGGTCTTGAGGAACTTCCCGTCCTGGACCTCGCCGCCCAGCGCCGCGTTGGAGTTGCCGATGTCGAAGAACTCGCCGTTGACGCCCGCGACGGCGCCGGCCCTCTCGGCGGCCGCGCTGAGCGGACCGCCGCACGCGACGGGTCCGGAGGTCAGCAGGTCCGTGCTGACCGCCCTGTTCGACAGGTCGACGGTCAGGAACCGCCCGTCGCTCCAGCCTTTCTGGTCGAGCGCCTTCACGTGCTGGAGGTTGATCCCGGGGCCGATCTTCTCAGTCGTGTCGATCAACGGGATTCCGCCGGTGGATGACTCCGTAACGAGCCTGTGGTAAATCTTCGTTGTCGTTTGCCTCTTGCTGTCCGGACCAGCGCGACAGTTGACCGTGTGCGCTGTGCCAGTGACGGCATGTCAGTTCTGGCCGGCGATCTGTGCGGCGCCGTCGTGATGCGGTTTCCGGGCTACGTGACGTCGCTGAGGTTCCCGTCGGGCGGCACACCTTTGCCCAAGCCACTCCGCGGCCCTTCCCTCCTCCGCGCGGATACGCCGGTCGTCACGCCCCAGCGGCGCGCTGCCGGGGTCTGCTGGGTCTGCCGGGGCGGCTCACCCAGGCCCCCGAGCCGCGCGATCGGCGCGGCCGGCCCCGTGCGCCCGTGGTCGTGCGCGTGCCGACGCCCACCCGATGCCACCGCGCCGAGGCCGACAAGCCCCGTCACTGCCCGCCGCTCGCCTCCGGAAGAGACGACCTCCGTCTCGTCGTGTCGCGGTGTGGCGCGACCCATGGGCCGTCGGTCGCTGATCAAATACAGGGGAAAAGTCGCACCGCCGGCACATCGATCCCCCGGAGTCTCCCGGAGCAAGTCCCTCACACCCATCTGTCAAGCCCAGGCCGAGCGGAGTAACAGCAGGAACCCCCGGGCGTCATCGCCCTGCCCCCTCACCGACCACAGGTGCACCGCCGATGCTGCACAACGCCAGCCGACCGCTGAGCCCTACCTTCGACGGCGCTGTTCACACGAACGTGCTCCGCCGCGCGCGGAGCCGGCCATGAGGCGCGTCCTGCTCGCTGCGCATCGCGGATGGGACCGGTTGAAAGCGTACGAGCTGATCCGGCGCGGCCGTGACATCGAACTGATGCACCGGGCACTCGGATTCGCCACCCTGTCCCTGGTGACCCTGGCCCCCCTGCTCATCGTGGTGGCCGCCGCGGACCCCCTCGGTGGCGGCGGTTTCGCGTCCTGGCTGGCCGACGGCATGGGACTGTCCGGACGGTCCGCCCACGCGGTCACCGACATCACCACCCCACCGCCCCGCGTCCTCAGTACCACCAGCGTGTGGGGCGGGGTCCTGCTCGCCGTGTTCGGGGTGGCCTTCGGCGGGAGCGTGCAGAACGGCTACGAACGGATCTGGAACCTTCCTCCCGGCCCATGGCACCGAGTCTGGCGCCAGGCCACCTGGCTGCTCGTGCTCACCACTTACCTGTACCAGGAGGTGCAGAACCATACCGCGCTGCACGGATGGCCGCGCGTCACCGTGTCGCTGGCCACCGGAGCGCTGTTCTTCTGGTGGGGGCAGCATTTTCTCCTCGGTGGTCACATCCGCTGGCGCGATCTGCTGCCCGGCGCGATCGCCACCATGGCGGGGCTGGTCGGCCTGCGGGTCTTCTCCTCCCTGGTCTTCATGCCGCTCATCGTCACCAACGCGGTCAGCTACGGAGCGGTCGGCGTCGTGCTCATCATCGAATCGTGGCTGACCGGGGTCGGGTTCGTGGTCTACGGCGGTGCGCTGTTCGGCCGCTGGATCTGTGCACACCATGTGCATCGGAAACCGGTGTAATGATGCCGAAGGCCGAGCCGCTGCATTGGGCGGTCTACGCTGCGGCCGTATCCCATTACGTTCAACGGCCCCGCGTACCGGGGAAACCTCGACGTGCTCCCGCCGTTCTCGATTCGCTCCTGCCGTCCACCGAAGGGACAACGCGATGGATTCTGATATCCGGATCAGGGCCGCACTGGAGGAACACTGGCGGGCATCGGAACGCGGCGACATCGAAGCCGAGCACGCCATCTACGCCGCGGACGCGATCCTCGACTACCCCCAGTCAGGTGAACGATTCCGGGGCCGCGCAAAGATTTCGGCGCAACGTGGCGGGCACCCTGCCAACCGGCACTTCACCGTCCACCGGATCGTCGGCAGCGGGGACCTATGGGTGAACGAGTGTGTCATCACGTACGACGGGGTGCCCACCTATTCAGTAAGCATCATGGAATTCACCCAGGGGCGTGTAGTGCACGAGACGCAGTACTTCGCGGACGCCTTCGGTGCGCCTGAATGGCGGACAGCACTCGCGGAACCGATGCCGGGCAGGGATATCACCAGGGCCTGACCCGGGCCGGCCTCGGTCGTTCATGAACCACCGGCGATGGCCCGCACCACGCTGATCACCGGCGAACGTTCCGGCAGCACTCGGTGAGACCGGTACCGTTCATGGCTCGGTACCGGTAATAGCTCGGTCGGCACCGGTAACGGCCCGGTCGGTACCGGTCACGGCTCCGTGCCGGTCGAGGGCGTCGAGCGGTGTCTCACCCGTACGCCGTAACCTGGCGGCATGCGCATGCGCCCCACGCTGAGCTGGACCCCCACCGACGACCTGCCGCCGGGCGGCACGGACCCGGGGCCGGTGGCCGACGCGCTGGGTGCCGGCGGTGTGCTGGTGCTCAGCGGGGCGGGAATCTCCACGGAATCGGGCATCCCCGACTACCGGGGCGAGGGCGGGAGCCTGAGCCGTCACTCCCCGATGACCTACCAGGACTTCACCGCCGACGCCCAGGCCCGGCGTCGGTACTGGGCGCGCAGCCACCTCGGCTGGCGCACCTTCGGCCGTGCCCGCCCCAACGCCGGGCACCGGACCGTGGCCGCGTTCGGCCGGCACGGCCTGCTCTCGGGTGTGATCACCCAGAACGTCGACGGCCTGCACCAGGCCGCCGGCAGCGAGGACGTCGTGGAACTCCACGGCAGTCTGGACCGGGTCGTCTGCCTTTCCTGTGGCGCCTTCAGCCCGCGCCGGGAACTCGCCCGGCGGCTGGCAGAGGCCAATGCGGACTTCGCTCCGGTGGCCGCCGGACTCAATCCGGACGGCGACGCGGACCTCACCGACGAACAGGTCGGAGACTTCCGTGTGATGCCCTGCGCGCTCTGCGGCGGCATCCTCAAACCGGACGTCGTGTTCTTCGGTGAGGCCGTACCGCCGGGGAGCGTCGAGCACTGCCGTCGCCTGGTCCGTGAGGCGGCCTCGCTCCTCGTCCTCGGCTCCTCCCTGACAGTGATGTCCGGGCTCCGGTTCGTCCGGCAGGCGGACCAGGCCGGAAAGCCGGTGCTGATCGTCAATCAGGGCCCGACCCGGGGTGACCGCCACGCCGCCACCCGGATCGCGCTCCCGCTGGGAGCAGCGCTCACCACCGTGGCCGACCGGTTGGGCATCCCCGTCGACAACTAGGGTCCTTCTTTCGGACGGCCGGCCGTAGCAGCCGGGGAACACGTGGAACCTGAAGGCGATCCCCGGGTCCTGCTCTCCAGCCGCTCGACCAGGGCGAGCGCCTCCGCGAGAACGGCCCGCGCGTGGAGCGTTCCTCCGGGGGCTGAGGGCCCACGCCCTTGCGGCCGACGAGTCCAGGCCCCTCGCCGAAACCGCGTCCTGCCCTGCCAGTTCCCCTCCCCGTGTTCGGGATCGTCCGTGCCCGCCCGTCGCCCGGCTGCTTCAATCGGGGCGGACGACGACGGGCGCCGGGCCCCTCCCGGCGGGGAGGGCGGATCATGAACATCGGCAATCCACTGGACTTCACGGGCCGGGTCGTGGTGGTGACCGGCGGGACGAAGGGCATCGGCTTCACGATCGCCGAGACGTTTCTCGCCGCCGGGGCGCACGTCGTGGTCTGCGGGCGGGGCGAGCCGCGCTCGCTGCCGTCCGCGAACTCAAGGCGGGCGGTGTTCCTCGCCGCCGACGTGCGTGACCCCGAAGCCGCGGGCGGGCTGGTCGACGGGGCGGTCGCCCGGTTCGGGCGCCTGGACGTGCTGATCAACAACGCGGGCGGCTCCCCCGACGCCGACGCGGCGACCGTCTCGCCGCGCTTCGTCGAGAAGATCGTCGCGTTGAACCTGCTCGCGCCCTTCTACACCGCCCAGGCCGCGAACCGTGTGATGCGGGACCAGGGCGAAGGCGGCTCGGTCATCAACATCGGCAGTGTCGCCGCGCACGACCCGCAGCCGGGCACCGCCGCCTACTCGGCCGCCAAGGCGGGGCTGCTCGGCCTCACCCGGGCCCTGGCCCTGGAGTGGGCGCCCAAGGTCCGCGTCAACCACATCACCACCGGTCTGATCCGCACCGAGAGCGCCGCCTCCGTGTACGGCGAGGACGGCGGGGCCGCCGTCGCGGGCGTGATCCCGATGGGGCGGATGGCCCTTCCCGAGGACGTCGCCCGGACCTGTCTGTACCTGGCCGGGGATCTGGCCCGCTACGTCAACGGCGCCGACGTGGCGGTGCACGGCGGCGGCGAGCTGCCCGCCCGTTACCTCGTGTCGAAGTCCTCCGCAGCGGTTCGGGATGCACCACGGGTCCGCCCGGCAGAGAAGTGATCAGGGCGATCCGCAACCGTCCGGGATCGTGCCATGCGCAGGCGGCGGCCGATCCCCGCTCGAACCGTCGCGCGAGTCCTCCGGGTTCCGGGGGTTGCGGGGGCCGGACCGTACGGCGTCGGCCCGGTACTGGCGTTGAGACCGAATTCGGGGCTGGTGGTGGTCCCGAGGACGACCATGCCGACGTGTCGGAAGCGCTTGACGAGTTCACTGCCGGCGTGTCGGTAGCGCTTGGCGAGTTCGCTGCCGCGCGCGGACTCACCGGGAGCGCCGAAGGCCGACGCCGGGACCGGGACCGGAAATTCGCCCCGGCGGTGGCCGGGCCGCGGGCCCAAAGGTCCGAACCCTGGGACACCGGAACACCGGGAGCCGGGGCCCGGGGCCGCCCGTGACCCCAGCGAAGGCCGGAGCCCGGGGCGGGCTCGGGCCGTCGGCTACCGGGCGCCGTACACCGGCTGCGGGGGCACGGCGTCCGCCAGGAGCTTCCGTGCGGCCTCACCCGCCTCGGCCGGGGACCAGCGGGCTTTCCTGTCGGCGGTCGGTCCGGGGCGCCACCCCTCCATGACGGTGATCCGGCCGCCCTCGGTCTCGAACACCCGGCCCGTCACCCCGGCCGAGGCGGCGGAGCCCAGCCAGACGACGAGCGGCGAGACGTTCTCCGGGGCCATCGCGTCGAATCCGCCGGGTCCGGGCGCGGCCATGGTGTCGGCGAAAGTCTGCTCGGTCATGCGGGTGCGGGCGGCCGGGGCGATGGCGTTGACCTGGACGCCGTAGCCGCCCAGTTCGGCAGCGGCAACGAGGGTCAGGCCCACGATCCCGGCCTTGGCCGCGGAGTAGTTGCCCTGGCCGACGCTGCCCAGCAGCCCGGCCCCAGAACTGGTGTTGATCACGCGGGCCTCGGGCGCGCGGCCGGCCTTCGCCTCGGCGCGCCAGTGTGCGGCGGCGTACTTGAGCGGGAGGAAGTGGCCCTTGAGGTGGACGCGCACGACGGCGTCCCAGTCGTCCTCGTCGAGGTTGACGAGCATCCGGTCGCGCAGGAACCCGGCGTTGTTGACGAGGGTGTCGAGGCGGCCGAACGCGCCGACGGCGGTGGCGACGAGGGAGGCCGCGCCGTCGGCGGTGGCGATGTCACCGGCGTGGGCGACGGCCTCTCCGCCGCGCGCCCGGATCTCGTCGACGACCTCATGGGCGGGTCCGGCGGCGCCGCCGGTGCCGTCCACTCCGACGCCGAGGTCGTTGACGACGACCTTGGCGCCCTCGGCCGCGAAGGCGAGCGCATGTGCGCGCCCGAGTCCGCGGCCCGCTCCGGTCACGACGGTGACGCGTCCGCTGCACAGTCCGGTCATGTGGGGTGGAGTCCCTTCTCGTCGAGGCATCGGGATGCCTTCCCGCGGTGTGTGCACCGCTGCTACATTCACCTAACAAACGTTTGGTGGAAAGGTAGCTGATCTGCTCATGGGTGTCTCCACCTCCGCCCCGGACAAGGGCGTCGCCGTCATCACCGTGGACTTCCCCCCGGTCAACGCCCTGCCCGTACAGGGCTGGTACGACCTGGCCGTCGCGGTCCGTGCCGCCGGAAGCGGCCAGGACGTGCGCTGCGTGGTGCTCACCGCCGCCGGCCGGGGGTTCAACGCGGGCGTCGACATCAAGGAGATGCAGCGCACGGCCGGACACGAGGCACTCATCGGCGCCAATCGCGGCTGCGCCGAGGCGTTCGCCGCGGTCTACGACTGCCAGGTCCCCGTGGTCGCCGCGGTGCACGGTTTCTGCCTGGGCGGGGGCATCGGCCTGGTCGGTAACGCGGACGCGATCGTCGCCGCCGACGACGCGACCTTCGGCCTGCCGGAGCTGGACCGGGGTGCGCTCGGCGCCGCCACCCATCTGGCCCGGCTGGTCCCGCAGCACCTGATGCGGACGCTGTACTACACCTCGCGCACCGTGACCGCACGGGAACTGCACCGGCACGGCTCGGTCTGGCAGGTGGTGCCGCGCGAACAGCTCCTCGACACCGCGGTGGAGCTGGCGCGCGAGATCGCCGCCAAGGACGGCTGTCTGATCCGCCTGGCCAAGGCCGCCATCAACGGCATCGACCCTGTGGACGTCCACCGCAGCTACCGCTTCGAACAGGGCTTCACCTTCGAGGCCAACCTCAGCGGTGTCGCCGACCGGGTGCGCGACACCTTCGGCACGGACCGGGAGAAGCAGTCATGAGCAGGGACAAGACCATGACCGTCGAGGAGGTCGTCGGCCGGCTGCGCAGCGGCATGACGATCGGCGTGGGCGGCTGGGGATCGCGGCGCAAGCCGATGGCCCTGGTACGGGCGCTGCTGCGCTCCGACGTCACCGACCTGACGGTGGTGTCGTACGGCGGTCCCGACGTGGGCCTGCTGGCGGCGGCCGGCAGGATCCGCAAGCTGGTGGCCGCGTTCGTCACGCTCGACTCGATCCCCCTGGAGCCGCACTTCCGCGCCGCCCGGCAGCGCGGCGAGCTGGAACTGGCGGAGCTGGACGAGGCGATGTTCATGTGGGGGCTGACCGCCGCCGCGCACCGGCTGCCGTTCATGCCGATCCGCGCGGGACTCGCCTCGGACGTCATGCGGGTCAATCCCCGCCTGCGGACGGTCACCTCGCCGTACGAGGACGGCGAGGAGCTCGTCGCCGTGCCCGCGCTGCGCCTGGACGCCGCCCTCGTCCACCTGAACCGCGCGGACGTGCACGGCAACGCCCAGTACCTCGGCCCCGACCCCTACTTCGACGACCTGTTCTGCGAGGCCGCCGACACCGCTTACGTCTCCTGCGAACGGATCGTGGACAGTGGCGAACTCCTCAAGGCGGCCGGCCCGCAGACCTTGCTCGTCAAGCGCGCGTTCGTCAACGGCGTGGTGGAGTCCCCGAACGGCGCGCACTTCACCTCCTGCTCCCCCGACCACGAGCGCGACGAGGCGTTCCAGCGCGCCTACGTCCGCGCCGCCGGCGACCCGGAGTCCTGGGCGGCTTTCACCGAGCGGTTCCTCTCGGGCGACGAACAGGCGTACCAGGACGCGGTGACGGCGTTCCACGAGAAGGAGACGGCGGCATGAGGGACACCGGCACGACGACGGTGACGCGGGCCGAGTACTGCGTGGTGGCCTGCGCCGAGGCATGGCGCGGCGCGGGTGAGGTGCTGGCCAGCCCGATGGGCACGGTCCCGACGGTCGGGGCCCGGCTGGCAAGGCTGACCTTCTCCCCCGACCTGCTGCTCACCGACGGAGAGGCGCTGCTCATGGCCGATGTGCCGGCAGTCGGCGCCCGCGCGGAGGTCGTGGAGGGCTGGCTCCCCTACCGGCAGCACCTGGCCCTGGTGGCGAGCGGGCGGCGGCACGTGATGATGGGCGCCTCCCAGATCGACCGCTGGGGCAACCAGAACATCTCCTGCATCGGCGACTGGGCCCGGCCCGAGCGGCAGTTGCTCGGGGTGCGCGGCGCGCCCGTCAACACCCTGAATAATCCGACGAGTTACTGGGTCCCCCGGCACTCGCCGCGGGTGTTCGTGGAGAAGGCCGACATGGTCTGCGGCGTCGGCTACGACCGCGCGGCCGCCGCCGGGCCCTCCGCCACCCGCTATCACCGTGTTCCCGAGGTCATCAGCGACCTCGGCGTCCTCGACTTCGAGACCCCCGACCACTCGATGCGGCTGCGCTCGGTGCACCCCGGCGTCACGGTGGAGCAGGTGGTGGCGGCCACCGGGTTCCCGCTCGTCGTCCCGGACGAGGTGCCCCTCACCCGCGACCCCACCGCCGAGGAACTGCGGTTGATCCGCGAAGTCGTCGACCCGGCGGGGGCCAGGGACCGCGAGGTCCGCTCATGAGCGGCGTCGACGGCGCCGCATTCACCACGCCGCTGACCGAACTGGTCGGCGTGCGGTACCCGATCGTGCAGACCGGCATGGGCTGGGTGGCCGGTCCCCGCCTGGTCTCGGCCGCGGCCGAGGCCGGCGCGCTCGGGATCCTGGCCTCGGCCACGATGCCGGTGGACCGGCTCCGCTCCGCCGTGCGCGAGGTCGCATCCCGAACCGACGCGCCGTTCGGCGTCAACCTGCGGGCCGACGCCTCCGATGCCGCCGAACGAGTGCGGGTCATCATCGAGGAGGGCGTGAAGGTCGCCTCGTTCGCCCTCGCGCCGTCCCGGGAGCTGATCGCCCGGCTCAAGGACGCGGGTGTCGTCGTCATCCCCTCGATCGGCGCCCGCCGGCACGCCGAGAAGGTCGCCGCGTGGGGTGTGGACGCCGTGCTCGTCCAGGGCGGCGAGGGCGGCGGCCACACCGGCAACGTGGCGACCTCCGTCCTGCTTCCCCAGGTCGTCGACGCCGTCGACATCCCCGTCGTCGCCGCCGGCGGTTTCCGCGACGGCCGCGGCCTGGTCGCGGCACTCGCCTACGGCGCCGCGGGCATCGCCATGGGCACCCGCTTCCTGCTCACCTCCGACAGCACCGTCCCCGACGCGGTCAAGGCGAGGTACCTGGCCGCGACCGTCAAGGACGTCACGCTCACCACCAAGGTGGACGGGCTGCCCCACCGGATGCTGCGCACCGAAATGGTCGACGGCCTGGAGCGCTCGGGCCGGGCGACCGCCCTGTTGCGGGCGGTGCGGCACGCCGCGGCCTTCCGACGGGAGTCCGGCATGAGCTGGGCGGGGATGATCCGTGACGGTCTCGCCATGAAGCACGGCAAGGACCTGACCTGGGGCCAGGTTCTGCTCGCCGCCAACACCCCCATGCTGTTACGGGCGTCCATGGTGGAGGGCCGCACCGACCTCGGGGTGATGGCCGCCGGGCAGGTCGCGGGAGTCATCGACGACCTGCCCTCCTGCGCCGAGCTGGTCGACCGCGTCATGGCCGAGGCGTGCGCCGCCCTGCGCACACTGCCGGCCGTGGGCTGAGCGCCCGTGCGCTCCGGGGAGCGGATCCGGGCTTTCCCTGTCGAAGAAGCATGCGTGACGGCGTGTCAGAGGCGTTCTATGACGGTGACGTTGGCCTGACCGCCGCCCTCGCACATCGTCTGCAGCCCGTACCGTCCGCCCGTGCGTTCCAGTTCGTGCAGCAGCGTGGTCATCAGCTTGGTCCCGGTGGCGCCCAGCGGATGCCCGAGGGCGATGGCACCGCCGTTGACGTTGACCTTCGCGGGGTCGGCGCCGGTCTCCTTCAGCCAGGCCAGGACGACGGAGGCGAACGCCTCGTTGATCTCGACCAGGTCGATGTCGTCGAGGGACATGCCGGCCTTCTTCAACGCGTACGCCGTGGCCGGGATCGGCGCCGACAGCATCCGGATGGGGTCCTCGCCGCGCGCCGAGAGGTGGTGGACGCGGGCCCGGGGGGTGAGCCCGTGCTCGCGCACGGCCCGCTCCGAGGCGAGCAGGACCACCGACGCTCCGTCGGACACCTGCGAGGAGACCGCGGCGGTCAGCCGACCGCCTTCGACGACGGGTTCGAGGGATGCCATCTTCTCCAGCGTGGTGTCGCGGCGCGGTCCCTCGTCGGCGGTCACGTCGCCGTAGGCGACCAGCTCGCGGTCGAAGCGGCCCTCGTCGACGGCCCGCACGGCCCGCTGGTGGGAGCGCAGCGCGAACTCCTCCATGTCCTCGCGGGTGATCCTCCACTTCTCGGCGATCATCTCGGCGCCGGCGAACTGGTTGACCGGCTGGTCCCCGTAGCGGGCGCGCCAGCCCTCGGAGCCGGCGAAGGGCCCCTGGGTGAGTCCCAGGGGCTCGGCGGCCTGCCGGGAGGCAAAGGCGATGGGAATCATCGACATGTTCTGCACGCCCCCGGCGACCACCAGGTCCTGGGTGCCCGAGAGGACTCCCTGGGCGGCGAAGTGCAGGGCCTGCTGGGACGAGCCGCACTGCCGGTCCACGGTCACCCCGGGCACCTCCTCCGGCAGACCCGCGGCCAGCCAGCAGGTGCGGGCGATGTCGCCGGCCTGCGGTCCCACGTTGTCCAGGCAGCCGAGGACGACGTCCTCGACCGCCGCCGGGTCGATGCCCGAGCGCGCCACGAGTTCCTTGAGCACGTGGGCGCCCAGGTCGGCCGGGTGGACGGCGGACAGTCCGCCGTTCCGGCGGGCGATCGGGGTGCGGACCGCTTCGACGATGTATGCCTCGGCCATGCCTGCTGCTCCTTCTGTGACGTCTACCGTGTCAGGTCCGCACGGCGATGCCCTCCAGCACCATCGACAGGTACTGGCGGGCGATCTCCTCCGGACTGTGCTGTCCGCCGGGCCGGTACCACGACGCGGCGACCCACACGGTGTCGCGCACGAAGCGGTAGGTGAGCCGTACGTCCAGGTCGGCGCGGAAAGTGTGGGTGGCCACACCACGTTCCAGCGTCCCGAGCCAGGCGCTCTCGAACTTCTGCTGGGAGTCGGCGAGATACGCGAACCGTGGCAGGCTCTGCAGGTGCTTGGACTCCTTCTGGTAGATGGCGACGGCGGCGCGGTGCCGGTCGATCTCCCGGAAGGACTCGGTGACCAGGGCTTCGATGGTCTCCCGCGGCCCCGACCCCGCGGCCAGGACGGCGTCGTAACGTTCCCAGAGTTCGCCCAGGAAGGTGGAGAGGATCTCGTCGACCATCGACTCCTTGGAGTCGAAGTGGTAGTACAGGCTGCCCGCGAGCATCCCCGCCGCGTCCGCGATCTTGCGTACGGTGGTGGCGTTGTAGCCCTGGGCGGCGAACACCTCGGCGGCGGTGGCGAGGATCTCCTGGCGCCGCTCGGGCGGCGGTGGTGTCGCCTTCTTCTTGCTGCTGTTGACTTTCGGCACCCGCTCATCCTCGCTCAGGCGTGCTGGCTGCTGACGGACAGGACCTCGCCCGTCAGGTACGAGGAGTAGCCGCTGGCGAGAAAGACGATCGTGTTCGCGACCTCCCAGGGCTCGGCGTGGCGTCCGAACGCTTCCCGGGAGGTCAGCTCGGCCAGCAGTTCGGGGGTGGTGACCTTCACCAGGTGGGGGTGCATGGCCAGGCTCGGCGCGACGGCGTTGACCCGCACCCCGTACTCGGCCGCCTCCAGTGCCGCACAGCGCGTGAGCGCCATCACCCCGGCTTTGGCCGCGGCGTAGTGGGACTGCCCCTTCTGCGCCCGCCAGCCGATCACCGAGGCGTTGTTGACGATCACACCGCCGCTGCCGGCGGCTCGCATCCGGCGCAGCGCGGCGCGGGTGCAGCGGAAGGTTCCGCCCAGGGTGACGTCGAGGACCCGGTCCCACTGTTCGTCGCTCATGTCGGCCAGGTCGGCGGTGCCGCCGAGCCCGGCGTTGTTGACGACGACGTCCAGCCGGCCGTGTCGCTCAGCGGCGAGGTCGAAGAGCGCGCCGACCTGGGACTCGTCGGTGACGTCGCAGGCCAGCGCCGTGACCCGGTCCGCACCGAACTCGTCGGCCAGCCGCGCCCGTGTCTCCCCCAGCCTGCGGGCGTGGGCGTCGGAGATCAGCACGTCGGCGCCTTCTTCGAGCAGCCGCCGGGCGGTGGCGCCGCCGATGCCCGCGCCCGCGGCGGCGGTGACGACGGCGGTCCGGCCCGCAAGGAGGGCGTGGCCGGGGACGTAGACGGGTTCGGTGGTCATGGTCGGGCCTCTTCCGGGAGACCGAGCACCCGCTCGGCGATGATGTCGCCGGACCCGAGGAGCCGCTCGCCGATGCGGCCGACCCGGTCGGGGACCTCCGCGAGGGCTTACTCCTCATGGAAGGCGACCTGCTGTTCGAGGGCGACCGCGCAACCGCCGTACTCCGTCGGCCGGTCCACGCGCCTCCAGCCGGCGGCGGCCGTGTGGCGCTCCCCGGCTAGCCGTTCGGGGAACGCCTCGTGCGCCCGGTGGGGCCCGCCGCGCCCTCGCAGGGCGGTGAACTCGCCGCTGAGGTCGGCCCGCAGCCGGCCGCGGGCCCCGGTGCGGAACTCCTCGACGCCGGTCATGCCCGTACGTTAACCTACCAAACACTTGTTAGGGAAGGAGGGGCGGATGTCCGTTGCCCACGAACAGGCGGCCGAGCGCCCGCAGGCACAGGACACACACCGCGCCGAGACCGCGGCCTCCCTGATCGGCGGCACGGACATACGCATGGTGAAGGAGGACTCGGCCTGATGGACCTCGACCTCACCGCCGCCGACGACGCCTTCCGTCGCGAGGCCCGCGACTGGCTGCGCGCGCACGTCCCCACCGAGCCGCTGCCCTCTCTGGAGACGGCGGAGGGCTTCGCCGATCACCGGGCGTGGGAGCGCACCCTGTTCACCGACCGCTGGTCGGTGGTCTCCTGGCCGGAGGCGCACGGCGGGCGGGGCAGCTCGCTCCTGCAGTGGCTGATCTTCGAGGAGGAGTACTACGCGGCCGGTGCGCCCGGCCGGGTCGGCCAGAACGGCATCAACCTCCTCGCCCCCACCCTCTTCGAGCACGGCACCGACGAGCAGCGCGCGCGGGTCCTGCCGCCCATGGCGAGCGGCGAGGTGATCTGGGCCCAGGCGTGGTCGGAACCAGAGTCGGGCTCCGACCTGGCCTCGCTGCGCTCCACGGCCGTCCGTACCGAGGGCGGCTGGCTGCTCAGCGGCCAGAAGACCTGGTCGTCGCGGGCCGCCTTCGCCGACCGCGCCTTCGGCCTGTTCCGCAGCGACCCGGACGCGGACAGGCCGCACCGGGGTCTGACATACCTGATGTTCCCGCTGGACGCCGATGGTGTGACCGTACGGCCCATCGGCCGGCTCGACGGCAAGCCCGCCTTCGCCGAACTCTTCCTCGACGAGGTCTTCGTGCCCGACGAGGACGTGATCGGCGAACCCGGTCAGGGCTGGCGGGTCGCGATGAGCACGGCCGGCAACGAACGCGGTCTGACCCTGCGCAGTCCGGGCCGCTTCACGGCCGCCGCCGAGCGGCTCACCGCGCTGTGGCGCTCCGCCGCGGACCCGGCCGACACCGCCCTGCGCGACCGGGTGGCCGACGCCGTCGTCGCGGCCCGCGCCTACCAGCTGTTCGCGTACGCGAGCGTCTCCAGGATCGCGGCGGGAGAGGCGATCGGCGCCGAGTCCAGCCTCAACAAGGTGTTCTGGTCGGAACTGGACATCGCGCTGCACGAGACCGCCCTCGACCTGCTGGGGTCCTACGGCGAGCTGTCCGACGGGGCCGCCGACGCCCCGGCGCACGGCGGCTGGGCCGAGGGACACGCCTTCTCCCTCGCGGGCCCCATCTACGCGGGCACCAACGAGATCCAGCGGGACATCATCGCCGAGCGGCTGCTCGGCCTGCCGAAGGGACGCCGGTGATGCGGTTCCTCCTGACCGACGAGCAGCGGGAGTTCACCCGGGCGCTGGACGGCATGCTGGCGGCGTCCGGGACTCCCACCGTCGTACGGGCCTGGGCCGCCGGTGACACCGCACCGGGGCGCGCGCTGTGCTCGAGGCTCGCCGCCGCGGGCGTCTTCGCCCTCGCCGTGCCGGAGCGGCACGGCGGTGTCGGCCCCCTGCCGGTCGAACTGGCCGTCGCCTTCACCGAACTGGGCCGTCACGCGGTGCCGGGCCCGCTGGTGGAGACGGTGGCCGCGGCGGCCTTCCTGGACCGGCTCGACGACGAGGCGGCGGCCGCCGCCTGGCTCCCGGCCATCGCCTCGGGACAGTCGGCCGTCTCCTTCGCCCTGCTCTCCCCCGACGCCCCCTACGCGCTGGACGCCGCAACGGCGGACGGCGTGTTCGCCGTAAACGGCGACACCGTCCGCCTCGCGGAGTCGGCGGGTGCCGTCCAACCGTCCACCGACCCGGCCCGCCGACTCGCCCGTCCGCTCGGCGGCGCCGTCCTCGCCCGGGGCCCGGCCGTGACGGCGGCCGCCCGGTACGCCACGCACATCGCCCGGCTGACGACCGCGGCGCAGTCCCTCGGAGTGGGACGCACGCTGCTCGCGCACACCGTCGACTACGTCGGACAGCGCACCCAGTTCGGGGCCGCGATCGGTTCTTTCCAGGCGGTCAAGCACCGACTGGCCGACACCCTGATCGCGCTGGAGTTCGCCCAGCCGCTGGTCCACTCCGCCGCGCTCGCCCTCGCCGCGGACGATCCGTCCGCCGACCGCGAGATCGCCGCGGCGAAGGTCGCCGCGGGGGAGGCGGCCTACGGCGCGGCGCGCACGGCGCTGCACCTGCACGGCGCTCTCGGCTACACCGACGAACTCGACCTCTCCCTGTGGATCCGCAAGGCGCGGCCCCTGCGGGACGCCTGGGGAACCCCCGCCGTGTGCCGCGGCCGGGTCCTCGCCGGACTCGCCCCGACGTCCGAACTCGAACCCGAACGCGCATCCGCATCCGCATCCGCATCCGCATCCGCATCCGAGCAAACCGAGTCGTGATCGGTCGGTTCCGATCACCCGTTCCGCCCTGGTCTCACCCGCCGGGTGAGGAAGGCGAAACGGAGACGGGCGGATCGGGAGGCGGGGTAAGCCGGATCGTGCCACCGGGCTTCGTGCAGCCGTGGGCGCCGGAGGTGAGGACTGTGCAGGCCCTGGCGTCGGACGGGGTGTCGGCCCCGACCATCGGGCTGTAGACGTCGGTGTCGTAGTGCACCCTGTCCTGCTCGGTCGTGCCGCTCGCACCCACGACTCGGGCGATGTCGCCCACGCCTGACCAACTGATCCGTGCCCAGGCCGCCTTGCAGGAGTCGCTGTAGCGCAGCTCCACGTAGACGCCGTCGATCCGGGTGAGGGCGGAGGTCCAGGGGTCACCGCACCCTTGTGCCTTGGGGTCCATGCCGGTGCAACTCTGCTCGAAACAACTGACGTGGAGCGGTTTCGTGCCGGAACCGCCCGTGGCTGCGGGCCGTTCGGAAACCGCCGAGGCGTTCGTACGGTGCGTCGTCCACAGCGCGATGGCGGCCCCACCGACGACGAGCACCAGGGCAGCGGCAAGCACGAGCCATCTGCGTGTGGGCCGGCCGGTCCACGGCTTGCGCGACCCGGCGGACCCGGGCGGTGCAACGGGGGCGGTGTCCTCCCCTCGCATCGGCCCTGTCCCTGTCCCTGTCCCTGTCCCTGTCCCTGGCGAGTCCTGTCGGCTCCAGGCCCGTGCCGCCAGTTCCCACTGCGCTGCGAGCCGGGCCGGATCCGCGCCGACCAGTCGGCCCAGGGCATCTACGGCCTGCCGGGGAGGCGCTGACTTGCCGTTGAGGTACCGCTCCCATGACGACTTGCTGTGCAATGTGCGTTCGGCCAGCGCCGCCAAGCTCAGGCCGCTGCGGTCCTTGAGCCGGCGCAACTGCTCGACGAGGGCCCGTGCGTCCGGTTCAAGAGTGTCGGGCAGCGGTTTCCACTCAGCCATGTTCTCCCTCGGTCACTCTCCCCACCCTGGCGGAGCCTTGAGCGCATCCGCCAGAGGTGGATCGCGCCAAAGCCGTAAGTAATGGCAAAACCGTGACGGAGGGCCGGGGATCGGGGTATTACACGTCCATGAAATCGTCCGGCGGCGCCAGCCGACGGAAGGCCCTGTCGGCCGTCGTCCGTCTGGTCGCCGTAGCCGCGACGTGTGCCGCGAGCGCGTCGCCCACCGCGAGCACACCACCACCCGCCGACCGCCCGGCGTACGTCACCGGCTCCGGTGCCTATGCCGACGACTGGAGTGACGAACCGCTCCTGGAGGCGGGCGGAACGCCGCACAGCGATCTGATCGGGCTGTGGCAGGCGATCCTCTGGGCGGACGGCTATCTGCCCGGTTCCGGGATCACGTGCGCGTTCGACGCCGCCACGGGCGGCGCCACCCAGACGTGGCAGGCGAACCACGGCCTGGGCGCCGACGGGATCGTCGGCGCGGCGACGTTCGGCTTCGCGGCCCGGCGGCTCGTCTCGACGCCGCCCTGGACGGCCTACCGCGGCGAGAAGTACACCCTGCCCCTGCGCCGTGGTCGAGGCGGGATCTACGAGGTGTACGACGCCGGCCGCTTCCACGGGTTGCGGACGGATGCGGTCACCCTGGCAAGTTGCCGCCGGTGACCGACCGCTTCCACCCAGCTGTCGTACTCCGTCACACAGAGCTGGTGACGGTTCGAGATGACCAGGCAGGCCAGCGCTCCCCCTGAAGGGGCCACGGTCATCGTGGTACGCGAGGCGCCGGGACGCGCCTGCTGGGGCGCGGCGCCCTGGGCGGTGACGAGCAGCCGCTCCGTTCCCCGGGCCGGTTCCGCCTCGGCCCACACCGCGTGGCAGGGCAGGCTCTGCCGGAGCGTGAGGACGGTGCCGTAGGCGCGTAGTGCGTGCACGACCGTGCTGAAGCGGTCGCACCCCTGCCGGTAGGGGTCCTGCCCCTGGCAGCCCTGGCCCCGGCAGCCCACGCCCACCGACGTGGCTTCCGACGACCGCAACGGCCAGGGCCACGTCGGCGCACCCGCCGGTGCCCCGCGTGGTACGGCCGCTCCCCCGTGGCCACCGGTCCACGGCTGGACGAGGGCCAGTACGACGAGCAGCGCGCCGGCCCCGAGGACGACACCGGCGATCACCGTCCTTCGACTCACGACGGTGACGGCCTCCCTCCGAAAAGCTCTGGGACCTCTCGCGCCCTGCGCCGGTCCGGCAGTGAGCACGTCCCCGTCGGCTGTCCCGCCCCGGTCACCGGTCCCGTCCTGCCAGGCGATCGCCGCCGACTCCCAGAGAACGCGCAGACGCCCACGGTCGGCCTCGGCGAGCCGGCCGAGCAGTTCGACCGCCCGCCACGGGGGCAGCTTGCGCCCGTTGAGGTAGCGGTGCCAGGAGGTCGTGCTGTAGGCGGTCTTGGCCGCGAGCGAGGCGAGGCTCAGTCCCGCGCGGTCCTTGTACAGTCGCAGTTCCTCGACCAACCTTTGTGACTGGGGCGGGAGTTCACCCGGCAGTGGCTGCCATCGGCTCATCATCGCCCCTCACCGGCTCCGACTTCCCAACCCCATCAATGTCCCACCCGGCGTCCCGCGCTGTCCCGGCACTTCACCAGACGGCTCGGCCTTCCCGCAGGTCGTCGCATGACACGTCCCGGGTTTTTCCCGCTGCCCCGGTCTCTGTGGCGGGGTCCAGGACGGGCCCCGCACTGTCGATGACGCAAGGACGCGACATCGCTCGACCGAAGAACGCAAACGGGGAGGTTCCAAGAATCATGAACACGCGCAAGAACACCGCCCGGAAGAGGGTCGTCCTCGCTGCTGCCGCCGTCGCGCTCGGCACGGGACTGGCCGTCGCCCCCTCGGCAACCGCCGCGACGAGCGGCATGAACCCCCATGCCGTCCCGCTCAGCGCGGCCCAGGCGTCCGCTGCGAACGCGCGCATCGCCGTGCAGGTCAAGGCGGGCAATCCGGCGGTCAAATCCCTGGCGGAGAAGCGCGGCTGGAAGTACAAGACCTACCAGGCCACGGCCTGCTACGGCTACAAACACCCCTTCTGGGGGAAGGTACGCCACACCGCCGGCTGCGACGTCGCCCACTTCTCCCTCTCCGGTGAGGTCGCCTACAACGGCAAGCAGGCATGGGGCCAGTGGATCAGCTACGGCACCGGCCACGCCTACGGCGTATCCGTCAAGAAGACCTGGCTCGGGTACTGGAACAACGGCGCGAAGAAGCATCCCTACTACATGGACCTCGGCGCCAACGGTCACGTGAGCGTCAAGTTCTGGGAGAGCCACGACTTCTATCTGCGCATCGACGTCCACCGCAACGGCACCGCGGGGCTGCGCGGCGGCAAGGCATAGGCCGACCGACCTCACGGTCCGGCAAACGGCGGAGCGGGAGAGGCAGATCACCCTGCCTCTCCCGCTCCGCCGCGCGAACGTAGGTTTGCAGCATTCCTACCGTCGGCGGCCGGCTCCGCTCGGTATCCGCCCACTGGCTGGTCGTCCGAGCCGGTGGCCGACGGCGGTACCGCGACGACGAAGAACAGAAAAGTCAGACGGTGGTCCGGCGGTGGCGCTGGTAGTGGCGGGCGGAACGGGCGCGGTTGCCGCAGCCCGCAGAGCACCACTCCCTGCGTGGATGATTCTTGAGGAAGTACAAGACGCATCCCGGCGCCAGGCAGGCGCGCAGTTCGTGCCGGGTGTCCTGGCTGAACATCGTGATGGATTCCTCGGCGATGGCGGAGACGGCAGCCGATGTCGTCTGCCCGCCGGTGCAGGCGTGACGTGAGGGTTCCTGGCCGGGTGTCCAGGACAGAGCCGACCAGCTTGATGTGTCGCCGGCCGCCCGGTTGAGCACGGCCACGGCTTCATCGAGTTCGCGGGTGTCGGACGCGGCTGATGGGCGGGGGTCCCCGGTGGCCTCCGCGGCGAGCCGGCGCAGTGCGTCACGCAGGCCGGTCAGGCGGCTTCCGAGACGGTCGAGGTCGGACCCGGAGAGGGCTTCGAGATCGCGTCGGACCAGCAGGTCCATCCGGGGAGAGACGGCGAGCAGCCACGCCCGGATGCCGTCAGGATCGCGCAGCGCGTCGTGCACGCCGCTCCGGTCGGCCCAGATGGTGTTCATCAGCTCCACCGGGAGCGGCTCGCCCAACAGGATGGCGTTCGTGTCCATGCCGTCGAGGCTACCGCACTTCTGACGGTTAGAGGTCTCCCCTTCCGTTGACTTGTGCAGCAGTACGCGCCATGGCGATTCTAACGGTTACTTTCACCGTTAGACATTAGAAATCGAGCTAAGGAGTGCTGCCCTGATGACCGGTTTCGCCCTCGTAGAGCCCGCCACCGCGACCGGCAAGGCCGCCGAACTGCTGGCCGACGTACAGAAGACGCTGGGCCTCACGCCGAACATGACCAAGGCGATGGCCAACAGCCCCGCGCTGCTCAAGGGCTATCTGGCCTTCTCCGGCGCGCTCGCCGGCGGCGTGCTGCCTGCCGGTGTCCGTGAGCGTCTCGCGGTCGCCACCGCCGAGTACAACGGCTGCGAGTACTGTCTGTCGGCCCACACCTACATCGGCGCGAACCTCGCCAAGGTCGACGCCGACGAGCTGGAGGCGGCCCGGGACGCCAAGGCTTCGGACCCTCACACCCAGGCGCTGCTGACCCTTTCCGACGCCGTGGCCCGCCGTCACGGCCAGGTCGACGAAGCCGACCTGCAGGCCGCGCGCGACGCGGGTGCCACCGACGCCGAGATCGGCGAGGTCGTCGGCCACCTGGCCCTGAACGTCCTCACCAACTACTTCAACATCCTCGCCAAGGTCGACAACGACTGGCCCGTGGTCACCCCCCGCACCACGGTCTGACCCGCGCCCACCCCGCCGGCCCGGCCCAAGCGGACCAGGGCCAGGCCGGCGGCCCCACCGCCACCGCCCGACGGTGACACGACCGGCGACGTGCGGAAGGAAAAACGATGACCGACCCGGCACGTCCCACTCCCGCGGGCTTCCACGGGGGCGAACTGACCGTGCAGCGCCGAGCGGGCGTAGCCAGGGAAGCGGCCCGGCTTTCGGGCATGCTGGCGCCCGCCCAGCTGCGCGGTGGCGTGGCACGGTTCCTGGCCGAGCAGACCTTCGCCGCGCTCACCGCTCGCGACCTGCACGGCACCCTGTGGGTCTCTCCCCTCACCGGCCCGCCCGGGTTCCTCCAGGTCACCTCTCCGGCCGGTCTCGACATACGGGCGGTGCCCGTCGAAAACGATCCGCTGCATCACCTGTCGGCGCCCCAGCAGGTCGGGTTGATCGTGATCGATTTCGCCATCCGAAGACGCCTGCGGATCAACGGCACCCTGTCGGCCACCGGAAGCGACGGGCTCGATGTCGACGTGAAGCAGGCGTACGGCAACTGCCCCAATACATCCGAAGCCGGCATCTGCGCGCCACGGCCACGGCCACCCCCTGCGCGGGGCCGGTCCGGCTCGGCGACGCCCTCGACACGAGCGACATCGGCCTGATCCGCCGGTCCGACACCTTCCTGATCGGCACCGCCCACCCCAGCCGCGGCAACGACGCATCCCACCGCGGCGGACCCCCTGGATTCGTACGTGTGGCGGACGGACGACTGTGGTGGCCCGACTACTGGGGGACCGCCCCGACAACCCGCCCCTGACCGACCGACCCAACGCACGCTGAAGGCCCCCGCCGACCATGAGCGGCGGCCCGCACCCTCCACAGCCCTGTTCACCGAGACCCTCGCCCTGGTCACCGGCACCAACCACGCCACCACCGACCGGCCCGGCCCGCTGCCCGCGCTAGAGCTCGCCACTCGACAACTGGCCCTGCTCAGCGGTGATTTCGCCACTCGCGGCCACATCGACGCCTATCTCCGGCAACACCGCGTCAGCCCACGCATTGCCGTCGAGGCCAACTCCATCCAGGCCCTCACCGAAGTCGTCCAACGCACCCCACTCGCCACCGTCCTCCCCGACGCCATCACCGACGGCCACCCCCGCCTCACCCCCATCCCGCTCGACCCCGCCTTCCCCACCCGCACCGTCATCCTCCTCCACCGCATCGACGCCCACCGAAGCGCCGCCACCCGCGCCTTCACACACCTCGCCCACGGCCTCGTCCGCACCCGCGGATACACCCCGGCCTCCTGAACACACCCTCGCCCGCCCAACGCCCAGCAGGCACGGGCCGAAGTGCTCCCCAGCGCTGGCCACACCGACCCACCGTCTCCGGGACGACCGGAAGAAGCAGGAAGCAGCCGGAAGCAGCCGGTCCAGCAGATCACCGACCCGTTCGGCGTGCGCCGCTCGACGGCGTACGGGCACCCCCGACCGCGGGAAGACCATGCCCGGAGCCGAAGAAGCCCACGTCAGCCGCGTCTTGTGCAGTAGGTCGGGCCGACCATCACCATCGGCTCGGACGGTACGGATGTCTAGCGCGGGGCGATGCGGTGCAGCAGCGAACGCAGGACGGTCTCCGTGTGCGTCCACAGCAGTGCGCTGCCCGCGTTCGGTACGACGAAGCGCCGCGCCGTGGGCATGCGCTGGGTAAGGAACGTTCCGAGGTCCGGGGAATGCAAAGGATTCACGTCCTGCTCCCCGTACCAGAGATCGACCGGGACCCGGATCGCTGACGGGTCGAACGGCCAGCGGCTCAGGGCGAGCACCGTCTCCCGCGCGTACCCGGCGCCGCCCTGCGCGAAGCCGTCCGCGAGTGCCCGCCGGTAGCTCCGATCGAACGCCGGGTCGGCGTACACGCGCCGGTCGGCGCCGTGGCTCGGGCCGACGACAGCTTCCCGGAGAGCGTCGGCGTCGGCCGCGCCCGCGAGGAGGAGTTCCAGACCCGAGGCGTTGGCCGCCGTTTGTTTCACCAGCATGGCGATCTCCGGCTCAAGCACGGGCGCCAGTGCAGGACAGGCCAGCTCGTCCGTGGCCGAGACCAACGAGACGCCGGTGACCACCCGCTCGGCCGCACATGCCAGCGCGAAAGGCGCACCCACCGAGAAGCCGACGGCCGCCATCCCCGCCAATGCCCGTGCCTGGGCGAACTCCTCCACGACGAGCGCCCAGTCGTGCAGGGTCCACCCGTCGGCCGCGCTGGACGCACCCAGCCCTGGGCGGTCGACAGTGATCAGCCGGACGCCGAGTCCGCTGATCGCATCGACCGGAAGTCCGAGCCATCGACTCGTCGCCGATCCGGAGCACAGCAGGACAGGCGTGCCTGAAGGCGACCCCCACTCCGCCCACCCGAGTCGGCGGCCACCCGCAAGACGCGTCTGCCCCAGCCGCTCCGGCGGAGTCACGTTGATGACCATGTGGGGATCTGTCCTTCCTCTCCTGCCTGGTCATGGCGTAGCACGGACGGCCCGCCGGGCGGGGTGGGCCGGGCGAGGGGTTCGGCTCGGCGCGTGCGCTGGTGTGCCGGCGGCGGGAACGTGCGCCGCACCGGGAGCGGGAGCGCAGGACTGGCCGCGCCGGCCGTCCCGCCCCGTCAGCCTCCCGCACCGCGACGGCGCCCACGGCTTGCGGCTACGGCAGGGAGGCAGGGCGAGTGCCGAGCGCCAGCAGAAGCTGCGCCGCCTGCTTGGCCTGGCGGGCCGACGCGGGTGTGCCGGAGATCGCGGCGGTGGTCATGGCTCCCTCGGCCAGCAGGGCGATCTGGGTACCGGTGTCCGCTGCCGCTCCCGCAGCCGCCGCGAGTTCCCGCAAGTAGGCGTGGAAGAGGTCCTTGTGATGGCGGGCCGCGGCAGCGACCTGGGGTGATGTGCCGCCCAACTCGCCGAAGGAATTGACGAAGGCGCACCCGTGGAAGTCTGGCTCGGAGAACCAACTCTCCAACCAGTCGAAGACGGCGAGCAGCCGCTCCTGTGGAGCTTCCGCGGCCGTGTCGACATGAGTCGTGAGGCTTTGGAGCCAGCGGGTGTCCCGGCGGGCCAGGTAGGCCGCAACGAGGTCGCCCTTGGAAGGGAACGTCTGATAGAGACGCCGCAGCGTGACGCCCGAGGCGTCACGGATCACGTCCAGGGGGACCGCCTGGATGCCTCGGGCGTAGAAGAGGTCTTCCGCGGCGTCCAGGATGCGCTCACGAATCAGATCGGTGTCCAAGATTTCTACCCCTTGCATGAGAACCATCGTTCTCCTAGTGTAGGAGACATCGCGAGAACGTTCGTTCTCACCGTCGCACAGCTTCCCTGAGGAGGGTGTCATGTCCGAGCAGCGTCCCCCGTTCCCGCCGTTCACCCGGGAAACGGCGATCACCAAGGTCCGTCAGGCCGAAGACGGCTGGAACAGCCGCGACCCCGAAAAGGTCGTCCTGGCCTACACCCCCGACTCACGCTGGCGCAACCGCGTGGATTTCGTCACCGGCCGCGACGAGATCGTGAAGTTCCTGACCCGCAAGTGGAACCGGGAACTGGACTACCGCCTCATCAAGGAACTGTGGGCGTTCGACGGGAACCGTATCGCGGTGCGGTTCGCCTACGAGTACCACGACGACTCCGGCCAGTGGTTCCGCACCTACGCCAACGAGAACTGGGAGTTCGAGGACAACGGCCTCATGCGCGCACGCCACGCGAGCATCAACGAAATGCCCATCGCCGAGGAAGACCGCAAGTTCCACTGGCCGCTGGGCCGCCGCCCCGACGACCACCCGGGCCTCTCCGACCTCGGACTGTGAAACCCCCAACCATCGGCCGGCCAGGAGCACGGTCACGTCCGGGCAACCAGGGCCGCGTGCCCGTCGGCCTCTCCCCCGGGGCCGTCTGACACAACCCGAGCGGACAACCGCACTGGAGCGGCCGGCGCCCCGCCCCGACCGCGAGCGACCGCCGATCACCGCCGCCCTGCCCCGGGGCGTGATCATCCCAGGGCGGGGCGGCGGTGCATACAGGAAGCCCAGCTCAGGGGCGCCCATGCCGCCTCAGACTTCTCGGCCGACGACCGTCCGACGTCCCGAACGTCCGGCGGTGACACGGGCGAGGAAGTCGCGGATGTACTCGGTGATGGTCTCAAGGTGGCTTTCCAGGGCGAAGTGCCCCGACTCGAGCAGGTGGATCTCGGCAGCCGGCAGGTCCTGGCCGAACGCCGTCGCTCCGTCGGGGCCGAAGATCTCGTCGCCCGCCCCCCAGACCGCCAGCAGCGGCACCTGGGAGTCACGGAAGTACTGGTGGACCTGCGGATAGAGGTCCACGTTGGTGACGTAGTCGCGGAACAGGCTGAGCTGGATCTCGGCGTTGCCGGGGCGATCCAGCAGCGCCTGGTCGTGAACCCAGTTGTCCGGGCTGACCAGGCTGGGGTCGGCGACGCCGTTCACGTACTGCCAGCGCGTGATCTCGGGCGTCAGGGCGGCGCGCAGCGGGGCTTCGGTGTCCGGTCCCGGTGACTTGGCGTACGCGAAGACACCGTCCCAGAAAGGTTTGACGAAGCCCTCTTCATAGGCGTTGCCGTTCTGGCTGATGATCGCGGTGATGCGGTCCGGTGCCTGAAGGGCCAGCCGCCAGCCGATGGGGGCGCCGTAGTCCTGCACGTACACGGCGAACCGGCCGATGCCCAGCTTCTTCAGCAGGCCGGAGGTGACCTCAGTGAGGGCGTCGAAGGTGTACGGAAAGTCCTCCGGAGCGGGCATCGCCGACTGGCCGAATCCAATGTGGTCGGGAGCGATCACATGGTAACTGTCGGCAAGCGCCGGGATCAGGTGGCGGAACATGTGTGAGCTGGTCGGGAAGCCGTGGAGAAGAACCACAGCGGGCGCTTTCGGATCGCCGGCCTCCCGGTAGAAGACCTCAAGACCGTTGACAGTGGCGGTGCGGTGATGGACTGCGTGGACCATGCCCCTAACCTCCTTCTCACTCTTTGGTGGTTATACATCCAGTCGAGCACACGCAATCTATCCAGTCAAGACGGATTTACTGGTTAGACATGAGCTACACGTGCCCAGGGAGAGGCGGCTGATGTAACCTGCCAGGCGAGGCGAATCGGTTAGGAGGTGCGAGGGTGAGCGGCCAGGAACGACAGGACACGCTGCTTGAACTCCTCAACAGCACGCCCGTGATCAACGGCGTCGTCCAGGATCAGCTGGCAGATCCAAAAGCGGCCAGGTCCTGGCAACAGACCCACGGCGGCACCGGAACCCCTGCCGAACTCCGCCATCTCATGCAAGCACGCACCGCCCTCCAGGACGTGATACGCGGAAGCCGACCCGCCACATCACTGGCCCCCCTCCTGAAAGATGTCACCTCCCGCCCATACCTCTCACCCACGGGGGTGTCGTGGGAACTGGATGCCCCCGCGGAGCGCCGGATGGCGATAGAGGCGGTCATGGCCTGGAGCGCGGTGCAGCAGACGACGCCCGGCCGACTACGGCCGTGCGCCAATGAGGAATGCCGCCTGTTCCTCATCGACCGCAGCAAGACGAATAAGGCCCGCTGGTGCTCGATGGCAGTCTGCGGCAATCGCATGAAAGCAAGGCGCCACTACCAGCGCACCCGCGACACCACAGGCGAGTAACTCGTACGACGGACGCCCGGGGGTCGGTGCACGCCGGTCCATGTGGCCTCGCGTCCACGGCGGAACACGCGACGAGCCACAAGGAACCGGCAGGACCTTCGACGCCCCCGGCTACCGACCGGGCGAGAACGTCGGCCGCGGCGATGTGAATCGGCCCGATGACTGAACTGTGGAGCCGCGGTCGTTCGCGCGCTTCCACTGGCGCCCACAGCCCCTCCCCTTGCTTGAGAACCATCGTTCTCCTGGAGTGGGAGTCAGCTTGAGAACGGTCGTTCTCACTGTCGTAGAGCTTAGTCACAGGCGGCTCCGACCATGGATGCCGCCACCGAAGAAATGGCCACCACGAACCTGGTTCCCGGGGGTTCGGGTACCGCTAAGTTCAAGAAAGGTACATGTCATGGAGTTGATGCCAAAGTTCGTGCCGAGCGGCGTGAAAACACTTGCCCTGGTGGGAGATTGGGTCGAGGACTATGAGGCCATGATCCCCATCCAGGCGCTGGAGACCATGAGGATCGAAGTGGATGTGGTCAGTCCGGGACGGCGTGCGGGCGACCTCGTGCTGTCCTGTGTCCACGACTTCGACCGGTCCGGCATCGATGGCGCTCAAGGCGCCGTGTTCCAGAACACCCTGGGAATTTTCGACGGCCAAGTCCGCCAGTTCCAGGCGGTGAGCGAACGGGTCGGACACGCGGTCCTGGTCACGAAGGATTTCGACGATGTCGATCCGGCTTCCTACGCCGGCCTGATCTGCCCTGGGGGCCGGTCACCGGAAACCCTTCAAATGGACGCGCACATCCTTGAGTGGGTCCGACACTTCTTCGATCACGACAAGCCGGTCGCGTCGATCTGCCATGGGATTCAGATCCTCGCCACGGCCGGTGTATTGTCCGGCCGCACATGCACCGGCCACCCCTGCTGCCGGCCTCAGGCGGAGTCCGCGGGGGCGACCTGGGAACCGACCAATCTGGTTGACACCGTCATGGACGGCAATCTCATCACGGCCGCCGAGTGGACGGGAACTCCAGGCACGCTCCGCGAGTTCGCGCTCGCCACGGGGCAGAAGGACATCGCGTCAGCTCGGTGAGCCCACCGCAGCGCTGGCGCCGCACGACGAGGCCGGACCGGTTTCGGTTTCCATGATCTGTTGAGCTGCTCGGGGAGGTCAGGGCAGCTCAACAGAACATGGCAAGCCCATTGCCTGGGTCGTGGGGTCGTATATGTGAAACGTTCCGTTACCGCCAGCGGCAGCGCCGTCGAATGGGACAGCCATGCCGCAGGCTCCCGGTCCGCCACTACGAGACGACTGGCCTCGTGGCGGCAATCAACGAACTACCACGAACAACGCGTGCGGACACGGCAGTTGGCCGCCCCGGTGAAGATGTGCCGAGTGGTGGGGCTATCCCTTGACCGGATCGGCGCCCGGCTGCTTGACGATTCGGTCACCGACCGCAATCGACTTCCAGAGCCGGCCGCCGATCCGGACCTTCGTGGACTGTCCGTCGGCGAGGCGGACTTCGATGAAGTGGTACAGGTTCGAGCCGTCGAGCATGCCCCGGGACTTGTCGGTCACGACACCTTCCCAGGATTCGTTCCGCCCTGCCTTGCGGGATTTGAACATGTTGTGGATTCTACGAGGATCGGCAGCCGACCCTGCAGTGCCTCGGCGCATGTCCTGGGGATGACAGTTGTCATGCCGGTGCACTCAATCCGCTTGGGTGCGCCTCCTCCGAACTGGGCGGCGGAACCCCCTGCCGGTGGAGTCAGGGCCTCGTGGTGTGCTCAGCCGGAACGCCGGCGCTCACCGCGGTCGACGGCTTCGCGGCACGCACGATCGCGGAGTGCATTCCATTGGCGACCGCGTGGGTCGGGGCGATCTCGACATCGGTGAACCCGGCGTCCGTCAGCCCCGCGCGGTATTCGGCGAAGGAGAGCGCGCCGGCGATGCAGCCGACGTAGTCGCCGCGCTCGGCCCGCTGTGCGGCGGTGAGGGTGTCGTCGGCGACGACGTCCGAGACGCCGATGCGGCCGCCGGGCGTGAGTACACGGAAGATCTCGGCGAACACCGCATGCTTGTCGACGGACAGATTGATCACGCAGTTGAAGATCACCACGTCGATCGTGTTCGCGGAGAGTGGGACGGCTTCGATGGTGCCCCTGAGGAACTCCACGTTCGTGGCGCCCGCCTTCGCCGCGTTGGCCAGGGCCAGGGCGAGCATCTCCTCGGTCATGTCCAGGCCGTATGCCTTGCCGGCCGGTCCGACGCGGCGCGCGGACAGGAGCACGTCGATGCCGCCGCCGGAGCCGAGGTCCAGGACGCGCTCCCCCTCGCGCAGGTCGGCGACCGCGGTGGGGTTGCCGCAGCCGAGGGAAGCGGCGACAGCAGCGGCCGGGAGGACGTCGCGCTCATCGGCAGCGTAGAGGGCGCTGCCGAAGACCTCGTCGACTTCGACCGGCGCCGGACCGCAGCACCCGCTCCCACCCTCGATGACCTGGAGGGCGGATGCCGCGTACCGCTGACGGACGGTCTCGCGCAGGTGGTTCTCGATCCAGCGCCCAGCCTTGCATTCTGCATCGATTGCCGTCAATATAGAAGTACGTCGAAACAAGGGTTGACGGTGCTCGGCCAGGATGACGGCGGGTGCTGCCCGACGCTTCTTGCCGCGCCCATGGACGAGGAACAGGCCGTCGAACTCGCCAGGGTGTTCAAGGCCCTGGGTGATCCGGTGCGGATCCGGTTGCTGTCGATGATCGCGTCGCGGTCCGGCGGGGAGATCTGCGTGTGCGACCTGCCCCCGGCCTTCGATCTGTCGCAGCCGACGATCTCCCACCATCTGAAGCTGCTGAAGCAGGCCGGGCTCATCGACTCCGAGCGGCGCGGCACTTGGGTGTACTACCGACTCGTCCCCGAGACCACCGACCGCCTCGCGGCCGTTCTGACCCGCCCCGCTGAGACAGCCGACGCCACCGGAGCCGCTTCGTGAACGTGGCGGCCGTCCCGGAGGCCGGGCCGGTCGCGGGCAGGCTGTCGTTCGTCGATCGCTACCTGGCAGTATGGATCCTTGCCGCGATGGCCGCCGGTCTCGGCCTGGGCCGTCTGGCCCCCGGGCCGGGAGACGCACTCGCGACATTCACGGTCGCCGGCGTCTCGCTGCCGATCGCGCTCGGCCTGCTCGTGATGATGTATCCGGTGCTGGCCAAGGTCCGTTACGACCGCCTCGGCACCATCACCAAGGACCGGCGTCTGCTGCTGCCTTCGCTCCTGCTGAACTGGGTCGTCGGCCCAGCCCTGATGTTCGCCCTCGCCTCGATCTTCCCGCCGGAACTGCCCGCCTACCGCACAGGTCTGATCGTCGTGGGCCTGGCCCGCTGCATGGCGATGGTCATCATCTGGAACGACCTGGCCTGCGGCGACCGCGAGGCCGCCGCCGTGCTGGTCGCCCTCAACAGTGTCTTCCAGGTCCTCGCGTTCGGCTTCCTCGGTTGGTTCTATCTCTCCGTCCTGCCCGGGTGGCTCGGCCTTGACCAGACCGTGCTGGACGTCTCCGTAGGGGAGATCAGCCGCTCGGTGCTGATCTTCCTCGGTATCCCGCTCGCCGCCGGGTTCCTCACGCGCCGCCTCGGCGAGAAGGCCAGGGGCCGCACCTGGTACGAGACGAAACTCGTCCCGCGCATCAGTCCGTTCGCCCTCTACGGACTGTTGTTCACCATCGTGCTGCTCTTCGCGCTCCAAGGCGACGCCATCACTTCCCGGCCGCTCGACGTCATCCGCATCGCACTGCCCCTGCTGGTGTACTTCGCCCTCATGTGGACGGGGTCCATGGCGCTGGGCCGGGCCGTCGGGCTGGGACACCCCCGCGCGACGACGCTGGCGTTCACCGCGGCGGGCAACAACTTCGAACTCGCCATCGCCGTCGCCATCGCCACCTTCGGCGCCGCTTCCGGCCAGGCCCTCGCCGGGGTCGTGGGCCCGCTCATCGAGGTACCGGTCCTGATCGGCCTCGTCCACGTCGCCCTCGCCACCGGCAGGTTCTTCCCCGCCGACTCCGTCCGGGCAGCCGGACGGTCCGCGGGCCAGAAGGGATCCGTCCGTGTCTGACTCCCCTGCCATGAAGCCATCGGTGCTGTTCGTCTGTGTCCACAACGCAGGCCGCTCGCAGATGGCCGCCGCCCGGCTCACCCACCTCGCCGGCGGCCTGGTCGAGGTCCGCTCGGCGGGCTCCGCGCCCGCCGGCTCCGTCAACCCGGCGGTCGTGGAGGCGATGCAGGAGGTCGGCATCGACATCTCCGCCGAGACCCCGAAGGTCCTGACCACGGATGCGGTGCGGTCCTCGGACGTGGTGATCACCATGGGCTGCGGGGACGCCTGCCCGGTCTTCTCCGGGAAGCGGTACCTCGACTGGCAGTTGGACGACCCGGCCGGGCTGGGTGTCGAGGCCGTCCGGCCAATCCGGGACGCCGTGGAGCGACAGGTGCGCGGTCTGCTCAGCGAGTTGGGCATCCCGTCCTCTGCCTGACCGTCGAGTCAGGCCCGTCGTCGCGCGGCGACAGGGGTGCGTGACGTGGTGTCAGGGCCTGGCGGGCGGGGCGGATCCGCGGCCTGGTAGGCCGCCCAGCGGGACCCGGTGGCCTGGCGAGGCACTGCGTGCCGCACGCCGAATCGGTGGCACCGTCGACGGTCAGTGCGCCGCGGCCGGCCCGCGCTGGAACACCGGGCCGGCCCGGAACCGGGCAGTGGAGCGGGGGCCGGGCACGGTCGGCCCCCTGGTGGTGCTAGCGGCCGGAAGTCATCGCCTGGGGACGATCGACATCGAGTGGTGGAACACGTTGGCCGGGTCGTAGGCCGCCTTGATCCGCTGGAGGCGGGCGTAGTTGTCCTTGTAGAACAGCTCGGTCCAGGGGATGCCCGAGGTGTTGAACTCGGGCTTGGTGAGGTCGACGTCCGGATAGTTGATGTAGCAGCCGTCGGTCACGCCATTGGTCGCGGGGACGCCCTTCGTCTCGGCGTAGAAGTCCGCGTACCAGTCGCGGAGGAACTTCAGGTAGTGCGCGTCGTCCTGCTCGTCGGACCAGATGCACTGGAACATCGCCTTGAAGCCCGAGTCCCGTTGCGGAATGGCCCTGGCGTCGGCGGCCAGTTCGTTGATCTTCCCGCCGAAGGAGAACAGCACCAGCGCGGTCTCGTCGTTCGTGAGGTCGTCACGGGAGAGGAACTTGAAGGCGCTGCGCAGTTGGTGCTCGGTGAAGTTCTCGCGGAAGTAGCCGTTCTTGAAGCCGATGCGTGCCGTGGGGTTCGCCCCGGTGGGGTCGGAGGCTCCGAGCATGCGCACCGCCCGCAGCCAGGGCAGCTCCGTCGGCTCGAAAATGCCGGGCATCGCGGCGAGTTCGCCGGACGGCTTCGTCATGGGTACCGGGGTGATCCCGGTGTCCTTCTGGAGCGCCGCGAGATACGTGTCGAGCTTCTCCCGGGCGTCGGGGACGGTCGCGTCCGTCTGGCTGTAGAGGGACAGACCCCCGTGGTGCTTGAAGTTTACGTTGAACAAAGAACAGATGTCCCGGTAGGGGGAGTCCGGGTGTTTGTTGGCCTCGTGCCAGGCCCCGTAGTTCAAAAGGAGCCTTACGAAACCGTCTTCCGTGATCTGGTCCCACGGGAAGTGCAGCGCGCTGACCAACACCGTGCCGGGCGGGGAAACGAGCTGGTCCGACGGATTGCTGCCCTTCGCACCCGGGGTGCGGAACCAGTATTTGGTCACAAGGCCGAAGTTTCCTCCGCCGCCGCCGGTGTGCGCCCACCACAGGTCCCGATGCGGATCGTCCGCTTCCCGGGTAGCGACAATGGTACGTACACCCTTGCGCGCGTCGACCGTGGTGATCTCCACGGCGTAGAGATGGTCGACGACCAGTCCGAGGGACCGGGAGAGCATTCCGTAGCCGCCGCCCGCGACATGTCCGCCGACGCCCACGGAATGGCAAACTCCACCCGGCAGCGTTACCCCCCAGCCCTTGTAAAGGGCCTGGTAGACGTTGGATAACTGGGCCCCGGGCTCGACAGAGAATGCCCGCATGCGCACGTCGTAGTCGACGTGGTTCATTTCGGAGAAGTCGAGGACGATCTGGACTTCGGGGTTGTAGGTGAAGTTCTCCAGGCAATGCCCACCGGAGCGAACGGATATTCGCTTGCCGGAGCGCACCGCGTGGGACAGGGCGTCTCTGGCGTCGGCCGCGGAGCGGATCATCTTGATGGCTTCCGGGCTGCCGAGAAAGCGCTGGTTGGAGCCCTTGATCAGGGCCGGGTAACGGGGGTCGCCGGGCGTGATCACGGGGCCCGCGGCAGGGAACGAGGGGGTTGCCCGGGCTTCGCCCGAGGCAGCCACGACGCCCGCGGTCGCGGCGGTCGTGACGCCCGCGGCAACCGCTGCGGAACGGATGAGGAGTTCTCGACGATCTACGTGGTTGCTGTTCACTCAAGTGATGCTAACAGCCTCGGAGTTGGAGACTAGGGGGAGAAAATAGGGGGTGGTGCCCATGCTTCGGGTCTGATAGGTTCGGCATTAGTGGACTGATTGTTTCAAAAAAATGACGGCACATTTCTTGATCACTCGGGAGACCGGGACTTGCCGTCACGCTGGTCGAACTCCAAGCATTTGGGTCCTCGGTACAGGAAGGAACGTTAAGGATGCCTGGGATTGCGCCTAGTCGCGCCCCCGCCGAACCCGACTTACGTTCTGTCATGCGGCTGTTCCCCACGGGAGTGGCCGTGCTCTCCACAGGTCGCGACGAAGCGGCCGTAGCGACGACCATCAACTCGCTCACCTCCGTCACCCTGGACCCTCCGACGGTTCTGGTGTCGTTGCAGGTGAATTCGCGAGCGCACACAGTGGCGTTCGCCACACGGGAGTTCTGTCTGAGCTTCCTCTCCGGCCGGCAGGCCGACCTCGCGGCTGTCTTCGCCGCCAAGAACAAGCCCACCGGCAGGGATCTGGCCCCGCACTTCACGGCGAACCGCCACGGGCATCTCATTCTCGACGGGGCGATCGCCAGCCTGCACTGTGCCGTGACCACCGTGCACCGCGAAGCAGACCACTGTTTGTTCCTCGGTCGTGTCACCGCCACTTATCCCGGCGAAACCACGCAAGGCACGTTGCTGTTTCATCAAGGCCGCATGGCCACGGCGTGAATCACATCCTCTCGCGTGCAATTCGCGGTGCCATCGGTGTCGCCAAGAATTCACCTGCCGATATCGCGCACGCCACCGTCACCCTCGTCGAAGCGGTGCTGCGGCAAAACACCCTGGAGCCGTCCGACGTCGAGGCTCTGATCTTCACGATGACCCCGGATCTGACGGCGAATATCCCACCCCTCGCCCTGGGCGAAAAAGGCGTGCTCGACGTGCCGTGCCTGTGCGTGGCGGAGCCGCGCTGGGACGGGGAGATGCCGCGGGTGATCAGGCTGATGGCCTTCGTCCACCGGGAACGGAACACACCCGTCGAGCACGTCTACCTGAACGGCGCGGCACCCACGAGGCCCTGACCCGGCCCCGGCTCGCGCCCGCATCCACTGTCCGAGGAGGAAGTCCTCACATGCCCGAAAACGCGCTGGCGACGGCGCTGCGGGAGTCCGCACGCCTCTTAGGCGAGGACAGCGCACGCATCCTGCGCCCGGACCAGCCGGGGGTGAACGTGTCCATGTTCGAGCCCCGGCGGGTTGCGGCCGTCATCCGCCCCGCCCGGGCCGACCAGGTCCCCGGCATCGTGCGCGCCTTCGCCCACCCCGACGCGCCGCCGCTGCATGCCGTCTCCACCGGCAGGAACTGGGGGCTCGGCTCCCGCGAAGCCGCCGACCACGGCACGGTCCGGGTCGAACTCGACGACCTCGACCGGATCCGGGACCTCGACACCGACCACGGATGGGCCGTCATCGAACCCGGTGTCACCCAACTCCACCTGTCGTCCCGGCTGGCGGGCAGCCCACGCATGCTCAACGTCACCGCCTCCTCCGGACACACCAGCGTCCTCGGCAACGCCCTCGACCGCGGCGTCGGCCTGCGCAGACAGCGCACCGCCGACCTGGCAGGTCTGGAAGTCGTACTGCCGGACGGTGAACTCCTCCACGTCGGCTGGTGGCCGCGCCGGGACACGGCCACCGCGCCCAATCCCCACGGCCTCGGGCCCTCGCTGCTCCACCTGTTCACCCAGTCGTCCCTGGGCATCGTCACCGCGGGTGTCGTACGGCTGCTGCCCCGCCCCGAGGTCCAGCGCGTCGTCCGCCTCACCTTCGGCCACGACCACCTCGGCCCCGCCGTCGACGAACTGCGCCGCTGGCACGCGCAGGGGCTCGTCCACGGCGTACTGAAGATCTACGACACCACCTCCGCCACCTCCTACGGGACCGACAGCGGCCGAGGCGGCTACCTGGCGCACCTCTCCCTCGGCGGCACCGCCACCGTCGTCGACGCGCTGACCGAGGGGGTTTTCGAACTGGCCGAGGCGTCAGGACTGTTCACGAGTGTCGCGCGCTCCGACAAGGAGCCGCCGGCCGAGGACGACGTCGTCTCCCGCGTCGTCCAGCACGGCTACGCGGGCAGCGTGGCCCACCACGAGGAGATGCTCCGCTCGGCGGTCGGACAGCACGCGGCGCGGGTCGACCAGGACGGCGGCGGCTGGCTCTTCTTCCTCCCGCTGGTCCCCTACAGCGGGGAGCACGTCACCGCCGCCCTGGGCCTGCTCGACCGCGTCCACGCCGAGACCGGCATCCGGCCCGGAGCCACCGTGAACGCGCTCGACCCCGACGTCATCGACCTCGTCGTCTCGCTCAGGTTCGCGCGGACACACGAGGAGACCGTCCGCGCCCACACCGCGCTCGATCTGCTCCACGAACTCTTCATCTCGGCCGGCTACCTGCCCTACCGCCTCGACATCGACCACGCGCGGTGGACCGAGCGCCTGCTCGACCCGGCCGCCCTCGCCCTCAGCCGCCGCCTGCGCGAAGTCGTCGACCCCCACCACGTCATCGCCCCCGGGCGCTACGCATAGACGGGACCAATCATGATCACCACAGCGGTACCCAACACCGCGGACGACATCATCCGACGGGCCGAGGAGATCCAGCCCCACCTCAGGGAGAGTTCCGCCCGGATCGAGGAGCACCGGCGGCTGCCCGGGGACATCGTCGAACTCCTGCGCAACACGGGCGTGTTCCGGGCCGCGATGCCCCGGGCCTGGGACGGTCCCGAGCTGACGTCCATCGAGCAGACCCGGCTGATCGAGACCATTTCCTACGGGGACGTCTCCGCCGGATGGTGCTCCATGATCGGCATGGACTCCGGGATCTACTCCGGGTTCATCGACCAGGACGCCGCCCGCAAGCTCTACCCCGTGCTGGACCTCGCCCAGTCGGGCTGGATCTACCCGCAGGGCACGGCCGAACGGGTCGACGGCGGCTACCTGGTCTCCGGGCGGTGGCGGTTCGGTTCCGGCGCCACCCACTGCGACATGCTCGCCGCCGGCTGCGTCGTCCACGAAGGAGGCGAACCGGTCACCGACGAGGCGACCGGGAAGGGCGAATGGCGGGTGATGCTCGCCACCCCCGACAAGTACCAGCACCTGGACACCTGGTACACCACCGGGCTCGCCGGCTCCGGCTCCATCGACTACGCGGTCGAGCAACTCTTCGTGCCGGCCGAACACTCCTTCTCCTTCACCGAGCCGGTACGCAGCGGCCCGCTGCACGACGCGCCCGACGCGATCCTGCGGAAGATGGCCGGCATCCCTCTCGGACTCGCCCGCGCCGCCCTCGACCACGTCCGCGAGCTGGCCGCGGACCGCGTCGACCGGGAGACGGGACTGCCCTGGCCGCGCGACCACCGGGTGCAGGAGACCATCGCCGAACTGGAGATGGAACTGCTGGCCGCCCGCTCCGCCGTGTACACGACCCTCGAACGCCAGTGGACCGCGCTGGAACAGGGTGCCGAACGCGGCGCCGACGAGCGCGTCGAGACGGCTCTCGCCCGCTACCACGCCTTCCGCACCTCCCGCCGCATCGTCCACCGCCTCTTCGACCTGGTGGGCGGCGCCTCGGTCTACCGGAAGAGGTCGCCGCTCGACCGCTGGCTGCGCGACGCCAACACCATGAACCAGCACGCGGTGGCCCAGAGCTCCATCCTCCAGCTCACCGGGAACGTGCTGCTCGGCGGCAGGTCCGCCTCTCCCTTCTTCTAGGTCCCCGGGGACCTTGCCATCCGCGGTACGTACGGAAGGAACCACCGCACATGACATCCCCGATACGGGTGGTGCTGTTCTCGGAGGTCAACTCCAAGCTCGGCGCCCCCTTCCTCGACATGCTCCACGGCCATCCGCTCGTGGACCTCGCCGCCGTCGTCACCAGCCCCGCCGGCCGCCTGTGCGACTACTTCGTCGCCGACGCCGAGCAGGTCGACCTGGAACAGCGGGGCAAGGCGCTCGGCGTTCCGGTACTGCGCCCCCAGAAGATCAACGACCCCGCCTTCGTCCGGCAGGTCCGGGATCTCGCACCCGACTACCTGATCGTGGGCAACTTCCAGCGCATCCTGAAGGAGGAACTGCTCGCCACGCCGAAGGTGACGTGCGTCAACTTCCACCCCAGCGCGCTGCCCCGCTACGCGGGCCTCGCGCCCTTCTACTGGATGGTCCGCAACGGCGAGCGGGACGGTGCCGTCACCGCGATCGAGATGGCCCCGGGCCTCGACACCGGCGCCATCATCACCCAGCACCGAACGCCCCTCACCGGCCGCGAGACCGCCCTCGAACTGCGCACGATCCAGGAGCGCGCCAACGTCCTGATGCTGCTGGACCTCATTCCGCAGCTGGTGTCGCGCCGCTTCCCCCGAATCCCGCAGGACCCCTCGGAGCGCACGTATTTCAGCCGTCCCGGCGAGAGCGACTTCCGACTGGACTTCGCGCACTCCACGCACAAGGTGGCCTGCCACATCCGCGCCGGCTACCGCAGTCCGGGCGCCTTCGCCGAGGCCCCCGGCGGCGAGCGCGTGACGATCCTCTCCTCGGACGACACCGTCCCTTCGGACACGCCCCTGGAGCCCGTCGGCACCGTACGGCACTTCGCGGACGGCGTCTTCGTCGCCTGCCGCGACGGCTGGCTGCGGCTGCTCACCGTCGAACGGGACGGCATCGAGGTGCCCGCGCAGGCGCATCCCGCGCTGCGTGACAGGACCCTCCTGTCCGCCACCGCACTCACCCCCGCGTGAAACCTCCGGGCCGCGCGCCCTCCCGGCGACGTGGGAAGCCGCAGCACACCCCCGACAGAAGGAGAACTGCCACGTGTCGCTGAGAGAACAACAGGCCACCGACAAGCCCCCGGTCGTACGGAAGGTGCTACACGTGCCCGCGGGCCAGGGACCCGCCGTGTGGCTCAACGGCGACGTGTACTCCGTGAAGGTCGGTCACGAGGAGTCCGCCGGCTCGCTGGCCGTCCTGGAGGCGTCGGTGCCGCCCGGCGGCGGACCGCCCCTGCATGACCACCAGCACGAGGACGAGGCGTTCTACCTCCTCGAAGGCGAGTTGGAGATCCATGCGGGCGGCGAGACCTATCAGGTACGGGCCGGGGACTTCGTCTTCGTGCCGCGCGGCACGGTGCACGGCTTCCGGAACACCGGTCTGCACACCGCGAAACAGCTGCTGCTGTTCACCCCGGGCGGGTTCGAGCGCTTCTTCCTGGAGGCCGGGGAGCGGGCGGTCAGCGGCGAGAACATCCCTCCCTTCGATCCCGCCGACAACCCCGCGGCCGCCCGGATCGCGGAGAAGTACGGCTCATTCCAGTTATGAACACCCCGAAATCACTTGAAAAGAGGCTGACGACATCATGAGTGGAAAGCTGAGCGGGAAAGCGGCCCTGGTCACCGGCGGCAGCAGGGGAATCGGCGCGGCCATCGCGCAGCGCCTCGCCGAGGAGGGCGCCGATGTCGCCATCACCTACCAGGGGAACAAGGACGCTGCCCAGGCCACCGTCGAGCGCATCACCGAGAGCACCGGCCGACGCGCGCTCGGCATCCAGGCCGACGCCGCCGACGCGGACGCCGTCGCCGCGTCAGTGGAGCAGGCCGTGCGGGAGCTGGGCCGGCTGGACATCCTGGTCAACAACGCCGGTGTCAACGACATGGCCCTGCCGAACATCGTGGACACCCCGGTGGAGACCATCGACTGGATTCTCGACGTGAACACCCGGGGATCGATCCTGGCGGCCCGCGCGGCGGCCCAGCACCTCCCGGAGGGCGGCCGGATCATCAACATCGGCTCCTGCCTCGGCGAGCACGTCCCGGCCGCGGGCTTCGCCACCTACGCCGCCAGCAAGGCCGCGATCACCGGGCTGACCAAGGGGCTCTCCCACGACCTCGGGCCGCGCGGCATCACGGTGAACGAGGTCGCGCCCGGCTCCACGGACACCGACATGAACCCTGAGGACGGCCCGGCCTCCGCGTACCAGAAGGGGCTCTCCCCTCTCGGCCGATTCGCCAAGCCGCAGGAGATCGCGGCGGCGGTGGCGTATCTCGCCTCCCCGGAGGCCGCGTTCACCACCGGCACCCGCATCGGCATCGACGGCGGCGTCAACGCCTGACGCGCCCGTTCCCGAACGGCCCCGGCCGGCCCTCCCTCGTGGAACGGGCGGGCCGAGGCCCCGGCCTCGCCCGGGAATGCATCATGCTCTCCCCCACCCCCGGCCTTCCTCACGCCCGCCCGACCGGGACCCTGCCCCGCATGACCGCCCCGCACAGGATCCCGGCCCCCGTCGCCACGGGCCCGCACCGAGCCGACGGGACGTACCCGCGCCACCGCCACCCGCTCGGCCTCCGCCCTTCGAGCCGACCCCCCGAGACCCACGCCCCCACTTCAGCCGGGCCCTCGGCGTCGGCTTCCCGGCCGGGGAGATCGCCCGTGGCCGGTGCCATGGCGCCCGCTTCCCAGAGCCACCGCCCACACATGAGACAACCCGAGTCGAACGAAGGGGACGACCCCGTGATCCGCACGATGGCAGTAGTCGGGACAGGGCTGATCGGCACGTCCGTGGCGCTGGCGGCGCGGCGCGGGGGCGTGGCGGTCCACCTGCTGGACGCCGACGAGGCGAACGCCGCCACGGCGGTGGCGCTCGGCGCGGGGGTGCTCGGCCCGCCGCGGGAACCCGTCGACCTGGCGGTGCTCGCGGTGCCGCCCAGCGCGGTCGTGACCGTCCTCGCCGAACAGCGCGCACGGCATCTGGCCGAGGTGTACACCGACGTGGCGAGCGTGAAAGGGGCGGTGGCGCGGGCCGGGGAAGCACCGGGCGACTTCATCGGCGGCCATCCGCTGGCCGGGCGGGAGCGGTCCGGGCCCCTGGCGTCCCGGGCCGACCTCTTCGAGGGGCGCCCCTGGGTGCTCGCCCCGTCCCCCGAGACACCCACGCCGGTCCTCAACCGCGTACTCGAACTCGTCTCGATGTGCGCGGCGATCCCCGTACTGATGGGGAGTCAGGACCATGACGCCGCCGTCGCCCTCACCTCCCACGTGCCCCATCTGGTCGCCTCGCTGACGGCGGCACGCCTCCAGGGCGGTTCGCACGACGCGCTTCGCCTGGCGGGACAGGGCCTGCGAGACGTGACCCGCATCGCGGCCGGCGACCCACGTCTGTGGGCCGACATCCTCCAGGCCAACGCCCTCGGTGTGGCGACGGTCCTGCGGGAGCTGACCGGTGACCTCGCCCGGGTCCTGGCCGCGCTCGACGAGTTGGCCGCCGTGGGTCCGACGGACGCGGAGGAGTCGGCCAAGACCCTGGTGGAGGTGCTGGAGCAGGGAGTGGCGGGCCTCGACCGGATCGGACCCCGCACGGCGCGGCCGGGACCGCACGTACAGCTGCGGGTCAGTGTGGGAGGGCGGCCGGGGGAACTCGCCCGGCTGCTCGCCGCGCTCACCGAGTCCGGCATCACGGCCGATGACCTGACACCGGTCCACTCGCAGCGGCAGGGGACGCTGGCCGTGCTGTTCGCGGTGCCTCTGGCCCCGGCCCGGCGCGTGATCGCCGGCCTCTCGGAAGAGGGATGGCAGGCCGAGATCTGGGACCCGCAGACCGCGCCGAGGACGCCGACGGGATGCGGCTCGTGACGTGTCGCCGCGTGCGCGGGCGCCGCTGCGGACGCCCGCGCGCCGCCGCCGAGCGGTCCTGACCGGCGCCGTTCTCGTATTGTTCTGACTGTTCCATAAGCTGTATGGTGGAGTTATGGGCCGACCGCGATTGTTCGACGAAGATCAGGCAGTGGAAGCTGCGTGTCGCGTCTTCTGGGCCAAGGGCTACGAGGGCGCGACCACCGAGGACCTCTGTGAGGCCACGGGACTCGGTCGCAGCAGCGTCTACAACACGTTCAAGTCGAAGTCGCACCTCTTCCGCAGGTCTCTCGATTACTACGTCCACATGATGACTGCCCGTCAGATCGCCGTGCTCGGCGAAGACGGTCCGAACGCCCTGGAGCGCGTCCGGGGGCTCCTCACGGTCGTCATCGACGGGGAGATGGAGAGCCGTCGGGAGGGGTACGGGTCCGGTTGCTTCACGGTGAACACCATCACCAGTCTGGCCTCGAAGGACCCGCTCGTCGCGAAGATCATCGACACCGACCTGGAGCGGCGGCTGTTCTCACTCCGGTCCGTGATCAAGAGCGGAAGACTGGACGGATCCATCTCCTCACCCCGGGACGCGCAGAGCCTGGCCTGGTATCTGGTGTCCGTGATCTACGGAATGCGCGTCGCCGCCCAGTCCGGCGTCGACCGGCAGATACTCGACGACATCGCCACCACCAGCCTGGACGCGCTGACCACCTGACCCCTTCCTCCGCCACCCCGGCGCTCACGCATGTCCAATTTTGGAATGCGCAATACAAAACATCGGGAGAGACCACATCTCATGCCGAAGTCCGTCTATCTCATGGCCCTCGGGATCTTCGCCATGGTCACCAGCGAGTTCCTCGTCGGTGGTCTCATGCCGCAGATCTCGGACGACCTGAACGTCTCAATCCCTCAAGTCGGATACCTCATCACGGCCTTCGCCGTGGCCATGGCCGTCGGAGGCCCGTTCGCCGCCGTGGCGGTCCTGAGGTTACGTCCGAAGCGCGCCCTGCTCGTGCTGTTCGTCGTCTTCCTCGCGGGCAACGTCCTCGCCGGGATCTCCACCACCTACTGGCTGATGGCGGTGGCCCGGGTCATCACCGGCACGGCGTCCTCGGCCTTCTTCGGCGTCTCGCTCTCCGTGGTCGCGCAGATCACCAAGCCCGAGATCCGGGGCCGCGCCATCGGACTCGCCATGCAGGGACTCATGGTCGGCACCCTGCTCGGCCTGCCCATCTCCACACTCGTGGGCGAACAGTGGGGCTGGCGGGCCGGGTTCGTCGCCGTCGGCGTCATCACCGTGCTCGCCGCCGTCGCCACCATGATCGTCCTGCCTCCGCTGGAGCACTCGGCGGACTCCGGGGACTTCCGCGAGGAGGTCCAGGTGTTCCGGGCGCCGAAGCTCTGGCTCGTGCTGTGCACCTCCACGCTCATCATCGGTGCCACCTTCGCCGCCTTCTCCTACTTCACACCGATCTTCACGGAGGTCACCGGATTCTCCCGTGGCATCGTCCCGCTCCTGCTGCTCGCCTACGGCGCGGCGACGGTCATCGGGAACGGGGTCGTCGCCCGGCTGGCCGACGCGCACACCATCCGCGTCCTCGTCACCGGCCTGACCCTGAACACCCTCTTCCTGGTGGCCTTCGCGACCCTCGCCGAGATCAAGATCCCGGCGGTCCTCGCCATGCTGGGCATCGGCTTCGTCGGCGTCACCATGAACCCCGCCATGATCAGCAGGGTGCAGCGCATCGCCAACGCCCGGCCGCTGGTCAACACCATCCACTCCTCCTTCATCACCCTCGGCGTGGTCATCGGTTCCTGGATCGGCGGCATCGGCATCAACCACTACGGGCTCACCGCGCCCCTCTGGCTGGGTGCGATCCTCGCCGTCCTCGCGCTGGTGGCCCTGATCCCCGACCTGGGGCAGCTGCGCCGTGCCGGCAAGCCCACCGAGACCGCGCTGCCCACCCCGGAGCACCAGATGGAAAGCGCCTGAGGGACCCGAGGAACCCGGCAACCCGTACCACTGGAGGCAACACCATGCGTGCCCTGGTCGTCGACCACAAGGAGCCCGGGCGGCTCGCGCTGGCCACCGTGCCCGACCCCGTCCCCGGTCCTGACGATGTCCTGGTCAGGATCTCCGCCATCTCGCTCAACTACGGAGAACTCCCCCGCTCCGACGACATCCCGGCCGGGACCGTGCCCGGCTGGGACGCGGCGGGGACCGTCGAACGGGCCGCGAGCAGCGGCCCGGGGCCGAGGCCGGGTGACCGCGTCGTCACCTGGGGCTGGGGCAGCGGCTGGGCGGAGTTGCGGGCGGTTCCCGTCGGCGAACTCGCCGTGCTGCCCGAGGAGGTGTCGTTCGTCGATGCCGCCACCCTGCCCGTCGCCGGCATCACCGCGCTGCGTGCCCTGCGCGTGGCACAGGTCCTGCCCGGCCGGCGGGTCGCCATCACCGGGGCGTCGGGGGGCGTGGGACGGTTCGCGGTCCAGCTCGCACACCTCGCCGGGGCGGAGGTCTACGCACTGGTGGGCCACACCGCCCGCGGCGAGGGTCTACGGGAGCTGGGGGCGGACCACGTCATCACCGGTGCGGACGAGATCGACGCCCCGTTGGACGTCGTCCTGGACAACGTGGCCGGGCCGCAACTGGCCGAGTTGCTCGACCACATGGCACGTGGCGGGGTGGTGGTCTCGATCGGGTCCGCCTCAGGGGCCCCGACGACCCTGCGCCCCTCCCACCTCCTGGCTCGGCGCCTCACCCTGATCGGCTACCAGGACGCCGGTGACTCCGCCGCCGACCTCGCGTACCTCGTGGGTCTGCTCGCCGAGGGCAGACTGCAGGCGAGCGTGGACCTCGTCGGTGACTGGAAGACGGCCGGCGACGCGGCGACGGCACTGCTGGACCGTCGTATCCGCGGCAAGGCGGTGCTCACGCTCGGCTGACGGGAGACCGGAAACGCACGACGCCCGGCCGGGAACTGCCTGTTCCCGGCCGGGCGTCCTGCGTCACGCGTCCTACTCGGCGTCATGACGCCGGTCCGCCCAAAATCGGCGGTGACGGTCGAGGTGGGTCCCGTGTCCCCGTCGCGTCAGGCCAGATAGCCGCCGTCGATGTTGAGGACCTCACCGGTGACGAAGGAGGCGGCGGGACTGGCCAAGAAGAGCACACCGGCCGCGATCTCCTCCGGACGGCCGTAGCGGCCGAGTGCGTTGGCCGCCCGCTGGGCATCCGCGGAGGGGCCGGTCGGCGGATTCATGTCGGTCGCGACGGCGCCGGCCTGGACAACGTTGACGGTGATGCCCCGGTGCGCCAGGTCACGCGCGGCCCCCTTGCTGTAGCCGACCACGGCCGCCTTGGTCGCCGCGTAGTCGGCCACCCCCAGAAAGCCCGCGCGGCTCGCCAGCGTGGAGCCGACGGTGATGATGCGGCCCCCGTCACCGAGCACCCGGACGGCGGCCCGGGTCGCGGCGAAGACGGCGTTCATGTTGACGGTGAGCTGCCGCTCGAAGGACACATCGTCACGCTCGGCGTCGTCGATCGAGCCGTTGATCGACACTGCCGCGTTGTTGACGAGGATGTCCAGGCCACCGTGTGCCCGCGCCACCGAGTCGATGAGGGCGACGACGCGTGTCGGCTCGCTCTGGTCCGCCTCGTGGGCGACCGCGTAACCGCCCGCGTTCTCGATGTCCTTGACGACGGACAGTGCCTTCTCCTTGGAGGCGGCGTACGAGAAGGCGACCCGTGCGCCCTCGGCGGCCAGTGCCCGCACAATGGCCGCCCCGATCCCCCGCGATCCACCCGTCACCAGGGCGACCTTGCCGCGCAGTGTCTTCTCCGATTTCCCCGTCCGGTCCATCAGCTCCCCAAGCGTGTGTGGTTGTCCTTGCTGTTTCGAGGGAGAGTATTGGATCTTCCAGTTCACAATTCGGTGGACAATCCGTGGGGTGAACGGACGGATTCCCGGTCCTGTGCGGGAAAACGAGGCTGCTCGCGCCCTCATCCCCACCGGAACGAGTGAGGACTTCCATTCGACGCGAGTTGACGCCGGTGGTCTGGCGGCGCTGCGCCGGGAAGCTGGTCAGGCTTCGGCCAGCAAGGGGTCGTACGGCGTCGAACGCCCGCGACCGGACATGAAGGCCAGGAAGTCCCGTACGAAGGCGCTGCGCGTGTAGGTGCCCTCGGCGCCGGTGATGTCGCGGTGAAACGCAGTCCGGAACAGCGCTCGGTATTCGTCCGCGTCGATGTGCTGGTTGCCGTCTTTGTCGGTGACGTCAAAGAGGACCTCGGAGAGCCTGATCAGTGCGGGACCCGCCATGGACGGAACTGCCGCCACGTATTCCGCGGCGCTGATCCGGCCGTCGCCGTCGGTGTCGCATTCCGCCTGGAGTTCGCGCCACCAGTCGGCGAAGGCGTTGTAGAGACTTGTTTCTTCCGGTTCGTCCAGGTCGAGGCGGCCGGACAGTTCGCGGGCCATGGCGGCGAGGTCCGGCCAGTCCAGGTAACGGTCGCCGGTCTGGTCCAGCACGTCCTGGAAGAATTCCTCCGCACTGCGCCGCGTACCGGTGCTTGCGGTGGGTTCCGGTGGCGGGGGAAGGGGGGTGACGAGCCTGAGCAGGGCACCGGCTCGCTGCATCCTGTCGCGCAGAGCGGTGATCTTCCGTGCGCGCGGGTCGTCGCTGTCGGGAGAGAGGGCCAGCAGTTCGGCGATGCCTTCTGCCTGGATCCAGTTGTCGGGGAGGAAGCGGGCCAGGCCGGCGGCCAGGTACGCGCTGTGCATCAGGGTCTGAGCGCCGGGCATGTCCGGCAGTCCGGCCCGTCTGCGAAACGACTCCGGGAGGGACGCCACGGTGATCGCCCCGATGACCGGGCCGGCGACGGCGCGGCCGGTCGCCCAGAGCGTGGGCAGGCCGTTCAGCAGAGGGGGAACGGGGAGGTGGTCGAAGAGCTTGTAGAGAATGATCCGCATCGCGTCCGTGTTCTCCAGTTCCTCCTCGACCACGCGGTCGTAGTACCGCCAGAAGTCATGGAGGGTGTGCGGCAGGTGACCGGGCTCGTCTCCCATGGCCGCGAGGAACGCCTGGAATTCCAGGTACAGGCGCTCCATGACGCTCTGTTCGAGGGGCTGTCCGCTGAGCCGGCACATGGTGACAGCGCTCTCGAACAGCGTCGCGACCACCCAGGCCCGGGCGCCGGGGTCCATGGCGTCGTACGGCCGGTGCTGTGCGTCGGTCCCGTTCAGCCGTGCGTGCAGGCGGTTGAGCCGTCCCGCCTCCTTGAGCCGTACCTGGTCGTCGGCGCCGAACATGCGCTGCATGCTCATGAAGGTGTTGCGCAGCCGCCGCCAGGGATGGGCGACGAAGGTGGAGTTCTCGATCAGTGCCGCGCCGATCTGTGGGTGGGCCGCCTCCAGTACGGTCGCCCGGACCATCGCCAGCGCCCAGCGCGGGTCGTCGAAGAACTCGTCGAACTGCGAGCCGGGGCCGAACAGGGGCATCGGCCCGCCTGCGGCGTCGGGCCGTCCGGAACCGCCGTCACGATCGGTGGCGCCTGCTCCGCCGCTGCTCGGGTGGCCGCCGTCTGCGTGGGTCAAGATCGGGATTCTCCGTTCCGGTCGGGCAGCACGCCGCCGAAGCGACGATCGCGTTGCTGATAGGCGTGCAGGCACTCGATGAAGTGCGGCGCGCGGAAGTCCGGCCACAGCACCGGCGGGAAGACCCACTCGGCGTAGGCGACCTGCCAGAGCATGAAGTTGGAGATGCGCTGTTCACCCGAGGTACGGATGACCAGGTCCACATCGGGGGTGTCGGGAAAGGGCAGGTGAGCCGCGAAGCTCTGCTCCGTCACCGCGTCGGCCGGCACTCCACTGCGGATCAGTGATCGCGCGGCCTCGACGATGTCCCTGCGCCCGCCGTGATCGAACGCGACCGTCAACGTCATGCCCCGGTTGCCACCGGTCACCGTCATCAGGTCGGCGAAGTCCCTGGCCAGTTCCGACGGAATCCGTGGGTCCGTCACGCCGAGGAAGCGGCAGCGAATCCCACGGGCGTGCAGGAGCGGGGCGTGCTTGCGCACCACACGGCGTACCAACTGCATGAGAAAGTCGACCTCGTCGCTCGGCCGACGCCAGTTCTCGGTGGAGAACGCGTACAGGCTCAGCCATTCGACCCCCGCGGTCCTCGCCGCCTCCATGACGTCGATCACCGTTGTCTCCGCGGCGCGGTGCCCCGAGGTCCGGGGCAACGACCGCTGCGCCGCCCAACGGCCGTTGCCGTCCATCACGCAGGCGACGTGACGCGGCACTCCGCGTGGACCCCGGTCGTCCCGGCAACGAGGAACAGGGGAAACTGCGGCACCGTCGGTGGCCTGCTCAACTGCCAAGTCCGCTCCCTCAGCACGCGTTGGACGCCTTGCCCTCTCGCACGAGTCCTGCCCCGACGGCCCGCCCGCCGCCGTTCACGGGCCGCCCGCTGCTCGACGTCACCGCCGTCGCGTTGGCTCCCCGGTGACCAGGTACCCCAGCAGGGTGACAGCACCGGATCCCGCGCAGCAGGCGAGTCACACAGGTTCACCCTTCGCGTGTATGTCGTATTTGATGTTCCCGCGGGCGAAAGGTCGCGTCGGGCTCGGTCTACATGAAGGCGCCGCCGTCGACGTGAATCGTCTGGCCGGTGATGTGACGGCTGGTCTCCTGGCACAGGAAGACCACCGCCTCCGCGATGTCGGTGGGTTCGCCGCCCGGTGCCCAGGGCGTTCGCCTGTGCGGAGTCGGAGACCGCCACCCGCATCTGTTCCCGGCTCCAACGTCGTCTGCTCATGGGGGTGTCGACGATGCCCGGCGAGATCACGTTGCAGGTCACTCCGTGTGGGCCGCCGTCGATCGCCAGCACCTTTCCCAGGGCGGTCACGGCGGCTTTGCTCGCGGCATAGCCGGCCCCGCCCGCCATCGGCCGGACGGCGGCGTCCGAGCTGATCAGGACGATGCGGCCGGACCGTCGCGCGCACATGGGTCCGAGGACGCGACGAGCGAACCGAAACGTTCCCGTCAGGTTCACTGCGAGCAGCCGGGCCCAGAGGTCATCGGGAAAGGCCGAGACCGGCGCTCCGCCGGAGGTGCCGGGCGGCGTGACCAGGATGTCGGCCGGTCCCAGCCTTCGTTCCGCTGCTGACGTGGCTGCCTCGACGTCCTCCGCCGACGTCACGTCGCACCTGATGACAGTGTCGAAGCCGTCCTCGACGGTGGCGTCGGAGGTGTCGAATACCGCCACCTGTGCCCCGGCGTCCCTCAGCGAGCGGGAGAGCGCACGTCCGATCCCGCTCGCACCACCGGTGACCCAGGGCCGTTTTCCCGTTGTGATGACGATACGGAGTGCTGGTATGACGACGCTGAGCCTGGACCACGGCGTCTGGTTCCATGCGGCGTTCCGGGTGGACCAGCGGCTGTACTACGAGCAGGAGAGTCACTGGGCCGGCCGAGCACGTGCGCTGTGCCGGGGCCGGTTCTACGACCGGGGCGGCACGCTCGTCGCCAGTGTCGTGCAAGAAGGGCTGGTCCGGCCGCTCGCCCGGGAGAGTGCCACGTGACGCAGCGGCCCACCGCCCCAGGAATGCGGCGGTGGGTCCGGGCGGATCGGTGGCCGATCGGTGGCGCCGCCGTGGACGACGGCACCGCACCGGCTCACTCCACCAGCTCGACGATGGAGAGTTCGTCTCTGCTGGAGAGCAGTTTCTTGCCGACCTCGGCCATGTGCTCGGCCCAGAACCGCTCAGCCTCCGCACCCGACCGCTTCTCCAGCAGGCCGACCAGCTTCTTGTGCGCGCGGTAGGCGCTGTCCCGCTGCCGGTCCCCGTCGGCCCACCGCAGCAACGCCGCCTGCGCGTGCCGCTTCGAAATGCGCTCAAGGGTCTCCGCGATCACCGTCATGGTGACATTGCCGGAGAGCCCGGCCAACGTGGTGTGCAAGCGCCAGGCGACGTCGGGGAACCGGCCGGCGTCGCCGCGCACCGCGTTCTCCTCGTCGAGCAGTTCCCGCAGCCGGGCGAAGTCGTCGTCGGTCGCCGTCTCCGCGGCCATCCGTACCGCCACCGGCTCGAAGAACATCCGAAACGCATAGATGTCGGCGAGCGTGCCCTGGCGCAGCTGCAACAGCATGCTGAAACTGCGCGCCGTCACCGAGGTGTCCGGGTGACTGACGACCGGCCCGCGGTGCGAGCCGCGCCGCACCGTGATGAGCTGCTGGGCCTCCAGCAGGCGCAGTGCCTCGCGCAACGTCGGCCGCGAGACGTCGTACTCCTCGACCAGCGAGGACTCAGACGACAACGAGTCACCCGGCTGCAGCTCACCACTGAGGATCTTCTGCCGCAGCTCCGAGGCGACGACCTCGGCCATCTTCGGCAGCCGTCGACGCCCTACGGGAGTTCGCTGATCGTTTCGTTGAGTGTCCGGCACGTGTTGCCCCATCTCCGGGATGTTCCGCTACAAACCCTGCACGATGAGCTGCGGCTTGTTATAGCGACATACTTGCCTTAGCCATCTTCACAGTGGTCACACCCCGCGAAGGGGAGAAGCTACGCTGAGATCATGCCATCGACACGTCGTACCGCGCGCCAGACCGATCTGCTGGAGCGACTGGTCGCGCTGTTGACGGCCGAGGGTTTCGCCTCGTTCACCCTCGACGAGCTGACCGAGCGGCTGCGGTGCTCGAAGACAACGTTGTACCAGCTGGCGGGGAGCCGACCGGAATTGGTCCGGGAAGCGGTCAAGCACTACTTCCGGAAAGCCACCGAGGCCATCGAGAAGCAGGTGGCGGACGCCTCGGAGCCGTCGGACCGAGTGGTGGTCTACCTGAACGCGGTTGCCGAGCAGCTCAAGCCGCTCTCCAGGCAATTCCTCGACGACATGGCCCATTTCGAACCGGCCCGCGAGGTGTACGAGGCCAATACGCGCATCGCCGCCGGCCGGATCAGGCAACTCATCACCGAGGGCGTCGCCGCCGGCGCCTTCCGTGACGTCCACGCGGCGTTCGTGGGCGAGGTCGTCGCCGCCACCATGCAGGAGATCCAGCGCGGCGAGATCTCCACCCGGACCGGGCTGTCCGACTCGGAGGCGTACGCCGAGCTGGCGTCGCTCATCGTCCACGCGGTGTCGCCCTGACCCGGCCGGTCACAGGTCGACGCCCCAGTCGCCCAGCACCTCCTCGGAGTCCGCGCCCGGCGCTCCCGGGGCCGACGGCCGTCCGCCGGGGGTGCGGGAGAAGCGCGAGGCCGGTGCCGCCTGGAGCACGCCGTCGGCCTCGACCAGGGTCCGGCGGGCCACCAGATGCGGGTGCGCGCCCGCCTCGGCGAAGGTGAGCACGGGGGTCACACAGGCGTCCGTGCCGACGAAGTGCGCGGCCCACGCGTCACGCGTGCGGGAGGCGAACAGCTCCGTGAACCGTGCCCGCAGCGCCGGCCAGCCGCTGCGGTCGCCCTGCGCGGGTACCCGGGCGGGGTCGACGCCCAGCCCGTCGAGCAGGGCCGCGAAGAAGTGCGGTTCGAGCGCCGCGACGGCGACGTACTTGCCGTCGGCGCACACATAGGTGTCATAGAAGGGTGCCGCTCCGTCGAGGAGGCTGGAGCCGCGCTCGTCCGACCACTCCCCCATGCCGCGCAGCGCGAGCGCGCCCGAGCCGGTGATCCGGGCGTACACGAGTCCCGGATTCCGTCTGCCGCACTCGTCGGGGCCGATCCCCAGCCGCTCGGCAAGGACGGCCGCAGCCCCTCGACGACGACGTCCGTGCGGGCGGCCAGGGCGAGTACGAGTGCCCGGCCCTCGGGCTGTTCGAGATCCGCGAAGACCGACCGGCGGCCTCTCAGCACTATGTCGGTCGCACCGGCCGGGCCGAGCTGGAGCGCGCGCCCGGCGGGCCGCTCGACGCGGACCACGTCGGCCCCGAGATCGGCCAGCACCATCGCCGCGTGCGGAGCGGGTCCGAGTTTGGCCAGTTCAAGAACGCGCAGGCCGGCTAGCGGACCAGCAGATCCACCCCTGGGAAGCATGGCATTACCGTACCCCAGACGATACTCTTGTATCGCTTGGCGTATCAAAAATCCGCAGTGCCAGGACCGAGGGGTTCACATGCCCGCTACCCGAACACTTCCCACAGCGGAAGCCGTCGACCTGATCGACCTGACCCGCGAACTCGCCGAGAAGGAGCTCACGCCCCGCGTCGGCGAGGCAGAAGCCGAGGAGCGGTTTCCCCGTGAGGTCTTCCGCACCCTCGGCCGTGCCGGGCTGCTGAGCCTGCCCTACACCGAGGAACACGGCGGCGGTGGCCAGCCGTACGAGACCTACTTGCAGGTTCTCGAAGAGATCGCGGCCGTGTGGTCCAGCGTCGCGGTCGGTGTCTCGGTCCACGCCCTGTCCTGCTTCGGGCTCGCCGCCTTCGGCACCGAGGAGCAGAAGAAGGAGTGGCTCCCCGACATGCTCGGCGGCGACCTGCTCGGCGCCTACTGCCTGTCCGAGGCGCACGCCGGTTCCGACCCCGGGGCGATGCGCACGCGGGCCGTCAGGGACGGCGACCACTACGTGCTCAACGGCGCCAAGGCGTGGACCACGCACGGCGGGTACGCGGACTTCTACACGGTCATGGCGCGCACGTCCGAGGACCGCTCGCACGGCATCTCGTGCTTCCTCGTACCGGCCGACACCCCCGGAGTGGTCGCCGACCCTCCCGAGCGGAAGATGGGCCTCACCGGTTCCGCCACCGCCACCGTCCGCCTGGAGGAGGTACGCGTCCCGGCGAACCGCAGGCTGGGCGAGGAAGGCCAAGGGCTCAAGATCGCCCTGGCCGCGCTGGACTGCGGACGGCTCGGCATCGCGGCGGTGGCCGTCGGACTCGCCCAGGGGGCGCTGGACCACGCCGTGCGCTACGCGCAGGAGCGGGAGACCTTCGGCCGGCCCATCATCGACCACCAGGGCCTGGCCTTCGTCCTCGCGGACATGGCCGCGGCGGTCCAGTCCGCCCGCGCCACCGTGCTCGCCGCCGCGCGGCTCAAGGACCAGGGGCTCCCGTTCGGCTGTGAGGCGTCCGTCGCCAAGCTGGTGGCCACCGACAACGCCATGAAGGTCACCACCGACGCGGTCCAGGTGCTCGGCGGCTATGGGTACACCCGTGATTTCCCGGTCGAGCGCTACATGCGCGAGGCCAAGGTCATGCAGATCTTTGAAGGCACCAACCAGATCCAGCGCCTGATCATCAGCCGTGCGCTGAAGAAGGACGACCGCGGCGCCCTCAGGGTGCGGAACCAGGAGAACTGATGCGCATCGACAACACCGCCGCGATCGTCACCGGTGGGGCTTCCGGCCTTGGCGCGGCGACCGCGGCAGCCCTCGCGAAGCAGGGCGCGCAGGTCTTCGTGCTGGATCTCGCGGCCGGCATCGAGCGCGCCGCGGACGTCGAGGGCGTCACCTACATCGCGACCGACATCACCGACGGCGCCGCGGTGCGGGCGGCCGTCACGACGGCCGCCGCCGGCGACGCGCCACTGCGCACCGTCGTGAGCTGCGCCGGTATCGGGCCCTCGATGCGGATCCTCGGCAAGAAAGGCGTGCACGACCTGGACCTCTACGCCAGGGTCGTACAGGTCAATCTCATCGGCACGTTCAATGTGCTCGCGCTGGCCGGTGAGGCCATCGCGCAGACCGAGGCCGACGAGCACGGCCAGCGCGGGGTGATCGTCAACACCGCCTCGGTCGCCGCGTACGAGGGCCAGATCGGGCAGGCCGCCTACGCCTCGGCCAAGGGCGGCATCGTCGGCCTGACCCTGCCCGCCGCCCGTGATCTCGCCCAGTACGGCATCCGGGTGTGCACCATCGCGCCCGGCATCGTGGAGACCCCGATGCTCGCGACCATCTCCGAGGAGTTCCGCGCCGGGCTCGCCGCCGGTGTCCCCTTTCCCCGGCGTCTGGGCCGCCCTGACGAATACGCCCGGCTCGCCCTGGCCATCATCGAGCACGACTACCTCAACGGCGAGACCATCCGCATGGACGGAGCCCTCCGCATGGCCCCGCGCTGACCCGGATCGGGTGACGGGGACGCCGGAGAACAGCCCGTCGGGCGCGGCCCGGTCCGCACCGAGCCTCTTCCCCGCCGCGTCCCCGCTGTGCCACCACCGCGGCCGATCGGCTCACGCGGCTCCGGGCGGCCGAAACGGCGCGAACCCGCGCCGCCTGCGGGACGGATGTGCCGGTGGCCGGAGCCGCGCGAGCCGCGGGTCTGCGCCTGCCGCGACCGGGGCCCTGGCTGAAACCCCTCTCGGTGCCTGGACCGGTCCCAAGCGCCCGCCCGATCCGCGTGTGGCTTCCCCGGTCCCCTCGCCAGCGGGCAGCGGATGAAGGCGCTGAACAACGCGCTGGGCAACGCGACCGGTCGGCTCGCGAGCATGGCGGTCGAGGTCGGTGTGCGACTCGGCCTGGACGCGGACCGGGTGATCGAGATCCTTCGGAGCGGCAGTGCGAGCAGCGCGCCGATGGCATCGATGGCCGACCGTCTGATGCGTGATCCGGAGTTCGCCGAGCTGGCCGCGCGACTGATCGTGAAGGAAACGGCGCTGTTGAAGACACCCGAGCAGGCCGCCGCTACGTCCTTGCTCCTGGCCCCCTGCCCGCTCACCGTGGGGGTCACCGACGCCTACTACGACAACTGCCGTCCGGCGCGCACGGTCACCGGCGACTCCGGGCCGGGTGGCGTGGCCGCCCACGCCGTGGACCCCGACAACACCGGCCGGCTCTGGGCCGTCACCCAGCAGTTGCCCGACGGCGCCTGAACACGGCGACGCGCGCCACGGCGGCGGGGCGGGTCAGGCGCTCAGTCGCGGTAGGCGGCGATCGCGAGCCGGACGAACGAGTGGAGCAATGGATTCGTGTCGCCCTCGTTCCAGGCCACCACCACGCGGCTCGGCGGCATGTCGGTCAGCGGCACCACGGTGAGCCCTTGTCCCGGCTTGTGGTCGAGGGGAGTCATCCCGACCGTGCCGTTCCAGAGGACGGCCTGCCGGCATTCCTCGACCGCGCGCACCACCGGGCCCTCGCGGGGTTCTCCGCCGTTCCAATAAGACTGCCAGTGGCGGTCGGTGCCCTCCGGGAACCGGAACCAGCGCCGGTCGGCCAGGTCGGTCAGCTTCAGCCTGTCGTGGCGGGCCAGCGGATCGTCCGCGCGCAGCAGAACTCCCACCGGGTCGGCGCGCAGCTCCCGCACGGCCAGGCCGGTCTGGTCGAACGGGCCTCGGGTCAGGGCGACGTCGACCGCTCCGGCGTGCAGCCCGCAGGTGGGGTCGGTCAGGTCGACGTCGCGGATGCGGGCCTCGACGCGCGGGTGCCGCTGGTGGTAGGCACGGGCCAGTCGGGTGGCGCCGGGATCGGAGCTGTCGCCCAGGATGCCGACGGTGAGGATGGTCGCGCCGGCTGCCGCGGCCACCCGGACCCGTGCCCGGTCGGCCTGGTCGAGCAGGGCGTGTGCCTCGTCGAGCAGTACCGCTCCCACCGGGGTGAGCGCGACACCGGCGGGCGACCGGTCGAAGAGGGCGGCTCCGACCTCGGTCTCCAGCTGCTTGATCGCCCGGCTCAGGGGAGGCTGGCTCATGTGCAGCCGGGCGGCGGCCCGCCCGAAGTGGAGTTCCTCGGCGACCGCCACGAAATAGCGCAGCGTGCGTAGCTCCATGGTGCGACGATACCTGCCCGGTATCGAGGTGCCGGAACGGGTCTTGGACAGTCGCGGTGCCCTGGCTGTGGGATCGGAGCATGACTGATGAACCGAAGGCCGCCGAGCCGATCGCCGATCCCGCCGTGTCAGTGGTCGGTCCGGACGACGGGGAGACGATCGTCCTGGGCACCACACGCATGCGCGTCCTGGAGGACGGCAGCACCACGGGGCACCGGCTCGGGTTCGCCGAGTCCGTGCTCGCTCCGCACACACCTGGCCCGCCGCAGCACCGTCACGCCCAGCACGACGAGGGTTTCTACATCGTCTCCGGCACGGTGCGGTTCACGGTCGGGGACCAGGACCACGACGCGGCGGCGGGCACGTTCGTGATGGTTCCGCCGGGAGCCCCGCACACGTTCGCCAACGTGACCGACCGACCCGCCGTCATGCTCAGCACGTTCACACCCGCCCAGTACGTGCAGTACTTCCGAGAGCTGCGGGACCTGATGGCCGACGGCCGGGCGCTGACCCCTCAGGCCAGCATCCGGACGATGAGCCGTTATGCCACCGAACCCGCCACCGACTTCGCCTGACGGTCAGGACGGCAACGCCGCTTGGCAACATCGCTGGTGACGGTGAGTCACCTGCGTCCGACCCGGAAAAGGGAATTGTGAACGTCGCTTATTGGATCGTCGCCGGGCTGCTCGCGCTGTTCTACCTCTACGGAGGCGGGATGAAAGTGGTGCAGAGCCGTGAGCGGCTCCGCCCGATGATGGCCTGGGTGGACAGCACGCCGATGCCGGCCGTCAGAGCCATCGGACTGATCGAGGTGCTCGGCGCGATCGGGCTGGTCCTTCCGCCGCTGACCGGCATCGCGCCCTGGCTGGCCCTGGCGGCGGCCATCGGGTTCGTGGTCCTGCAGATCGCCGCGACCGGGGTCCACCTGAGGCTCGGGGACCGCCGGATCGCCCTCAATCTCACGCTGGCTCTCTCCGCTGTCGTGACACTCTGGTTGGCGACGACGTGGACGTGATCACCCGACGCCCTCATCCTCAGGAATCTCACCGGACACCCGCTGGTCCTGGCCCACCGGCGCGGAGGGCGTGGACGACGGCACCCGACGGGCCATTCGGTGTCGGGCACCGGCCCGATCGGCACGAGGACCGCCTCGGCCTCATGGACGGATGGTCGAGCGGGAGTCAGTCGAAGTGAGTCGAAGGAGCCTTCACCACTCTCACTTCGCCTGGCCGGACAGGGCCGTCCGTTAGCGTCGCGGCGAAGACCTCGCACCTGCGCGGGACATCCCCTCCTGACAGCGGGACGTCCCCTCCTGGGACAGACCGGGCGGGGCGAGGACCGGCGGCGCGTATGCCGCCGCGGCTGCGGACGAGGGCTGTTCGTTCCCCCCTGGGCACGGCCGCCGGTCCGTCAGAGAGGATGAGAGCAGATGAAGGCAGTATCGGTCCGCGCCTACGGCAGTCCCGACGGGCTGGAGGTGGTGGACCTCCCCGTTCCGGTGCCCGTTACCGGACAGGTGCTGATCGCCGTCGAGGCGGCCGGCGTCGGCGGTGTCGACACCTTGGTCCGCAGCGGTGCCCTGGCCGCCTACGGCTACCAGGAGGGCCACATCCTGGGCGGTGAGGTGGCGGGCACCGTGACCGCGGTCGGCGACGGCGTCGACGCCACTTGGACAGGCCGTCGGGTCTGGGGCTTCACCGGCACCGGTGGAGGCTACGTCGAACAGGCCGTCGCGGCCGTCGAAGACATCGTCTCCCTCCCTTCCGGCCTCTCCGCCGTCGACGCGGTGACCCTCGGCAGTTCCGGAGTGGTCGCCCACTTCGGGCTCTCCCGCGCCCGCTTCGCACCCGGGGAGACCGTTCTGGTGCGGGGCGCGGCCGGCAGCATCGGGATCACGGCCGTACAGCTCGCGGTCCGCGGTGGCGCCGCCGCGGTGGCGGTCACGACCTCCTCGGCCGAGCGCGGCCGACGGTTGCGCGGGCTCGGTGCGACCCATGTGCTCGACCGCTCCGGCGAAGGCGGCGCGGACGCCCCCGTGGGCTATGACGTCATCATCGACGTGGCGGCAGGCCCCCACCTGCCCTCGTTCTTCGACCGCCTCGATCCCAACGGCCGCATGGTGGTCGTGGGAGCTGTCGCGGGCCGGCCCCCCGCGGACTTCGGCATGCGGATGATGACCGACTTCCAGAAGTCGCTCTCCTTCTCCGCCTTCAGCGCCGCCACCGTCACCGCGACCGACCGGAACGCCGTACGGAGCGAGCAGTTCGCCGCTGCCGCCCGGGGAGAGATCCAGACAGTGGTCCATGAGCTGCTGCCGCTCGACCAGGCGGCCGACGCCCACCGGAAGATGGACGCGGGCGAGGTCTTCGGGCGGATCGTGCTGACACCGCAGTCCTGAGGCTCGTGGCGCACGGTCGGCGCCGTCGGCTGCACGACGGTCTCGGGCACCCGAGTTCGGGGTGGTGGATCCACGTCGGCACCGACAGCCGCCGGCATGTGCTCGTCCGGACGGTTTCAGGCCACGGCGCGCCGTGAACGCGGCGCGATCGGCGGGACCCCGGCCCCGTCGTCGGGCCGCGGATCGCGGACGAGGGCGACACCGACGAGGCCGGCGAGGCTGGTGACGACGATCCACGCGGCCACGGCCCACCAGCCGCCGAAGACGTCGAGGAGCCAGGTCGCGATGAGCGGCGCGAGGCCGCCCCGATGATGGTGCCGCCCTCGCGTCCGATCGACATGCCGCTGTAGCGGATGTTGGCACCGAACAGCGAGGCGAAATAGCCGGGCTGGATGGCGTCGTTGGAGGCGTTCGCGACCGCGATGACGGCTGCGATGAACACGATGATGAGCGCGCTCTGCGTGGTTCTCAGGACCAGGAAGAGAGGGAACGCCGCGACGGCACCGGCAGTCAGGCTGAAGGCCATGACCTTGCCGAAGCCGACACGGTCGGCGAGCTGTCCCCACATGGGGCACAGCAGGGCCGCCGCTGCGGCACCGACCAGAAGGGCGGTGAGGGTGACCCGGCTGGCGATGCCGAGGTTTCCGGTGGCGTAGGAGAGGCAGAAGACGGAGACGATGTAGAAACACGTGTTCTGGCCGATACGCATCAGGAAGATCGCCGCTATGTTGCGCGGGTGTGAGCGCAGGGCGTCGAGCAGCGGGAACCGGGATCGGGTTCCCGCGTCCTTCATCTGCTCGAACCCCGGGGGTTTCGGAGACCCGGCGGCGCATGAAGACGCCGACGAAGACGATGAGGACGCTGAGCACGAAAGGAATCCTCCAGCCCCAGGCCAGCAGCTGGGTCTGGGACATGAGACCGCCGAGGATCACGAAGACGAGGTTGCCGATCAGCATGCCGACGTAGACGGCGGCGGAGAGGAAGCTCCCCCAGAACCCGTGCCGTCGGCCGGTGTGCTCAAGGGTCAGCAGGGAGGCCCCGCCCCACTCGCCGCCGGCGCCGAGTCCCTGCAAGAGCCGAATGGCGACGAGGAGGACGGGCGCGGTGACACCGATGGCCTGGTAGCTGGGCAGCAGGCCGATGGCGGTGGTCGCCAGACCCATGACCATGAGGGTGATCATGAGGACACGTTTGCGGCCGAGCCGGTCGCCGTAGTGTCCGCAGAGCACACCGCCGAGGGGCCTGGCGACGAAACCCGTGGCATAGACGGCGAACGACAGCAGTGTGCCGATGGCAGGGCTCTCGGACGGGAAGAACAACTTCGGGAAGACCAGTGCCGAGGCTGTTCCGTAGAGGAAGAAGTCGTACCAGTCGACGATCGTGCCGATCGAGGCGGAGGAGACGACGCGCCGCATGCCGGTCGTGTGCGCCACAGGGTTACTCCGTAAGTTGTCAGGCGGCCCGGGAGGGCCGGGTGCTCGGGGCCGGCTCCGTCATCCTCGGCAGCTCCGAGGACACCGCACACCTGCTGGCGTCCGTCGTCGCCGCCGCGGCCGACGGCGGCTCGATGGAAGCCTGTGCCCGAACGGCCGTGCAGGAGCTGCGGAGCACACACAGCCCGGTCCCGGGCGTGGGACATCCCCTGCACCGCGAGCGCGACCCCCGCGCCGAGGCACTGCTGGCGTACGCGGAGTCCCTGGGCCTGCGGGGGCCCCACACACGTGCCCTCGCCGCGGTCGTCGACGTGGTTCCGGAGATCTACGGACGACGTCTCGTGCTCAACGTGTCAGGGGCCATCCCTGCGGTGCTGCTCGACGCCGGCTTCCCGGCCCGGGCGATGAAGGGCATCCCGCTGATCGGAGGCACGATGAGTCTGGTGGCGCATCTGCTGGAAGAACAGGTCACGCCGATCGGGTTCGCCCTCGCGGACGCCGCCGAGAAGGAGGTGGACTACTCCGGGCCCACGCCGTCGTGAACCGGGCGCCGGGCGCCCAGCACCGAGTGCAGCACCTCCAGCCCCTTCGCCAGCGAGGCCACAAAATCGGTCTGCTTCGCCTTCACGTTTTGCGGCATGCGAAAACAATAGCCTGTCTCGGCACGACGTCGTCCAGCTCGATGCTCCCCGGCGTCCCGGCGGTCCCGAGCGGGCGCCGAAGTGTCGTCAGTGGTGCTCCCAGTGGCGGTGTGCGCGGACCTCCAGCGCCGTCCGGTCCCATCCGCCCAACCTGGCCGTCGCCCCATAGGTGCTGTGCAGGAATTCACTCAGCGTCCGATCCGGGTCGGCGGAGTCGGCGACCGTCTCGTAGGGCAGTACGAACTCACCGCTCTCCCTCAGGTATCTGGCCGCCGCGGGACGGACCGGGCAGTCGGCGAAGCCTGCCGGTTCGGGATAGGCGTAGGCGTAGAACGCGCCCTCCGCGCCGCCACCGGGCCAGAACCCGTAACTGGACAACTCGGCGGAGTACGCCTCCCGTGTCACCCAGTCCGGCATGTTCGGGACGCCGCCGCTGGGATGCGGTGGCGCGGGCCGCCCGGAGAAGCGGGTGTAGGCCAGGTCCATCGATCCCCAGAAGAAGTGCACGGGGCTGGTCTTGCCGACGAATTGGGACCGGAACTCGCCGAACACCCGGCTGGCCTGGACGAGTTGGCCCCAGAACAGCCGCGCGGCGTGTGGGTCGTAGGAGGCGTGCCGGTAATCGTCCGCGAACGGGATGGCCGGTTCCACCTCGTTCGGCCTCGGGTATATGCGCGTCCGAATGCCCAGCTCTCCCAGCGCGCCCATGGTCTCGGCGTAGAACTGGGCGACGGGCTTGGGCTCCAGCGCCAGCTCACGCCTGTTGCCGCCGCCTGCCCGGATGACCAGCCGCTGGTCGACGAAGTCGAACTCGATATCGAATGAGCCGGTCCGGTACGGGATCGCGGAAGTGGTGAGCCCCCGTGGCGTGACATACAGGGTGACCTGCCACCAGTGGTTCACCATGGGTGCGTGGGCCAGCCGGATCTTGCCGACGATCTGGGTCCACATGTGCAGTGTGTCCCGGGACTCGGCCCAGTCCGCCACCCGCAGCCGTGGCCAGCTCCCGACCCGCTGTGTTCTCTGCCTGGTCATCGTGCCTCCCACGGGTCTCGCCGCTCAGGCAACTCGCCATCGCCGATTTCCGGCGCCCCCAAATCCCTGACACCGCACCGACCATCGGACGAAAACATTCCAGTTCACCCCAGATTACCCCCGTACACCAGGGCTGACCAGGCAGAACCGATGCGGCGGACGCAAGCTGCGGACCAGCCCACCGGCGGATCCCAAGGACGTCATGAGCGGGTACGGGCTGAGTCCGGGAAGCGGTCACTGATCAACAGTCAGAGGTGATGTCCACGAGAGACGACGTCACATTCCGTCGACTGCCAGAAGAACGCGGAAATGCGACTGCGAACCCCGACGGATCGGGGAGGGAGCCCACGGCCGCCCGCTGCTCACCTCCGGCCCGTGCCCGAGTGAATCCGTGGTGGTGCCGTTCGCGGTGCCGGATCAGGGGGAGTTCTTGTCCTCGTGCTCGGGCAGGCGTCGGGCCAGCTGTGTACGGGAGGTGACTCCGAGTTTGTGGAACGCCTTGTGCAGGTGGTACTCGACGGTCCTGGGGCTGATGAACAGCCGGGTGGCGATCTCGTTGTTGGTCTCGCCCTGAGCCACCAGCCGGCAGATCCGCAGCTCCTGCGCCGTGAGGTCGCCCTGCGTGCCGGGGCCGGGCCTGCGGGTGCGCACCCCGGTGGCGGCCAGCTCGGTCCGGGTCCGCTGTGCGAATCCGGCCATGCCGGTCTGTGTGAACAGGTCGAGTGCCCGCTGCAGTTGGCCACGGGCGTCGGACTGCCGCCGCTGCCGCCTGAGCCATTCGCCGTACTGGAGGTGGGCGCGGGCCAGGTCCGGGCGAAGGCGGGTGCGGCCGAGGCGGTCCATCGCCTCCCGGTACAGGTCCTCGGCCCGGTCGTCGGCGGTCAGCAGTGCCCGGCAACGTGCTCTGATGCCCAAGGCCCAGTCGCTCGTGCCGCCGGCCGCGGCGAGCCGTTCGAGCGCGCTCGCCGCCTCGTCCGTCTCCCCGACGCGGGAGGCCGCTTCGATCAGTTCGGCCAGCCCCCAGTTCCGGAACCGCTGCGCCGGTTCGTCCCGGGCGGCGTCGCGGGCCGCTGCCAGGGCCTGGCCGTACTCCCCGGTCCCGTTGTGCAGCAGTGCCGTCGCCCACTGGATGAAGCTGAGTCCGACGCCCTCGCCACGGTCCAGCGCGTCCTTGGTCCCGGCGTCGGTCAGGGCGGCCGCCCTGTCCACCTGGCCGCGGAAGGCCGCCTCGCCCAGTGCGCCGTAGGGCGCGATGCCGCTGCCGGTCACCTCGGCGATGGCGGCCTGCTCGTCGGCGAGTACCGCGGCTTTCGCGAACTCGCCGGCGAACAGGTGCGCACCGGCGCGGGTGCTGAGCGCCACCGGCAGGATCGCGAGCATCCCGGCCTCGCGGCCGTAGCCTACGAAGCGCTCCGAGATGACCTCCCAGCTGTCGAAATCCCACAGCAGCCCGGCCGCGTGGCCCGCCAGCCAGAGCCAGCGCAGGCCCTCCTCCCGGCCGATGAGTTCGGTGCGGAAGGCGTGCACGGCCTGCGCGAGGATCGGCGCGCCGGCCGGGTAGCCGGCGGTGATCAGCCGTGCGAATCCGTCCAGCAACAGGTCGGCCGGGGCGGGTGGGCCCGGCGGCGGCGGTGCGGACAGCGCCGCTCGCGCCGCCTGGGCCAGTCCGGCACCGCCGCTCAGCCGGCCGGCGATCAGTGCGGCGCCCAGCGCTTCGAGGTAGGTCGATCGCGCCTGCACCGGGCTGGCTGCTCCGAATCCGGCCGCCGCCCTGAGCAGCAGGGCCGACGCCTGGCTGCCGAAGTCGCGGGCGAAGGCGATCCGCCCGCGCAGCAGGTCCGTCCGGGCGCGGTCGTCCGGTGCGAGCGGCCCCGCTTCCGCGGCCGCCGCCAGTTCCAGGGCCGCGTCGAAACCGCCGGCCTGCATCGTCGCCTCACCCGCGGCCAGCATGCGCCGGGCCCTGCGCGCCGGGTCGATCGTCAGGTGCGCGCTGCGGGTGAGGAAGGCGGCGGCCCCGGCCATGCCGCCGCGGGACCGGGCCCGCGTCGCACACCGCTCCAGTTCCTCCGCGACCCGTTCATCGGGGCCGAGTGTCGCCTTCGCGAGGTGCCAGGCCCGCCGATCCGGGTCCCGCTGCGGGTCGGTGGCCTCGGCCAGCGCTCTGTGCACAGCGCGCCGGTCGGCGTGCGGGGCCGTGTGGTAGACGGCCGAACGGACCAGCGGGTGACGGAAGGCCACATGGCCGGCGATCGCCAGCAGCCCGGCGGACTGGGCCGCGCCGGCCGCCTCGGGCCCGATGCCCAGCAGGGTGGCCGCCCGCCACACCAGCACCGGGTCACCCAGCGGCTCCGCGGCCGCGATCAGCACGAGCAGGCGTGAGTCCGCGGGGAGTGCAGCGAGCCGCCGGGCGTAGATCGTCTCGATCCGTGCGGCCGGCGTGGGCAGGTCGGGGACCGCGAAGCCGCCGGCCAGTTGGTCGGGTCCGGTCGCGCGGGCCAGTTCGAGCAGCGCCAGCGGGTTGCCGCGTGCCTCGGCGATGATCCGCGCGCGCACCTGCCGGTCCACCGGCGCGATCATCGCGGCATCGAGCAGTGCTTCCGCGTCCTCGTCGCGCAGCCCGCGCACGTGCAGTTGCGGCAGGCCGTCCAGGACGGCTTCCCCACCGCGGGTGGCGAACAGCATGGCGACCGGTTCCGCCTGCAGCCGCCGTGCCACGAAGGCGAGCACCTGGAGGGAGGCAGCGTCGACCCACTGTGCGTCGTCGATCAGGCACACCTGCGGCCGCTGCGCGCTCGCCTCCGAGAGCAGTCCCAGCACCGCCAGCCCGACCACGAAGCGGTCGGGCGCGGGACCCGTGGTCAGCCCGAGCGCCACGCCCAGCGCGTCGCGCTGCCGCCCGGGCAGGCGCCGGCTCAGGTCCAGCATCGGCGCGCAGAGCCGTTGCAGCGCGGCAAAGGCAAGCTGCTTCTCCGATTCCGCCCCGGAGAGCCGGACGATCCGTGCGTCCGTCGGCCGCTGTGCGGCGTAGTCGAGCAGGGCCGTCTTCCCGATACCGGCCTCACCACGCAGGACCAGGGTGCCGCCGCGGCCCGCGCGGACCACTTCGAGCAGGTCGCCGAGGGTGGCGCGCTCCCGCTGCCGACCGAGCACCGTCCGCTGCTCCCTTCAGCATCCTTACGCGTGAGGGTAACTGTCCGTGACTACGGCAGCCACTCGGCACCCAGCCGGCGAGTGTCGGAAGGGACTGGGGATTCCACGGATTCGTGCGGCACCTGGCCGCACCCACAATCGAAAGCACATTTCATGCTATTTGGCCTTAATGAACGACATTCTCCCCACTGCAGAGACTTCCCACCACAGAGAACGGCTGGCCATGAACACTTCACCCAACAAGAGTCCCCGTGCGGACTTCCGCCGCTGGGCCGGCGGCATCCTCGCCCACCACAGCGCCGGCACCGCCGCCGACGCCCCTCGTGAGGTGTTCCAGACGTCGACGATCGGCGCGCTCCTCGCCGGCGTCTACGACGGCGATGTCACCATCGGCGAACTTCTGGAACACGGCGACTTCGGCCTCGGCACCTTCAACCGCCTCGACGGCGAGATGCTCGTGCTGGACGGAGTCTGCTACCACCTGCGCGCCGACGGAAGCGTGCGCCCCGCCGGTGACGACGAGCTGACGCCGTTCGCCGCCGTCACACACTTCGCGCCCGACATCCGCCTGACGGTCACCACCCCCTGCTACCGGGAAGCGCTGGTCGAGCGGATCGACGAGGCGATCACGAGCGAGAACCTCCTGTATGCCGTCCGCGTGACCGGAGAGTTCAGCACCGTGCACACCCGGACCGTGATGGAGCAGGAACCCCCGTACCCGCCGCTGACCGAAGCCGCCGCCGGGCAGCAGGAGACCGTCCTGCACGACGTAGTGGGGACGATGGCCGGCTACCGCACCCCCGCCTACGAGCAGGGAATCTCGGTGGCCGGGTACCACCTGCACTTCATCGACGACACGCGGCGCCGCGGGGGCCACGCGCTCGACTTCCGGATGGAGCGCGGCACCGTCGAGATCAGCGCCGCCTCCGAATTCCATCTGAGCCTGCCCCGGACCGCGGAGTTCCTGGGTTCCCGGCTCTCGCAAGCCGATGCCGACCAACAGATCCGTCTGGCCGAAGGCTCCTGAAGCCCGGCCCACGCCCACAGGAGTGCCCACGATGAACACCTCCGACGTCCGCTCCGCCCAGGCGGCGATCGACACGCTCTCCGCCTACGGAGTCCAGTACATCTTCGGAGTGCCCGGAGCGAAGATCGACGCCCTCTACGACGTACTGGTCGACGGCGGGCCCCAGCTGGTCGTCTGCCGGCACGAGTGCAACGCCGCGCTCATGGCCGCGGCGGCCGGGCGGCTCACCGGAATCCCGGGAGCCACGATCGTCACCTCCGGCCCCGGCACGACCAACACCCTCACCGGCCTGATCACCGCCACCACGGAGCAGTACCCCGTGATCGCGCTGTGCGGCGCCGTGCCGCGCCGGGACAGGCTCAAGCGGACCCACCAGTCGATGGACGCCACCGCCGCGCTCAAACCGTTCACCAAGTACGTCGGGGAGGTCAACGACCCCGACAACGTCCCGGAGACCGTCGCCAACGCCCTGCGGGCCGCGGTCACCGAGCCGCGGGGCGCGACCGCCGTCGTCCTGCCCGCCGACATCGTGAGCGCCCCCACCTCCGCGAGCGTCAGCCGGCCGCAGCCGGTGCCCGCTCTCGGTCCCGCTCCGCAGTCCGGGATCCGCGAGGCCGCGGAGCTGGTCCGCAACGCCGAGCGCCCGGTGGTCCTCGTCGGTATGCGCGCGGCGGACGCCGAACCGTGTGCGGCGCTGCGGCAGCTGCTCGCCGAGACCGACCTGCCGGTCGTCGAGACCTTCCAGGCGGCCGGAGTCGTCTCCCGCGCGCTGGAGGACCACTTCGTCGGCAGGGTCGGGCTGTTCCGCAACCAGCCCGGCGACATTTTGATCGCGCACGCCGACGTGCTCGTCACCATCGGGTACGACGCGGTGGAGTACGACCCCGGGCTGTGGAACACCGACCCGGCGCGCACCGTCGTGCACATCGACTCCGTGCCGGCGGACATCGACAACCACTACCAGCCCACGGTCGAGCTGCGGGGCGACATCGCCGCCACCGTCACCGAACTGGCGGCGTCGCTCTCCGGCCTGCGCCTCGACGACGACGCGAAGGCGGCGGTCAGCGAACAGCGTGCCGCCCTCGAACGCATCGACCACGAGGCGCGCCACGCCGCGACGACCGAGGAGGGACTCAACCCCGCCGCCGTGGTCCTCAAGCTGCGCGAGCTGGTGGACGACGACGCCACGGTGGTCAGCGACGTCGGCTCGCACTACATCTACATGGCCCGGCACTTCCGCGGATACGAGCCGCAGCACCTGCTGTTCTCCGACGGCCAGCAGACCCTCGGCGTGGGCCTGCTGTGGGCAATGGTGGCCGCCCTGGTCAGGCCCGGTACCCAGGTGCTGTCCGTCTCCGGTGACGGCGGCTTCCTCTTCACCGCTCAGGAACTGGAGACCGCCACCCGCCTCGGCGTCCACCTCACGCACGTGATCATGCGCGACAACCGCTACGACATGGTGGCGTTCCAGGAGATGCTCAAGTACGGACGTACCTCCGGCGTCGACCTCGGCGACTACGACATCACCCAGTACGCGGGCGCGTTCGGCGCACGGGGCGTCAGGGTCGAGACGATGGAGGAGCTGGAGGCCGAACTCAAGCGCTCGCTCGCGCCCCCGGACCCCGGCGACAGCGGCGTCACGGTCATCGACGTCCGAGTCGACAGCAGCCGCAACGCCGAACTGTTCGCGCAGCTCCACGAAGGCGTACTGGAATAGGGCCGGGCCTGCCCCGGTGTTGCCGTGAGGCCGGGGCGGGGGCCGGGGCCTCTGCCCCCGGCCGGGCCGGTCGGACGGCGGGCACACACCGGCAGGCGGAGAGACCCGCCGTCCCACCACCGTGGCGCGTCACACGACGGCCAGGTACCGACCACCACCGCCCGGTACCGCACGACGCGCACGAACGCGTCCGCCGACAAGGCAACAGGCTCGTGTTCGACGACAGCATCACGCCCGTCCACCGAGCCGGGCAGGCAGTGCTGTGGGAAGGCACTCACCGCATCGACGGCAACCTGCTGCTCGAAGCGGCACCGGGACGCACTCCCGGGCTCGTCCGTACTCACCCTGCACTCGGGCACCGACCGTGCCGTCTTCGTCGGAGACATGCTGCACGGTCCCGTCCAGGTCCTGGAACCCAGCTGGAGCAGCTGCTTCTGCATCGACCCCCGGCTCGCGGCCAAGACCCGGCGCACCTACCTCTCCCACGCTGCCGAACTGCACGAACTCGTCATCCCGGCGCACTGACCGGGACACGGAGCCGCCACGATGCGGAGCGACGGCGAGGCATACGCCCTCGATGCCTGGGCCGACCCCCACGCCCGTGACCGGCCGTCCCGGAGCGCCCGGCTCGCGCCACAGTCCCCGGCGCGCTGACAGCTATCCCCCGCTCCGAGCGGGACGGTGGGCGGCTCGCCATCGGCCCGGCGGGAGGCCGTGGCTGCGGCGGAAGGCGGTGGCAAAGGCGAATTCGTTGTTGTAGCCGACGCTGTCGGCGATGACGGCCGGCGTGGCGTCGGTACGCAGCAGTGCGTCCTCGGCATGTCCCATCCGCAGCTCGGTCACATAGGTGCCGGGGCTCTGGCCGATGACTTCCTTGAAGGTGGCGCTGAAACCGGCCCGGGACATCCCCGCCGTGTGCGCCATGGCTTCCAGGATCCACTTGTGCTCGGGGCGTTCATTGACCGCCTGGATCACCCGTGCGAGTTTCGGATGGGTCAGCGCCCGGTACCAGCCGGGCGCCCGGTGCTCGTCCTGCTGCCACCAGGTGCGCAGCGCGTACACCAGAATGAGGTCCAACAGCAGGTCCAGCAGCACCTGTTGCCCGTACCCGTTCCCGTCTCCGCCGGGGCCCAGCGGGTTCTCGGCCGTACGGCCACCGGGTTCGCGGACTGGGCGGCGCGTGAAGTCCGCGACGCGTCATGGGCGGCCTCCGGAAGCGGGCACAGCTGAGGCGTGCGGTGCGGCATCCCCTCGTGCGCCCCTGCCCCCTGACACCTCTGACACGTATGACACGTATGACACGTCGAAGGGCGACTGCTGGGTGTCGGCAACGGGCAGGCCCCTTCCGACTGCTGTGGCTGCGCATGTCCCCGCACCGAGACGGAGAGCACCGCAGAACTGGTCCGGGATCCGCTGCGCGACCAGCACCCGGCCCAGGCCGGTCGTCCGACAGGGCGTGGCGTGCGCGGCTGGGACAACCAACTGTTGCGGTTCGGCGACGGCCTCGGCCCGGACCAGGCGCGTGCGGGGGTTGCCTTCGCGGGCTCGGTCAGTCGTGCCGCGTGGTGCAGGAGGTGCCGAGGTGGGGACTCACCCCTGCTGAAAGAGGGCTGCCAACCTTCAACTCAACACCTTTATATAAACTAGTTTGGTCGTGTAGAGTCACTCCCATGCACGGTGACCTGCAAGCCCTCGGCAGGGCGATCAAGCAGTCGCAGTACCGCCAGAACCGAGCCCTCGACGCCGCTCTGTCCACGGTGGGCACGACGCTCGCCCAGTGGGATGCTCTGTGCGCGATCAACACCTGGCCCGGGGCTTCGGCCCGCGCCCTGGCCGCGGCGACCTTCCAGAGCGAGCAGGCGTTCGGAACACCGGTGGGCCGCCTGTTGGCCCGTGGCACGGTGGAGCGCCGACCGGGCCACGGCCGTCGTAACGAGCACCGCCTCACACCTGAGGGCGAGCAGCTGCTGACCGCAGGTAACAAGATCGCCGACGATGTGCCGGCCACCCGTTTCTCTTCACTGTCCGGTGCCGAGCAGGCGACCCTGCTCGACCTGCTCCAGCGTCTTGCCCGGGACGAAGCCGGACTGCCCGAACCGCCGGGCGGATCCCCTATCAGCGCTCCGCCCCCGGCCGGGGATACCTCTGCACCCCTCACCCGTCGCAGACCCTGACGTCCAAGGTGGACGTACGCAGGGAAACCCAGGCGGCCGCCGACGCGCAGTGAACACGTAGAAGGCCCCCTCACGGCGTGCCGCAGGACCTGTCGGCGCCTCGGTGGACGACACGTCTCGTGGTCTGCGGTGCGGTGACTCCGGCCGGAACTCGGCCGCAGGACCGAACTCGGCCCCGCGCGGGAGACACCTCTCGTCCAGAAGGCCCCAAGGAATCATCCGGAGGGGGCAGTCCGGTACGCACGAGGCCGCCGCGTACACACCACAACACTCCACGTCGGCGGTTCCTGACCACCCTGACGGGTCACACAGAAGCGGCTAGTCAAAGGATTTGGAACGACGCGATGAGCACCGACAACCCTTTCACCCGTCTTCCCGAGGCGGCCTCCTTCACCGTCACCAGCACCACCGTCACCCAGGGCGCCGCATGGTCGCCCGAGCAGCTCTCCGGCCTCGCCGGTGTCCCCGGCGGCAAGGACATCTCTCCTCAGTTGTCCTGGCACGGCGCCCCGGCCGGCACCCAGAGCTACGCCGTCACCGTCTACGACCCCGACGCGCCCACCGGATCCGGCTTCTGGCACTGGGCCGTCGCCGACATCCCCGCCACCGTCGGCGAACTGCCCGAGGGCGCGGGCGACGACACCGGCTCCGGACTGCCCGAGGGCGCCTTCCAACTGCCCAACGACGCCCGCGCCGCCCGCTTCTTCGGCGCCGCCCCGCCGCCCGGACACGGCCCGCACCGCTACTTCGTCGTGGTGCACGCCCTCGACGTCGCGTCCATCGGCGTCCCGGCCGACGCCACCCCGGCCTTCCTCGGCTTCGCCATGTCCGGCCACACCCTCGGCCGCGCGGTCCTGACCGCCACCGCCGAAAACCCCGCCTGACGAGCTGCAAGTGCCGCGCCCACAGCGCTCGGTGAATCAATCGCCAGACGCCGGTCATGTGCTGACCGGCAGTCAGCACCACATCACGACCGGCCTGCTAACACCCGTTCGACGAACCAGGCACCCGAGGACGACTCATGAAAATTTCCTGCCAGTTCCCGACTTCCCTCGACACACCGAAGCACATCGCGCTTGCCGAACAATTGGGTTACCACCGTGCGTGGCTGTTCGACAGCCCGCAGCAGAGTCCGGACGTGTGGATGACGCTGGCGCTGGCCGCGGAACGCACCGAGCGCATCGGTCTCGGCCCGGGTGTGCTGGTGCCCGGTCTGCGCCATCCGATGGTCAACGCCTCGGGTGCCGCCGCGCTGTCCGCGCTGGCACCGGGGCGGGTCGCCGTCGCCTTCGGCACCGGATTCACCGGCGCCCGGGCCATGGGCGCCAAGTCCACGACCTGGGCCCATCTCGCGGAGTATGTCCGTACCTTCCGCGCCTTGCTACAGGGCGAGACCGTCGACTGGAAGGACGGCCGACTCCGCATGCTGCACCCGTTCGGCCACGCTCCGGCGCGTCCGATCGAGGTGCCCGTATTGATCTCGGCGGTGGGCCCCAAGGGCATCGCCGTCGCGAAGGAGCTGGCCGACGGGCTGTTCAGCATCAACGAGGAGACCAAGCACGCCAAGGAGTTCGACTGGGCCGCGCTCGGCCTGCACGGCACCGTGCTGGCGGAGGGCGAGGCCCTGGACTCGCCCCGGGTCCGTGACGCCGTCGGTCCGGGCAACGCGCTCGCCTACCACGTCGCCTACGAGTTCGGCGGCGACGTGACCGCCCTGCCCGGCGGACAGCAGTGGCTGGACGCGATCAACCGGGTGCCCGAGCGGGAACGGCACCTCGCGGTCCACGACCACCACCTGGTCGCCCTCAACGCCGCCGACCGGGCCGCCTGGGCGGCCGGCAGCTGGACTGCCGTCCCGACCACCACGGTCACCGGCTCGGCCGCACAGGTGGCCGACCGGCTGGCCGCGTACGGCGAGCAGGGCATCACCGAGATCCTCTACCAGCCCATGGGCCCGGACATCCCCCACGAGCTGGAGGCATTCATCACCGCGGCCCGCACGGGCACCGACGGCTGATCCCCTTCCCTGCATCGCATCCCGCCCGACCCGACCGGGTCCAGGCTCGGCCGTGCCGCGTTCGGCTCATCCGAAAGGACACATCGTGCGCTCAGAAACACCTTCTGCCGAGAGCGGCAGCGGCCGCGCCAAACCGTCCGCCAAGGACCCCTGGGACCTGCCCGATGTGTCCGGTCTCGTGGTGGGAATCCTAGGGGGAACCGGCGACCAGGGAAGTGGCCTCGCCTATCGGCTGGGGCGCGCCGGGCAGCGAGTGATCGTCGGTTCGCGGTCGGCCGAGCGCGCGCGGTCCGCCGCAGAATGCCTCGGCCACGGCGTGACGGGCACGTCCCATGCGGACTGTGCGCGGCGTAGTGACATCGTGATCGTCGCTGTGCCCTGGGACGGGCACCCGGCGACGTTGGCGTCCCTGCACAAGGAACTCGCGGGCAAGCTCGTCGTCGACTGCGTCAACCCGCTCGGCTTCGGGGCAAAGGACGCCTACGCGCTGAAGCCCGCGGAGGGCAGCGCGGCCGAGCAGGCCGCGGCGCTGCTGCCGGATTCCCGGGTGACCGCGGCCTTCCACCACCTCTCCGCGGTGCTGCCGCAGGACCCGGCCGTCGGCCGGATCGACACCGATGTGATGGTGCTGGGGGACAGCCGGGCGGACACCGATGCCGTGCAGGCCCTCGTCGGCCGCATCCCCGGTATGCGTGGCGTCTGTGCGGGCCGCCTGCGCGGTGCGCACCAGGTGGAGTCCCTGACGGCCAGCCTCATCTCGGTGAACCGGCGGTACAAGGCGCACGCAGGGTTGCGGCTCACCGACGTGTGACATCCGATGCGGAGCGCGTCGGCCGCGGGAACCTCCGTACCTGCCGGCCAGGCGCGTCGCCGGTCGCAAGCGCGTCGAACCGGACGGCAACGGGACGAGCACACGGCACTCACACTCGACCATGGTCCGGCTGGACGTGCTTCTTGGCCTGCGTCCCGCCGCTGCCGACGCCGACCCCACCCGCCGAACGGGCCCTAACGCCCGCCCGCCACCCGCAGTACCGCGCCGTTGGCGTACGAGGCGTCCGGGGACATCAGCCAGGAGACCGCGGCGGCGATCTCCTCCGCCCGCCCGAGGCGGCGCAGCGGAATCTCCTCGGCCAGCCGGCGCACGCGGTCGGTACCTCCCAGAGCCGAATTCATGTCCGTGTCGATCACTCCGGGGGACACCGCGTTCACCCGAATGCCGTCAGGACCGAGTTCCTTCGACAGGCCGACGGTGAGGGCATCGATGGCCGCCTTGGTCGCCGCGTAGTGGACAAGTTCACCGGGAGCGCCGTAAGTAGCCGTCCCGGACGAGATGTTCACGATCACGCCGCTCCCCCGCCCCGCCATGAGGCGGGCCGCCCGACGCGAGCACAGCAGCGTGCCGAGGAGATTCACCTCGACGACCTGCCGCAGATCGGCGGAGTCCTGGTCGGCCAGCCGCCCCGGTGAACCGGTCACCCCGGCGTTGTTGACCAGTCCGGTGATGGGCCCGAGACGCTCCTCCGCCGTGTCGAACAGCCGCTCCACATCGGCCTCCGCGGCAATGTCCACCTGCACGGTTGCACAGCGGGCCCCCGCTGCCCGCACCTCCTTCGCGACCGCCTCGGCAGCCGCCGCGTCCCGGACGTAGCCGACGGCCAGGTCATGGCCGTCCGCCGCCAGCCGCAGACAGGTCGCCGCGCCGATCCCGCGACTGCCGCCGGTGACGACGGTGACAGGACGTGTCGCCGCGTCGTTGTTGTCGATGCCGGTGCTTGTCATGGCCATCAGTCCTTCGCCATCAGTCCTTGCACACCCACGCCTATTGCACATCTCCTGTGCTCTAACACAGGCTAGTCCGCACTCAACTTAAACGCAAAGGATATGTGCGTTAAGGTGAGGTGTGAGCACCCCACAACGACGGCCAGGCGGTCGTACGGCGCGAGTACGCCGACAGATTCTGGAGGCGACTGCGGACATTCTGGCCGAGGAGGGGGCGGAGGCCGTCACCGTCTCGGCCGTGGCGGCACGGGCGGGCGTGCACCACACCACGATCTACCGGTCGTGGAAGGATCGCCGATCCCTGATCGAAGGGGTGATCGCCGGGGTCGTCGACCTGTCGGTCAGGCTGCCCGACAACGGCAACCTGCGGGACGACCTGACCGAGTTGCTCGAAAGCATCATCGCGCTCCTGCAGTCGCAGATGGGTCCGATCCTGGTCGCCCTCACGCGGTCGCCGGACGAGAGCCTCGCCAATCTGCCCCAGATCCACTGGAAGATGCGCGTCGAGCACTGCGCGGCCGTCCTCGCCCGCGCCCGCGCCCGCGGTGAGCTGGCCGCTGACGTCGATCCCCGTCTGGTCCTCGACCTTCTTACGGGACCGAACCATCGCCGCACTCAGATCACCCGCGAACCCCTGAACGACATCGACGTCGCCAGGACCGTCGACATCGTCGTCAGGGGCATCACCCAGCTCACCGCCGATGGCTGACTGCCCGCCCGGCGCAGACCACTGCGATCGCCGACGCCTCTCCGAGGGCTTGACGAAGGTGCGGTTCGAGTTCACGCGGCCGAGGGAGATGACCGGTCGTTCTCCGTGAGGAGGCGGCGCACAGCAGGGCGCACCGAGACCGACGAGGTGCACCGACTGCCGGAAAGCCGCAGGCTCTCACCTCGATCTGCCGTCACGGTATGCCGACGGAGTTGGCAGGCCGTTTCGCGTCAGTGTCTGATGGCGGGCAGGTCGGCTGCCCGGCTGTCGCGTCGGATGTGCGCCGGGCTCCACGGCTCCGATCGGGGTGGTTCTGTCCGCAGGGATGGGAAGGTGCCGGTCAGCCGGGATTCGGGAGGACGCGGAGCCGGTCCAGTCCATGGCGCCGGTGATCACATCGGTCCAGGGCCAGTGCTTCGCGAGGCGGAGGCAGCAGTCGGTGGTGACGAGCTGGGTCGCAGTGGAGAACAGCCGAATCCGCAGGCAGCGGGGCTCCCACAGACGGGCCTTGCCGGTCAGGACGAGCAGGAGCACCCAGGCCGGCAGGTCCAGCGCGATCTGGACGGTCGCCAGCCAGAGCTGGTTCTACGCGGCGTCGTGGAGGGGGGTTGCGCAGGCCGGTGGTACGGGCGGCGCGGATGCGAGTCCGGCGACCCAGGCGCCGTCGCGTATGCCGCCGTCGGGTTCGGCGGCCGGCGTCCGGACCGTGAAAGCGCGAGGCTAGAAGGTCATTCCGCCGAGTCCCACCAAGGCTCGCGCATGTTCGAGTTCACCCATGTGACGGATGCCGTGCTGGAACAGCCAGCACTCAATCGCGTCCCAGCGGGTGAGCCCATCGCTGTCGGCGACGCGGGCACTGAAGGTGCGCGCGAAGAGTTCGGGGAGCGGTCGGCTCAGAACCAGCTCGCCGAGCGATTCCGGTTCCAGGGAGCGCAGCCAGGTCTCCGTCGTGTCGAACACCGTGCGCTGGTACTCGCAGAAGGCTTCGTAGTTCCCGATGCGCTGCTGCATCATCTCGTCCACAGACCGATCTTTGCCGTGGTCCGGAACGCCGAGTCGGATGCGATCCGCCCACTCCTCATTCCAGACGGGCTGCGGGCCACCCAGCCTGACCAGGGTGATGTCCTGAAGGTTGGCCTGATGGAACAGGGAGAACGCGATGGGCAGGACGCCGTCGCGCTCCACGTGGTTCGTCTTCGTCGCATCCATGTCGTTGGACGCTTCGAGCCACAGGGAGTGCATCGCGCTCATCCTACGGACGAGCGAATTAAGAATGCTGTCAAAATCTCCTTTTGCGGCCACTTCGTCCTCAATTCTTTGATAGTCGGAGGCTTCGCTTGGCGGCGTCGTGGAGGGGGCGGCGAGCACCCGGCGAGCGGGAGCGCCGAGGAATCGGGCCAGGTTGACAACGTCAACCCTAGGTGGATGGGTTGTCACTGTCAACCTCATCGCTATGCTGCTGCCATGTCCCGGCCCACCCGAGAACGGTTGCTCGATGCTGCCCAGGCGTTGCTGGACGACGGCGGCATCGAGGCGGTCACGCTGCGCGAGGTCGGCGGTCGCGCAGGCGTTTCACACAACGCTCCGTACAAGCACTTCGCCAGTAAAGAAGCGCTCCTGGCCGCGGTGGCCGCCCGGGAGCTTCGCCGGAAGGCGGCATCGTTCCACGGCGACCGCGACCAGCCCGCAGCTGAGCGGTTGCGGGACAGCCTGCACTGGGCCATCGCCAGGGCCGTAGCCCATCCGAACCGTTTCCGGTTGATCTACGGCAGGTGGCCGACGGACGTGGCGGCCGAACTGGTCCACGCCGCGCAGGAAGCGGAACTTGCCCTCATCGGGCTCGTCGCCGAGGCGCAGGAGGCTGGAGCCCTTCCGGCAGGGGCCGAGCCGGAGAAGCTGACAGCGGTACTCCGGGCTGCTGTGCAAGGCGCAGCTGAGCTGGCGATCTCCGGTCACCTTTCGCTCGATGGACGGGCCAAGCCCGAGGCGGTGGTCGATGATCTGCTCACTCTCCTGCGCGGGCCCGAGTAGCTCGGCGGACGGGGCCACAGGACGTCGCCCTGGCCGCCGCCGCCAGCCGGGTTCTGTTCCCGTGCACCTCTGCACCCTCGCACCGCGCCGACGAGGCATCGGCCTGGCCCGCCCCCTGGCACATGGTCCGCGGCACGTCACGATGAGGGTCAGGTGAGTTCCGCCCAGATGGTCTTGCCCCTGCGGCCGTAGCGACAGCCCCAGCGTCGCGCCAGCTGAGCGACGATGTACAGGCCACGGCCGTTCTCCTCCGTCGAACGTGCACGACGCATCCGGGGTTGAGTGTTGCTGGCGTCAGTGACTTCGCAGATGACGATGCCGTCGTGGAGCAGACGCATGGCGATGGGCCCGTCGGCGTGGCGGATGGCGTTGGTGACCAGTTCACTAGCCACGATCTCCGCGGTGAACGCGAGATCCTCCAATCCCCACGCCGCCAGTTGGCCGACGACCAGGTTTCTTGCCTCCGCCACGACCGATTCGTCGGCCGCCAGATCCCTGTGGACCATGTCGGTCGCGGGTAGTTCCCTTGTACGTGCGAGGAGCAGTGCCGCGTCGTCCTCCGGGATGGTGGGCAGCATCGCCGCAACGATGTCGCGGCTTGCTTCTTGCAGGCCGACGCCCGCCACGGAGACCACCTGCGCGAGCTGACGCCGCAACACGTTGACGCCCTCTGACCCCTGTTCGTGTTCCCGCAGCAAGCCGTCGGTGTAGAGAGCGAGCACGCTGCCGGCAGCCAGCTCGACGTCCGTCATTTCGAAGGGCGCGCTACAGACGCCCAGCGGCGGACCCGGATCCAGGTCGATGAACTGGACGGTACCGTCCGGACGGACCACGGCCGGTGCCGGATGCCCCGCGCTGGCCATCAGACAGTGGCGGCTGACCGGATCATAGACAGCGTAGAGACACGTGGTCCCGGTGACCCCGTCGTCGGCTCGGCCACCGACGGACTCGCGCTCAGCAGACATGCGCCCTACCAGATCGTCGAGCCGCGAGAGCAGTTCCTGGGGATCCAGGTCCAGATCGGCGAAGCTCTGCACCGCGGTCCGCAGGCGCCCCATCAGTGCCGTCGCGCCCAGGCCGTGCCCCACCACGTCACCGACAACGAACGCGGTCCGGAACGACGACAGCGGAATGACGTCGTACCAGTCACCGCTGACACCACGTCCGGCGCCGGCCGCGACGTAAGTTCCCCCTATCTCCGCCGACGTGATCGTGGCAAAGGTCCGCGGCAGCAGACTTCTCTGGAGACTGACTGCCGTGCGGTATTCGCGCGCGTACCTCCAGGCATTATTCAGGTTCAGTGATGCCTTGGGCAGGATTTCCTGGACGAGCTTCAGGTCCTCCTCGTCGAAAGGTTGCGCGCCGGCCCGACGCGCCACGCTCAACACACCCATCAGCCCGTCGTTGGTGAACAACGGAGCCACGATCTCGGAGCGTGCCTCTTTCGGCAGAACAGTTCGCAGAAACTCGGCCTCTTCCGTCGCACCCCGAGTCAGCGCAGTCAGATCCGGCGTCAAAAAAGCTCTGTTCATACGCACTTGCCGACTTCGCCAGAATTCAGGAGTGCGGGAGATGGCCCGGTCCCGCGCCCTCAGATCAACGCGGAGGCCCCGTGCGGTACGCACCGCGCCCATCCGGCCGTGAGAGGGCCAGGGTCCCTCCAGAGTAGGCAGAGGATCCCCGCTGAACACTGCCTGGGCGAGATCGACGGCAGCCCAGTCCGCGAAATCGGGAACCAGCGCGCTGACGAGCGCATCGCACATCTGCTCCACTTCAAGTGAGTTTCCGAGGCTGCCCATGATCCTGTGAAGCAGATCGATACGGTCACCCGCACGGCCGCCGAACTCACCTGTGACGCCGGTCTTCTCATTCACGTCCGACGAGAACACGAGGAGCGTCATCGCCCGTCCCGGCTCGGCTGAGACCAGGCTCGAAACCCGGATCGATACGCCCAGGAGCTTGCCCGACTTCGCCCGCACTCGCGCATTCCCCCCGGTGGCGAGCAGTGCCTCCTCCCGTTCGGGGTCAGCCAGCACCGAACGGAAGGACTGGCCACACAGTTCTTCCACCTCGTACCCCAGCAGGGCTCCAGCGGTCGATGTGGCGAACACGATGATCGCGCATGGGTCCACGAGCACGGCTGCCTCGTCCAGGTCACCTACTGGAGCGCGGTGGACATCCGGACCGCCAGGGCCGTCCCTTGCTATATGTCCCGATGACGCCATACTCAATAAGTTTATCCCAAATGACTCTCTATCCGATCCGCCCCGATGATCCATCGACGAGTCATAGGGGATCCGAAGCGCGACCTTCTCCTTCCGCTCAAACACCCAGGGCGTTTATAGAATTGCGCAACGTAATCATTGGGCCGGGCCCCGGCCGGACGGCCGGGGCCCCTTAACGGACCGCAGGCCGTCAACGCACCGAGAAGCTGACGAGCCCGGCGTCGTTCCTGCCGCCCGCGTCGGTCGACAGAGCCACGTAACGTGCGGTGGCATCTGTGGTGAGCCCGCGAGCGCGGCCGTGACCGGTCAGCTCGCCTGCCGGTGTGTAGGCGAGGCCGTCGCTGCTGAATTCCGCCCGGAGGCCGGGCACCCGGCCACCGGTCCACTCCGTGCGCAGGTCGCGGACGCGGAACTGCGCACCAAGGTCGACGACCAGGCGGCCGTCGGGTCCGGGCGTCCACGCCGTCGCCGGATCGCCGTCCACGGCCGCTGCGGGAGCCGACATGCCGGGCGGGAGGGGGTTGGTCGGGAAGACGGTGCGTCCCAGCGCCAGGTCGTCCAGGGGGTAGGCCACAGCCCGGCTCAAGGTGACAGTCGTCGTACGTCCCCCGCGGATCGCCACAAGCTCGGTCTGGCCCTGGCCGGTCACCCGGATGCGGCAGGCCGGACCGGTGAGCCGCACGGTGGCGCCGTCGACGACCTCCGCCTGGAGACCGACGGGCAGCCGCCCACCGGACACCGGGCTCAGCGTCAGCCGCGGGGACAGCAGGCGTGCGGTGGCGGCGTCCAGTTCGGCGTCGTAGGCGCTGCCGGAGGCGGTCACCGTCTGCCGGCCCTCGAACAGAACCAGGCGGGAGGCAGGCTGCGGAATGTCGACGCGGGTCGTGACCTGCTGACCGGACAGGTTGAACAGGCTCAGGTGGTCGTCGGTGAGAGCGGTGCCGACGGAGCTACTGTCAGCCTGCGGGACTTCGGCGCGGGCGCGTTCGCGCAGGATGTCGGCCGACGCGCCGGGGAGTCCTTCGACCAGGAGAGGTGCGGCGGGGCCGTCGGCGAGGACGATGGTGTCGTCGTACACCGTGAGCGGCTGCTTCGAGCCCCGCACCAGCAGTCCCGCACGGCCGTCGACGTCGAGCCAGCCACCCCGGCTGGAGACATCGGGTACGGGCCAGGAGAGGAGGTCGCTCCACTGCTGCCCGTCCGTCGAGCCCTGCACCGTGTAGGCACGGCCTGCGGCCGCCTCCCAGCGCAGGGTGACGCGGTCCACCGTGTGCGTGGCCCCGAGATCGACGGCGAGCCAACTGTCCGCCCGGGGGCGGTCCGCCCGCGACACCGCCCACCGTGTCGTGGCGTTCCCGTCGACGGCCAGGGCCGGCTCCTTGCCGGGGTCGTAGGAGGAGGCGGTGGCCGTCCCGCCCTGAGCGAGGTCGGCGCCGTCTCCTCCGTCACGCGCTTCGAAGGCGTAGAGCGAATAGCCGTACGCCGGGTCGGGCCGGACGCCGAGCATGCGCAGGTGCCGGACGGCGGTGCGGGAGAAGGTCACTTCGTCCACGCGGGGCGCGGCGGCAGACGCCTGGGTGTCCTGGGCGGCCACGGTGGCGCTGCCCTCCGCGAATCGATAGGTCCGCGACCCCGTCAGGCCCGCCACGCCCGGCATGGTGAGGTTGTAAAGCTCCAGATGCCCTTCGCCTGCGGCTATGCCGGTCGTCGCGTAGACGACGGCGCCGGTGGGCAGGGTGGTGAAGCCCGCGTACCCTGACGCCGCCCCCAGCATCGTGGCGCTGCCGTCGAACCCGTCGCGGCGCTTGGTGTACGTGCGCGCCTCGCGGTTCGTCACCTGCGCCGCGGCGGTGGGAAGGAACATGGGCGTGGCCCCGCCGAGTTTGAACAGCCAGTTGTCGTGGGCCGGTTGCCAGGCGAACTTCACGAAATCCGGTTTGGTGACAGCACCCGCCCAGGCAGCTGCCGACTGGTGCGACACGAGGCCCGGCCCGGTGCCGAAGTCGGTCACTCCCGACGCCTGGCGGAACAGTTCGTCCTGGGACAGGGGACGGACCGTACGGCCCTGGCCCGCGGCCCACACGTGCAGGAGATAGCTGATGGCCAGTTCGGCACGGGCTTCCGGCTCGTACTTCGGCTCGCCGGAGAACTTCGCCAGCCGGTACTCCGGGGGGTACTTCTGGTACGCCTCCAGCCTTTCCGCCAGGGCCATCTCCGCTCGTGCCGCCGCCCGATCGCCGACGACCTGGGCGAGGAAGGCGAGCGGGATCACGTCACGGCCGTAGAGATGCTCACGGTCGTTGACCATGGGCATCAGCGGCTCGCCGGCGTCGCTCATCACGCCGAGGAGGGTGCGCCACAGCGCGTCGGCGTTCGGCTGATCGGTCAGCACCTGCGGCAACGCCCGGCCCGCGGTGATGAAGTGGGCGGCGTTCCGGCCTGAGGTGCGCCACAGTTCCTCTTGGTAGTGCGGCGCGAACGACCCGTGGTTCTCGACGATGAAGGTGTCGTACAGGTTGCGGGCGGTGTTGTCGCAGACGCGAACGCCGTCGACGACGGCCGGGTTCGCCCGGTCTGCCTGCGGCAGTCCGGTTTCGTTGCGCGACCAGGCACCGAACGCCTTGTCCCAGTCGGTGTGCCGCGGATCGTCCGTGGCCCAGGCGAGTCCGGGGGCCAGGGACTGCGCGTAGACACCCATCTCCTCCAGCTTGGTGTCTCCCTGATAGCCGCCGAGCAGACCGTGCGGGCTCCAGCTACCGGAGTTCGGATCGTCGCTCGTGCCCAGGTTCGTGGTGTAGGCGGCCTGTTCGCGGGCGATGGTGTCGACGTTGGTCCTGGTGGCCTCGTCGAGGTCGTCCCACAGCAGCCGGGCAGCGAGTACGAAGTACAACTGGAAGGTAGTGTCGAAGAACAGGGTCCGGCCCCATTGGGTACCACCGGTGAGGCGGTTGGAGGCGGCGAAGTGCTGGATCGTGGCTACGGTCCGGGCTTTGAGCGTCTCTTCGTCCGTCCCCGCTCGGTCGCTGTCGTAGCTTCCCCGGGTGAGCAGCACGGCGTTGCCCAGCACGACGGCGAAGCCGAAGTCCTTGTCCGTGTAGTAGCCGCGAGCCGAGTCCCATTGTGTCTCTGACCAGTGGGTGTGGTTCAGCAGGACGCGATAGTAGGTCTCCGCCACCGCGTCCCGCTCCGTGGGGGAGTTCCCTTGGGCACGGGCAGTACCGCTGCCGGCTGCGACGGGAAGCGTCGCCAGGGCGGTGGAGGCACCGAGGAGTTGGACGAAGCGGCGGCGGTTGATCTGCGGAGATCCTTGGAGCACTCTCGGCGCCTCTCTGAACACTTAAGACAACGTTGTCAATCGGACGGCGGCAATTCTTCGTCCCTGTTTATCGGTACGTCAAGGGGTGTGACACGGCTAAAAGCCTTGACAGGAGTGACTGGTGGGCGGATGGGGTCTGACGGGGGACCGGGATCGTCTCTCCTGGCCGCGGCCGGTCCTGGGCCCAGCCGCACCTGAACGGCCCAGGACACCACCCACAGGTCGATGACGCGACGAGCCGGGCGGATTACGGTGTTCTCCACGCCGGCGTCGCCGAGTGCCCGGCGCTCGCCGCGCCTGGCGCCGTACGTGCCACTTGCCACCTGCCACCCGCCACGTGCTCAGCTGGTGTGAGTCTCCACGGCATCGATGATCTCGGACCAGAGTTCGCGGGGGCGGTCGTGGCCCATGTCGGGGATCAGCAAGAGCTCGGCTCCGGGCACCAGATCCGCCGTGCGGTGCCCACCGCTGGGGTCGATCAGCGTGTCGTCCAGGCCATGGATCACGAGCGTCGGCACCCGAAGTTCCCGGAGCGCGTCCGCGCGTGAGCCGCTGAGGATCATCGCGGCGAGCTGACGTCCGACCCCGGCGGGGTAGTGGGCGCGGTCGTAGCTGCTGGCAGCCAGTTCCCGAAGGACCGCCGGGTCGCCGTAGCGCCGGGACGCCCACACCAGTTCCCGATCCGCCGCCGCGATGTACGCCTCGCGGTCCGACGGCTTCGGGCTGAACAGCACCGCCTGGGCCTCGGGGCTGGACCGGCCGTATTCACTTTCGCCGGTCGAGGACATCATCGACGTCAGCGTCAGCACGCGCTCCGGGTGGGTGATGGCCATCGTCTGGGCGATCATTCCGCCCATCGACGCTCCGACCACGTGGGCCCGCTCGATGCCGAGCGCGGCGAGCAGGCCGAGGCCGTCGTCGGCCATGTCCTGCAACCGGTAGGGGGCCATCGCGAGGGCGGAAGGGATGTCTCCCGAGCTCACAGCGTTGATGAACTGCCCGATGTCGACGGGGTGCTCGTCGAACCTGGTGGACAGGCCGCTGTCCCGGTTGTCGTATCGGACCACGTAGCGCCCACGATCCGCCAGCGCACGGCAGAAGTCCTCGTGCCAGGCGATCATCTGGGCACCAAAACCCATCACGAGCAGCACAGGGGGGTCACGGGGATCGCCAAAGCTCTCGTAGGCGATGGCCACTCCGGGCGAAACGTCGGTGATCGGCATCCTTTGATCCTGCCAGGGCCTACTGGCTGAGCGCACCCTGGTTTTCGCGCTGGCCTTGGCATCCCCCGTGCAGGTCACCGTGTCGACAGCCCACGTGGGTTCTTCGCGTGCCGGGCGGCGCCGCCCGGCACTCCGCAACGATTCCACCGCCGAGGGCACCGCCGCCGTCACCCCGCGGGACCCGGGGTGCGCTTCGGTGGGCACTTCGGCGAAGGCCCGGGCGTTGGCGTCGCTGCTCGGACGGAGGAACGCCTCCGGGCCGGCGGGCATCGTCACGGGGCTCCTTCGCGTCGGTCGGGGCGTCCGCCGTGACGGGACCCCGGTCAGGCGTGCAGGCTCGTACCGTCGATCGCCACCCGACGCCCCTCCCGGGTGTGTGGGAAGTAGTCCCACACGGCGTGGTGCTGGACGCTGCGGTTGTCCCAGAACACGAGGGTGCGTTCCTGCCAGCGGACCCGGCAGTGCAGCAGCGCGGTCCGGGCTATGTGCGCGTACAGCAGTTCCAGCAGGGCGTCGCTCTCGGCCCGGGACAGCTCGGTGATGTGCGACGTGTAGGGGGCGTTGACGAACAGCAGCTTGCGGCCGTTCTCCGGATGCCGGACGACCACGGGGTGCACGGTGCGCGGCACGTCGTACTCGAGGGGCGGGGTCTGCCCGGCGGCGGTCCACGGCAGGGCTCCGTCGTGGAGGGCGGTCAGACCTTCCAGGAAGCCGCGCAGGGCGGGTGAGAGCAGTTCGTAGGCGAGGTGCATGTTGGCGAAGAGGGTGTCACCGCCGCTGCCGCCCTCGGGGATCGTCGTGATGTACAGCATCGAGCCGAGCGACGGCTCGGTGTCGGCGGTGCCGTCGGCGTGCCAGCCGTTGCCCGCGACGGCCCGGGACTCCTTGTTCGCCTTGATCTCCAGGATGTGCGGGTCGGAACCCTCGGACGCGAGGGCGACGGGGTGCAGCGCGCCGAAGACGCCGGCGAACCGCTTGTGTTCCTCGGGCGTGATGTCCTGGTCACGGAAGACCAGGACATGGTGGGTGCGGAAGGCGTGCTTGAGTTCCTTCTCCTGCTGGGGCGTCAGCTCCTGCGCCAGGTCGAGGCCGGTGACCTCGGCGCCCAGCAGCGGCGTGACGGGGGTGACGGTGATGGTCTCGTAGGGCTCGGCGGGGCGGGTGGTGAGCCGTTCGACGGCCCGCAGTGCGTAGTCCTCCATGAGGGACCTCCTGGGGATCGAGTGGGCGAAGCGGAATCACAGACCGTGGTCGAGGAGTTCGGAGACGACGAGGCGGCCGCGGGCGAGGTTGCCGTGGATCGAGCCGTCGGCCTGGCGGAAGCCGCCCACGAAGGGCGGGTCGGCCCGGGTGACTCGTCCGACGCGGCCGGCGTGCGAGTCCCCCGGCAGACGGTGGGCGCCTCCTCAGGGCCGTCCGACGGGGTCCGGCCGGGCGTCGTCGGGCGGGGCCGCCGCGAGGGCGGCGGCGATGTCCCGGACGTGCGGCTGCGCCACGAGTTCGTAGTGGTCGGCGTCGACATGGTGGACGCGCAGCGGGCGGGGCAGATGGTCGTCCCAGTCGTCCGGTGCGGCCGGTTCCGGCGCGAGGAGCCCTTCGGCGGGGCGTTCGGCGTGCCACACGGTGGTCGGTGTGGCGTCGAGGCGGGGCAGCCGGTGCTCGGCCATGGCGGCGAGGTTGGCACGGCAGCAGCGCGCGAGGCGTTCGGCGTAGGCGCGGCCCGGCTCGGTCAGGCGCCCCGCGCCGCCGCCGCTCAACTCGCGGGCGAAGACGGCGTCCACCTGCTCCTCGTCGTAGGTGGCGAAACGTCGGCCCGCGTGGGGCGGGGGCGGGTCGAGCAGGTACAGGGCGCCCACCGGACGGTTCCCGGACTCGGCGAGCGCCGCCATGGACAGCGCGGTCCAGGCCCCGAACGACCAGCCGACGAGCCGCAACCGGCGGTCGGGGCCCGGAAACGCGTCCCGCACGGCGGCCAGGTAGCGTGCTGCGCGGTCGGTGATCGACCAGGAGAGCGGCGCGGGGTCGCGCAACGCCGGGTCGGCGATCAGGCAGACCGTCAGGTCGTCGGGCAGGGCCGCCACCAGGGGGCGATACGCCTGGATGTCTCCGCCGACCGGGTGCACCAGGCACAGCACGTCCCGGCCGATGCCGGGCTGCCACACCTCCACCTCCACCTCCACGACCACCTCCACCTCGACGTCCACGGCCTCCGGTGGCCGGGAACCGGTATCGAGATGGCCGAGGATCTCGGCGAGACTCACCCGGTGGCTGAGGCGCGACAGTTCGATGTCGGTGCCGAGGCGCCGCTTCACCTCGTCGAGGAGTTCCAGGAGGGTCAGCGAGTCGGCGCCCAGGTCGTACAGCGCGGTCTGCGGAGCGATGGTGTCCACGCCGAGCAGATCGAGGAGGATGCCGGTGAGTTCGGCGGTCGGATCGGTGGCGGGGGCGGCGACCTCGGCGGCCGTGTGCTCGTCGGGCAGTGGTTCGTAGAAGATCCGTGCCGCGGCCAGGTCCGTGGTGTTGACCATCAGGTGCGGCAGTTGCAGGTGCAGTGCCCGCTCGAACACCGCCGCGCCCTCCTCGGGCGTGAGCGCGACCTTCAGGTGTGCCTGGTGGCGGGCGTCGGCGCGCAACGTGTTCGCTGCCATACCGACGCCCTGCCATGCGTCCCAGCCGATGCTCATCCGCGCGGTGGCGTCGCCGGCCCGGGACGCGTAGTGGGCGTAGGCGTCCAGGCAGGCGTTCGCCGCCGCGTAGTCGAACTGGCCGACTCCGCCGAATCTGGCGGCCATCGACGAGCAGGAGAGCGCGTAGGCGGGAGCGTGCTCGGCGATGAGCAGTTCGACGAGCAGGGCGCCGCGCAGCCGGGCCGCCGTGGCGCGGCGGGCGGCCGCGGGCTCACGCCGGCTGAGGAGCCCGCCCGCGGCGGTTCCGGCGGCGTGGACGATGCCGACGAGACCGCCGAGATACGGGGCGATCCGGTCGGCGACCTTCTCCGGTTCCTCGGTGGCGAGGTCGGCGGGGACCAGGGTGACGCGGTCGGTGAACGCCCGGAGTACGGCCGGGACGTCGGTACCGCGCGCGACCAGGACCACACGGTTGCCGGGGTGGTCCAGCAGGTGAGCGGCCAGGGTGCTGCCGATGCCGCCGGTGCCGCCGAGTACGAGGTGGGTGCCCGGGCCGGCGGGACGAACGGCGGCCGCAACGGCTTGCGGCGCGGGGACGGGCTGGATGGCGCGGTGCCACCAGAAGCCGTCGCGCAGCGCCATGGCCGTGGCCGTGGCCAGGGCAGTGGACGCCGTGCCGGCCGTCGCCGTGGCTGTCCCTACCGTTGTCCCTGCCGCGCTCCCTGCTTCTGTCCCTGCCGCTGCCCGTGTCGCCGCCGCACCCGCCGTCGCCGAGAGGGCGGTGTCCAGGAGCAGGTCGGACAGTTGGGCCGCCCAGTCGGCCGGACGGGGGCCGGGCAGGTCGGCCCAGTGCAGGAGCACGCCCAGTTCCTGCCGGGGGACTTCGAGGGCCGCGGCGAGCAGGCCCGCCTCAGGGACGCGGACGGCACCGGTGACGGGTTGCGCCTGATGGGACAGCAGCCATGCGCGCGGCCGTTGCTCGTCCGGGAGGCCGGCCAGCGCCAGGGCGAGGGCGGCCACCGTGTCGAGGCAGGCCCACTGGGCCGTTTCCAGGTCGGACGTGCGCAGGCCGCCGTTCAGAGCGAGCGGCAGCGCGTGGAGCCAGTCGACGGCGGGCGCGGTGGGGCCCGTGACGCGGGCGAACAGGGCGGCGAGGTGCTCGGGATCGGCGGGGTCGGCCGCGTAGCGGTCCTCGTCGAGACGGGTGAAGGAACCGCCGGCGCGGACGGTCACGACCCGGCCGTAGTACTGCTCCAGGCGGCGCCACGACTCGCCGTCCGCATCGGGGGCCGTGACCACCACGGCGGTACGCCGGGTTTCGTGGCCGTCGGCGCGGGCGCGGCGCAGTCGCGACCACAGCGGCTGGTGCAGCCACTGGGCCGCGGGCAGTCGGGCCGCCCGCTCGGCCTCGGCCGGCGCGCCCGCCGGTGCCGGGGTCTGTGGCGGGCCGGGTGGGCGCGGGAAGTCGAACTCGGCCGTCTCGAAGGCGGGCGGCGGGAAGTCCCAGGGTGCGGGGGCCGGACCCGCGGGCCATACGAGGGTGTGTCCGGCCGTCCATGCCTCGGCGAGGGTGTGCGGGTCGAGGACGTCGGCGGGCAGCCGGGTCCGGGACGGTGGTGGTGCGGTCGGCGTGAGGGCGCGCAGCCACTCGACGGCGGAGGCGGCGTCCGGGCAGACCGCCGCCGCACGGTGTCCGAGCGCGGGCCGGCCGGCCTGGAGGTGACGCAGCACCCGCGGATAGGTGTCGGGGTGCGCGTCCAGGTAGTCGGCGATACGACGGCCGTCGGCGCGTACGGCGGATACGGAACAGCCCGACAGCGTGAGGCACGGCACCGTCTCCGGCACGCGCGGGGCCGGGCTGTACTGCGGCTGCTCCAGCAGCACATGGGCGTTGGTCCCGCCGATTCCGAAGGAGCTCACGGCGGCCACCCTGGGAACGGCCGTCGGCCAGGGCTCGGCCGTGACCGGTATGCGGAACGGGCCGTCGTCGATCTCCGGGTTGAGCCGGTCGAAGTCGGCCGTGGGCGGAATGACCCCGTGGTGCACGGCGAGCACGGCCCGCACCAGGCCGACCACACCGGCCGCGGCCCCGAGGTGTCCGATCTGGCTCTTCACGGACGACAGGGGCACGCGCGCGTCGTCCGCCAGTCCGTAAGCCTGGCGCAGCGCGGCGGCCTCCACGGGGTCACCGAGCCGGGTTCCGGTGCCGTGTGCCTCGATGTATCCGAGGTCGGCGCCACGACGACCGCTGCGGGTCAGGGCGGCGCGGATGGCGGCGCGTTGTCCCGCGAGGGCCGGCGCGCTGTAACCGAGTTTGTCCGAGCCGTCGTTGGTGATGCCGGACCCCGTGACGACGGCGTACACGGTGTCGCCGTCCCGGCGGGCGGCTGCGAGCGGTTTGAGGACGACGACGGCGGTGCCGCTGGCTCCGACGGTGCCCTCCGCGTCCGCGCTGAAGGGCCGGCAGTGTCCGTCCGGCGAGAAGATGTGCTGGGGCAGGTAGGTGTAGCCGTCGGTCAGTTCGGTGTCGATGAGGACTCCGCCGACGAGCATCACGTCGGCGTCGCCCTGCCGCAGCATCCCGGCGGCGAGGTGCACGCCGACGAGGGAACTGGAGCAAGCGGTCTGCACCGTCAGCGCCGGACCGGTGAGCCCGAGCCGGTAGGCGGCCTTGGTCGCGAGGAAGTCCTTCTCGTGGTGCTGACCGAGGCGGAAGGTGTCGGGCAGTGCGTCCTGGTCGCCCTCGCGCAGCATGCGCTGGAAGTAGGTGTTCTCGCCGCAGGAGGCGACGATTCCCACCCGCTGGGCGGTCGGGTCGCCGAGGCCGGCGTGGGCGAGTGCCTCGACGCAGTTCATCAGCAGGTGGCGCTGCTGTGGATCCATGTACCGGGCTTCGTGCGGGCTGATCGTGAATCGGCCCGGGTCGAAGGCGAGGGGGCCCGCCAACTGGCTGCGGGCGCCGATCCGGCCGTCGGTCGTCGGGAAGTGCTCGATGCCTCGGCGGCCGGTGGTGACCAGGTCCCAGAAGGCGGCCAGGTCGGCCGCGCCGGGCAGGCGCACGGCCATCCCGACGACGGCGACGGGTTCATCGGCGGCGGCACGTGCGTCGGAGGCGGCACGTCGGTCGACGGTGACAGGTTCACCAGAGGCGGCCTGGCCCTCGACGGCCACCGCCTCTTCCGGTCGTCCCGCGGCCGTCTCACCAGTTGTGTCACCGGCTGTACCAGCGGCGGTATCACCGGCCGATTCGTCGGCTGCGGGACCGTCCGAGACGGCTCGGGCCAGCGCGCGCAGGCTGACGTGCTCGAACAGGTCGGGGACGGAGAAGGGGAGGTCGCCCTCTCCCGCGCATCTCAGATGGAAGCGCATGAGGTCCAGGCTGGTGGCCCCGGCGTCGAAGAACCGCTGGTCCACCCCGACCACTTTGCCGGTCGCCGTCTCGAACAGGCCGGTCAGACGTCGTTCGAGGGGCGACAAGGTGTCGGACGTCGCAGGGGCGGGCAGCAGTTCCCGGCCCGGTGCGGTGAGTGCCGCCCGGCGGTCCAGTTTGCCGCTCGGTGTGCGCGGCAGGTCCGTGAGCAGGCGGCAGCGGGCGACGCGTACGTAGGCCGGGAGCAGGCCGGCGAGGTGTGCGGCGAGGCCGGTCGGGTCGGGGTCCGCGCCGTGGCACTGGAGGACGGCCAGCAGCCTGCCGTCCTGCACGGCGGCGACGGCACCCGTCACCCCGGGATACTGGAGCAGTGCGGCCTCGACCTGTCCCAGCTCCAGCCGGTGACCGCCGAGTTTGACCTGGTCGTCGTCACGGCCCGCGTAGTGCAGCAGGCCCTGCCGGTCGAAGTGGGCCCGGTCGCCGGTGCGGTAGCAGGTGCCGAGGTCGGGGTCCTCCACGAACCGGTCCCGGTGTACGTCGTCGTCGCCGAGGTAGCAGCGTCCGGCCATGGGGCCGCCGATGAGCAGTTCGCCGGTGACGCCGGGCGGGACAGGGAGGCCGGTCTCGTCGACCACGCGCAGGACGGCGCCCGTCACCGGGCGTCCGATCGCGGGACGGGCCGGCCAGTCGGCTGGGTTGCCTTCGAGGCACAGGCCGCTGACGACATGGGTCTCGGTCGGGCCGTAGTGGTTGAACAGCCGGGCATCCGGAAGTCCCGCGAACCAGCGGCGGACGGCGTCGGTGCACACCAGTTGCTCGCCCGCGGTCACGACGTCGCGGAGCCTGGACGGGAACCGCCCCAGGCGTACGCCGTGTTCGGCGAGGAGTTGCAGGGCCACGTACGGCAGGAAGATCCGTTCCACCGCCCCGCTCTCCAACTGTTCGAGCAGGGCCGGAACGTCCTGCCGCCAGGCCGGTTTCACCAGGCGCAGCTCGCCGCCGGAGCACAGCGTGGTCAGGATCTCCTGGAAGGAGACGTCGAAGGACAGCATGGAGAACTGCTGGGTGACGGCGGGTCCGTTCAGTGCACCCTCGGTCCGCTGCCAGGTCAGCAGGTTGCACAGGGTCCGGTCGGGGACCTGGACGCCCTTCGGGACGCCGGTGGAGCCGGAGGTGAACAGGGTGTACAGCGGACGCGGCCCCTGGTGCCGGTGGGATACGCGGCCGGCTCGGGGCGAGTCGGTGAGGGTGACGGTGTGCCGTGGCAGGTGGGGCGGTGCGATGGCGTCGAGGACGGCGATGTCCTCGGGGGCGACCACGACGCACAGCGGTTGGGCCTGGTCGAGTACGTGTCGCAGCAGCGGCGGCGGATAGGCGGGGTCGAGGGGGACGACGGTCAGGTTGAGCCGGGCCGCCGCCAGCAGCGCGACTACGTGTTCGACGGAGGGCTGGAGGTAGAGGGCGACGGTCGCCGGTGCGGTGGGATCGGCCGGGCGGAAGGCGCTCAGGGCGAACGCGGCCTCGTCGGCCTGCGCGTCGAGGTCGGCGTACGTGAGGGTGGTCCCGTCGAGGGTGACGGCGGGGGCCTCGGGGGTGCGGCTGACCTGGCGGGCGAACCCGTCGGCCACGGTGGTGAAGTCCGGCTCCCGCTCGGTGCCGCGGCCGGTGCCCGGGCCGGCGAGGGAGCGGCGGTGGGGTGCGACCAGTTCGCGCAGGGTGATCCGGGTGCCGGCGGTCAGGTGGTCGAGGGCGTCGCGGAAGATCCGGGCCGCGGCGGCGGCGCGCTCGGCGCCGATGTCGTCGCGGTACTCCCACAGGCAGTCGAGGCCGGAGTCGTGCTCGACCACCGACAGGGTGAGGGCGCACTTGGCGCCCGTCGGCTCCAGCGGGCGTGGCTGCGTCTCACAGCCTTCCAGACGCAGTCGGGAGAACTCGGTGTTCTCCAGCACGAACAGGTAGTCGAAGAGCGGGGTGCGGTCGCGGAACGCCCGGTCGGTGAGGACGTCGGCGAGGGCGACCTCCTGCCCGTCCAGGACGGCGCGCACGGTACCGGCGTGTTCGGCGAGCTGGGTGCTCAGGATGTCATGGGGTCGGGCGGTCAGGTCCAGCAGCACGGTGTTGGCGAACATGCCGACGGCGTCGGCGAATTCGGGACGGGGGCGGTGCGCCACCGGGGTGGCGACCAGCGGGCGGGGCTGTCCCGTCACTCCGTACAGGCTCGCGGTGAACGCGGACACCAGGAGCTGGAACCTCGTCAGGCCGGCTTCGGCGGCACGCCGGTCCAGGGCGGCGCGGCGGACCAGGTCGAGGGAGGTGCGCAGCAGCCTCGCCCGCGGTCGGTCCGTTCGGGCGGGGGCGGGCAGGGCGGGTGACGGCGGGGCCTCGCCGTCGTAGTGGGCGAGCAGGCGGGTGCGGCGGCGTGCGTAGGCGTCGCTCGTGTGCCAGTCGCGTTGCCAGCGCGCGAAGTCGAGGAGTGTGGTGGCCGGTGCCGGACGGTGGGCCGCGCCGGTGTACGCCTCGCTGAGGTCGTGGAAGAGCAGGTTGAGGGACCAGCCGTCCACGGCGGCGTGGTGCAGGTGGAGCAGCAGGAGGCCGCCGTCGGCCCGCTCCGTCCAGGCGGCGCGGAGCATCCGGGGTTCGGTGAGGTCGAAGCGGTGGGCGAAGAAGCGGTCGGCGGTGTCCTGCCACCGCTCCCCCGGTCGGCGATCGAGCGGCTGCCAGGGATCGTAGGGCCCTTCGACGTGCTGGAGCAGTCCTTCCGCGGCGGGGACCAGTCGGGTACGGAGGGCGGGGTGCCGCTCCACCAGCGAGCGCGCCGCGCGGTGGAGTGCTTCGGTGTCGACGCTGCCCTTGATCCGGAAGGCGAGCGGCACGTCGTAGGAGCGGTCTTCCGGGTCTCGTACGTGCAGGAGCCAGAGGCGTTCCTGCTCGCCGGTGGCCGGTGCGACCGGGTCGTGCGAGGCCGGCGGCACCGGCGGGTGCTCGCCCGTGCGGGGGCCGGATGTGTGCACCGCGTCCGCGAGGGCGGCGAAGTCGGCGTGCAGCACCAGGTCCTGGGGCAGGTCGACGGCGAAGCGGTGGTGGATCTCGAAGCGGAACAGCAGCGCCGTCAGGGAGTCACCGCCGTTCGGGATCCAGCGGTCGTCGGGGCGCAGGCCGTGGACGTCGAGGATGCGCTCGGCGATCTCCAGTACCGGCCGCTGCTCGGCGTTGACGGGCACGGCACCGTCGCGCGTGCCGCGCCACGGTGTTCCGGCGGCCCGGAGGAGGGCGGCCCGGTCGACCTTTCCGTTGGCGGTCAGCGGGAGTTCGGTGACCAGGTGGGTGTGGTGGGGGCGCATGTACGACGGCAGGGCGGTGGTGAGGTGGCGTTCGTAGGCGTCGAAGGCGAGGTCGTCACCGGGGACGAGGAAGGCCAGCAGTTCGTGGCGGTCCGCCGCGTCGCGGCGGGTGCACACGTACGCCCGGCGCACCGCGGGCAGGGTCAGGATCTGCCGTTCGACCTCGCCGGGTTCGATGCGGAAGCCGCGCACCTTGACCTGCCGGTCGGCCCGGCCGACGTAGGTCACGCGCCCTTCGGCGTCCTGCCGCACGAGGTCGCCGGTGCGGTACCAGCGGCGCGTGGTGCCGTCATCGTCCGGCAGCTCGACGAAGCTGCGTGCGGTCTGTTCGGGGAGGTTGCGGTAGCCGCGGGCCAGCGCTGTTCCGCAGAGCAGCAGTTCGGCCAGTTCGCCCGGCTCCGCGGTGCGGCCGTCCTGGGTGCGCAGCCGCAGTCCGGTCCCCGGCAGCGCGGTGCCGATCGGGATCGAGTCGTCGTCGAAGTCACGCGGGATGGGGTGGCACAGGGCGAACGTCGTCGCCTCCGTCGGCCCGTACACGTTGTGCAGGACGGTGCCGGCGTCGGGGTTGGCCTCGTACCAGCGGTGTATCGCGCGCGGGTCGAGCTGTTCGCCGCCGACGAGGACCTGGGTGGCGCCGGCGAAGCAGTCGGGGGCCTCGTCGACGACCGCGTTGAACAGGGCCACGGTGATGAACACGGTGTCGACGCGGCGTTCGCGCAGCACGGCCGCGAGGCGGTGCGGGCTGTGTGCCTGTGTGTCGTCGAGCACGACGCAGACACCGCCGGTCAGCAGCGGGGTCCACACCTCGAAGTTGAGGGCGTCGAAGGCCGGATTGGCCAGGCAGGCGTAGCGGCTGCCCGGCCTCAGGTCGAGGTAGCCGGGGCGGGCCAGCCGCAGCACGCCCGCGTCGGTGACCTCCACGCCCTTGGGGCGGCCCGTGCTGCCGGAGGTGTAGATGACGAAGGCGGTCCCGGCGGTGGTGGCGTCGCCCGCCGGTGCCGTCCTCGTGGTGCCGTGGGCCGTCGACGTCGTCCCGGCTGCCGGTTCCGGGGAGAGGAGCAGGTCGGCGTGGAGTCCACCGGGGTGAGCGGTCTGTCCGTCGTGGACCACGGCCACGGCTCCGGAGTCCTCCAGGATGTGCCGTTGCCGCTCGTACGGGCTGAGCCGGTCGAGGGGGACGACGGTGGCGCCGGCGCGGCGGACGCCGAGCATCACGCAGACCAGTTGCCAGCAGCGCGGCAGGCAGACGGCGACGGCCTGTCCGGGGGCCACTCCGCGATGGCGCAGGTGGGCGGCCACCCGGCCGCTGAGCCGGTCGAGTTCCGCGTAGTCCAGGGCGTGGGTGCCGTCCTCGACGGCAACGGCCGTGGGTGTGCGGCGGGCCCGGTCGAGCACGGCCCCGGCGAGCGAGGCGGACGCCGGGAGGGCGGGGGTGTCCATCAGACCTCCCGCACCGGCGCGGCGACGGCGTAGGGCTGTGCTGCCTGGCCGTGGTGGGCCAGTTCGGCGGCCAGCAGCGCGGCGACCCGGGCGGCTTCGGCCCCCTCCAGGATCTCCCAGTGGTCGCACCTCATCGTCTCGACCCGGAACTCGCCCTGTGCGCGCCGCCGCCAGAAGTCGCGGACCTCGGCGTGGAAGGGGGTGTCGGTGCCGTCCGGCACGGCCTGGGCGAGGACGAGGCGGGCCGGGGAGACGGCGGGGAGGTGGTCCCGGGCGGTGAGCCGGTTGTGGTTGTAGAGCCGGAAGTACCGGTCGACCTGGGCGTCGTCGATGCCGGGGTACATCCCGTTGAACCGCACGAGCTTCTCGCGGAACTCGGCCGCGTCGACGGCGGTGATCGTTTCGCGGGCCGAGGCGTCGTCGGTCGCCTGCGTGTCGAGCAAGACGACGCTGACGTCGTCGCGGCCGGCGAGGCTCAGCAGGCGTCCCATCTCGTGGGCGACGAGGCCGCCGTAGGACAGGCCGGTCAGTACGAGCGGGCCCGCGCCTGGGGGTTCGAGCAGGCGCAGGTAGGCCGCGGCCATCGCCTCCACGGTGGGCAGCAGGTCCTCGCCGGGGTTCACGCCCGGGGACTGGATGCCGTACAGCCCGGTGTCCACGGGGAGGAGCGCGGCCAGCGGCAGGTAGCAGAAGGCGGTGCCTCCGGCGGGGTGTACGCAGATCACCCGGGGGCCGGTGCCCCGGCGGAACTCGATGAGGCTGCCCGGCGCGCGGTGGGGGGCGTCCGCCCGCAGCAGCGCCGCGAGCTGCTCGATGGTGGGGCGCAGCATGACCTCGGCGACCGGCAGCCGGCGGCCGAAGGTCTCGGTGACGTGGTGGGCCATCTTGATGGCGGAGAGGGACGTGCCGCCGAGGTCGAAGAAGTTGTCGCCGACCCCGATGGCGGGATGGAGCAGGATGCGCTGCCATATCCGGTACAGGGCGTGTTCGACGTGGTCGCGCGGGCTGGCGGTGTTGACCTGGTCGGACGCCTGCGCGCGGGCGAGCCGCAGGAGGGCGGGGCGGTCGAGTTTGCCGTTGCGGTTCAGCGGCAGGCTCTCCAGGTCCAGCAGCACGGCGGGGATCATGTAGTCGGGCAGACTGCGGGCGAGTGCGGTGCGCCAGTCGCTGCGGAACGGCGCGGTCCCCCGGGCCACGCCGGCGATCAGCCGGGGCCCGCCCGCCGTGTCGTGGTCGGCGAGGACGACGGCCTCGTGGACACCCGGCAGCCGCGTCAACGCCGCCTCGATCTCTGCGGGTTCGATCCGGAAGCCGCGGAGTTTGACCTGGTCGTCGGCGCGTCCGGCGTAGTGGGCCTGGCCGTCGTCGTCCCAGCGGGCGAGGTCTCCGGTGCGGTAGACGCGGGCGCCGGGGACGAACGGGTCGGGCAGGAAGCGTTCCTCGGTGAGGTCGGGGTGGTTCAGGTAGCCGCGGGCCAGGGACGCGCCACCGAGGTAGACCTCGCCGACGACGCCGGGCGGGATGGGCTGCAGGTGGGCGTCGAGCACGTAGAAACGGGTGCCGGGCAGCGGCCGTCCGATGGGGCAGGGGCGTTCCAGCGGGCGGGGCCGGTAGTAGGCGGTGCTGTACAGCGTGGCCTCGGTGGGGCCGTACCCGAAGCAGATGTGCAGGCCCGGCAGGTGCTCGGTCATGCGGTGCAGTGCGGCCTCGGTCAGCGACTCGACACCGGTCAGCAGCTTGCGCAGGGTCAGGCCGCGGAGCCGTACGGCGGGGTCCTCGTCGATCCATCGGACGTAGGCGGGCGGCAGGAACGCCTGGGTGACCCGGTGTTCGCGCATCCAGGCCAGCACGGCGTCCGGGTCGCCGCGCAGTTCCTCGGGCACGATGTGCAGTTCGCCGCCGGTGGTCAGGGGCAGCAGCAGTTCGTGGATCGAGGCGTCGAAGGCGATGCTCGACCAGGCCGAGCCGACCTCCCCGGGAGCGGTGCCCATCCGCCGGTGCCAGGCGGTGAAGAGGTTGAGGACGCTGCGGTGCTCCACGGCGACGCCCTTGGGCCGTCCTGTGGATCCGGACGTGAAGATCACGTAGGCGAGCTGGTCCGGGGTGCGGGCGATGCCGGGCGCCGGACGCTCCCCTGTCGCTCCTTCGGCCTCCACGGCGTGCAGGTCACGCCACTCCTCGGGGCGGTCCTCGGTGGCGTGGTCGCTCAGCACGATCGGGCAGCCGGCGTCCTCGACCATGGCGGCGAGGCGTCCCGGCGGTTGTCCGGGGTCGAGCGGGAGGTAGGCGGCGCCCGCTTTGAGGATACCCAGGATGCCGACGACCAGGTCGCCGGTCCGCCGCGCATGGAGCCCCACCGCGTCGCCGGGTCGAACGGAGCGGGCGACGAGGGCGTGGGCGAGGCGGTTGGCGCGTCGGTCGAGGGTCGCGTAGTCCAGCGTGCGCGCGTCGTCGACGACCGCGGTACGGGCGGGGTGCTCGCGGGCCCGGGCCTCGAAGAGTCCGGTGATTCCGGTGGCCGTGCGCAGTGCGGTCGTCATCGGGTCGGCCGGTGCGGCCTCGTCGGGGTCCTGTGTGGCGTCCCCCTCGCCGATCAGTCGCAGGCGCTCCCGTGGGTCCATCAGTTCCAGGGTGCGGATGTCCCGGTCCGGGTGCTGGGCCATGTCGGTGAGCAGGTGGCGCAGGTGTCCGGCCCAGCGCTCGGCGGTTGCCGCGTCGAAGAGGGCGGTCGCGTAGTCGAGGTGTCCGGTCACGCGTCCCCCGGACTCGGCCGCCGACAGAGCGAGGTCGAACTTGGCGGGGGCGTGGGCGACCGGGAGCGGCACGGCCGCCACTTGGGGCAGACGCAGCAGGTCGTTCCGGTCCGGTACCCACGCCAGCATGGTCTGGAACAGCGGGGTGTGGGAGGCGCTGCGCGGTGGGTTCACCAGCTCGACGATGCGCTCGAAGGGCAGGTTCTGGTGGTCCAGGGCCGCACGGACGACGGCGCGGGTGCGGGCCAGCGCCTCGGCGGCGGTGGGCGCGCCGGACAGGTCGATGCGCAAGGGGAGGGAGTTGACGAGGAAGCCGATGAGACCGGCGGCGCCCGGTCCGCGCCGGCCGGCGACCGGGCTTCCGACAACGATGTCCTCCTGCCCCGACAGACGGGACAGCAGGACGGCCCAGCCGGTCAGGACGGCGACGAACAGGGTGGCCCCCTGAGAACGGGCGAGATCGCGGAGCGCGGCCGTGTCGTCGGTGTCCAGAGCGAATTCGACACGCCCGCCCGCATATCGCTGTTCCGCCGGGCGGGGCCCCCGGGTGGGCAGTTCCAGCACCGGTGGAACATCACCCAGGACGCGTTTCCAGTAATCCTCCTCGGCGGCGAGGGAGCCGCCGAGAACGGCTTCGCGCTGGACTTGTGCGTGATCCGCGTACTGCATCCGGAGTTCCGGCAGTTGCGCCGCCCGACCGGTCAGGGACGCCGTATACAGAAGGGAGACTTCTTTCATCATCACGTGCATCGACACACCGTCGTAGACACTGTGATGGAACGTCAGGAGGAGGGCATGGCGTTCGGCGTCCAGCGCGATCAGCCGGCCACGCCCGAGCGGCCCGGCCGCCAGGTCGAACGGCCGCTCCGCTTCGTCCCGTTGGCACCGGGCCACCAGTTCGTCGGGGTCGGTGGCGGCGGTGCAGTCCTCGAAGGTGAGGGCGAACCCAGCACCCGGAGGGTCGATGTGCTGACTCATGCCGCCGGCCTCGGCCACCAGCCGCGTCCGCAGCGTCTCGTGCCGGTCGGTCAGCGCGTCGAAGGCTCTCATCAGGGCGGTGCGGTCGAGCGGGCCGGTGAGCGTGAAGGCGACGGTCTCGTTGTACGCGGCGCCGGCGCCGGGGAGTTGGGCCAGGAACCACAGGCGCTGCTGGGCGAAGGAGGCTGGACGGACGCGGAGGGGCCCAGCTGCGCGGACGGGGTGGTGGGGTGTGTTCTGCACCGGCAAGGTCTGGCCTTCCTGTCGGGGGGACCGGGGGCGGAACGAAGGCGCAGCGAACGACGGCACCACGCGAAGTGCCGTAATCGGGAAAATCGTCAATCGGCGGGCGGGGGAATGTGCCGGGGAATTCGATTGATGTGCCTGGTCACAGTGAAGCGCTAGTCATACGGAGTTACTCAGGAGATTCCGTGACATGCCTGGGATCATCAGCCACGCATCAAGTACCTGTCAATACTTGACTTGTGCAAGCGAATCCACAGGGATACGGGACCACGAATGCCCGCAGAACGGTCAATTGAGTAAAGAGAGCGCCATGTCTGACCCTGCGGCCGCAGTAAATGTTTGGAGTTCCCGTCAGGCGCGCAGAGATGGTCCGCGGCTGCCTGGACGCCGCGGACCGGGGCGGTGGAGGGTCGGCCGGTGCACGACTGGAAGGCAGGGGCCGGAGTTCGGAGCGGAGCTGTCGGGTGCGCCGGGGGCGGCGGACTTGACCGCGTCCGTTCCCGCCGTCGTACATGGTCCGGCTCTCCGGTCGACATCCGCCGGAGCGCGGCTGCTTACCTGCCGGACGGGGACGACCTGCTGGTGGTGCACGACTACAAGCGGGAGGGAGAGAAGCGTGTCTCCCGTGTCCGCCTCGCCGACGGCGTGCCGGTGCAGGTGGACGTGGTGCCGTGGCAAGGGGCCGCCCTCCCCGTGGATCTGGAGTCGATCAGCGCGGTTCCCGGGCGCCCAGGCGAGTACACCGCGCTGGAAAGCCCGGGCCACGGCTACCACCTCGGCGTCGCAGGGGACACGGCGCGGGTGCTGCGGGAGTTCACGGTTCCGGGCGTGAGGGCACCGGCGACAACTACGAAGGCTTCGCGCTCACGCCCGGTGCCGCTCCCCCTGCTGACCGTGCGGCCCGAGCCGGTCGAACTCGCCCGCTTCGAAGGGCACAGGGTCGAGGCCCTCGCCTGCCCGTCCACCGCGCGAACGGGTGTCCTCGGCACCGACGACGAGAACCTCGGTGGTGCGATCCGCACTGCGGACATCTGCCTGGCCTGAACCGGCCGTGTCACCTCTTGAGGCGTTCGTCGATCAAGCGGAGCGCTCTCAGCAGCACGTCCGCGCCTTGCGTCAGGTGGTGGTCGTGGGAGTTCTCCTGCGGGGCATGGCTCACTCCCCCGATGCTCGGAACGAAGATCATCGCGGTGGGTGCCGTCCGGGCGACCAATTGGGCGTCGTGGCCCGCTCCGCTCGGCATGCGCAGCGACGGCAGTGACAGTTGACCGGCGGCGTCGCTGATGCAGTCCGCCAGTTCGGCGTCCATGGCCACGGGCAGCACCTCAGGCCCCTGCCGCACGTCGACGACGGCTCCGGTCGTCGCGCTCAGGTCGCCCGCAAGGCGGCGGATGTGCGCGGTCGCCGCGGTGATGCGGCTCCGGTCCTCGTCCCGGAGGTCCACGGTGAGGTGCACCGATCCGGGCACGACGTTCCACACGTTCGGCGAGCAGGTGATGCGGCCCGTCGTGGCGACCCGGACAGCGCCCTTCTGGGCCAGCGCGTCCACCTCGCCGATGATGCGCGCCGCCACGACGAGCGCGTCGCAGCGGTTCGTCATCGGGGTGGTGCCGGCGTGCTGCTGCTGTCCGGTGATCTCGACGACCAGGTTGGACCGGCCGGTGATGGAGGTGACGACGCCGATGTCGGCCCCCTCGTCCTCCAGCACCGGGCCTTGCTCGATGTGCATCTCGACGAACGCGGCGACGCTGTCGTCCGCCCAGACGGCCTCGTCCAGTGCCGAGGCGTCGCCTCCCACGTCGGCGAGGCGCCTCCACAGCGGGACACCCGTGTGATCGAGCTGGTCGACGTCGACCGGGACGCCGGACACGATGTGCGAGCCGACCATCCCAGGAGTGCCGTTCGCTCCCTCTTCGTTGGAGAAGACGACCAGGGACACGTCGTACCACAGCGGCGTCCCCGACTCCGCGATCCGGATCATGGCTTCCAGTGACGCCATGACGCCGTAGGCCCCGTCGAATCTGCCGCCCTGGACCACGGTGTCGAGGTGGCTGCCGGTCGCCAGGACGCGTCGCGAGCCGCCCCGGCCCGCGAGCCGTGCGATCAGGTTGCCTGCCGCGTCCACCCTTGACGGGATGCCCGCCTCCGCGAGCCAGTCCGCGACGGCCGAACGCGCCCGTATGTCATCCTCCGAGTAGGCGAGCCTGGTGACTCCGCCGTCGCCGGTGGCTCCGAACTTCGCGAGTTCCTCGATCCGGCGCAGCAGTCGCTCACTGTTCACCCGCTCCGCCGCGAAGTTGTTGGAAGACGCCTTCGGCACGCTCGGCACCTCACTTCGTATCGGGTTCTACGAGCAAGTGGAATCGTCCGACGTTGACGGCCAGGTCGTTGACGGCGAACGGCAGCAGGTACTCGGCCTGCGCCCGGGTGTCGGACGACACGGCCAGCTCGAAGTGCGCAGTGCCGCGGCCCTGTTGGTCGATCGCCACCCGGCAGGCGGTCGGTCGGACCTGTGCCCGCAGCGACGCCCGTAGGCCCAGTCCCGCGATGGGCACCGTCCCGGGCGTCGCGGTCAGCTCCACCGCGATCTCCGCCGTTTCGCCCTTCCGCATCCGCCGGGGGCCCCGCACCCGGACCTCCGGAGCGCCCAGCATGGCGTTCTCGATGTCGCCGCACCTGTCACACACCGTCTGCGAGACGGGCACCAGCGGGGCCGGTACGGGGAGCCGTACGAAGACGGAGGCGGGCTCGCCGCACGGGCAGGGCGGTGCCTGTTTCATCGGGCCCGGCTGGACCGTGCTGCGGTCGCCGAAGAAGGTCGGAAAGCGGGAGATCGCGCTCTCGGTGAACAGGCTGCGGGCGATCCGCGCGTCCAGAGCGGCCGTCTTGGCATCGCATTGTTCGCGGTGGAGTCGGGTCAGGTCCGGATCGCGCAGGGCGTCACGGACCGAGATGGCGGACAGGAACCGGTCGAGATCCGCCAGTTCGGTGGCGATGGGATGGTTCTCCGGTACCAGCCCTGACCGGCCGATGGCGATCGAACGGGCCGACAGCGTCCGGATCCGCTCGGCGAGTGAACCGGACTGTCCGGTCTCTCCCGCCGCGGGGGTCTTGTGCGACGGGCCGGCCGGCCCCGGGTTCGCCGCCCCCGTGGGTACCGTGGCCGGCGTCGTCTCGGTGCCGCACTGGAAGAACACCGGGTACGGGTTCGCGTCCGTCACGCTCTGGTTCATGGCGGTGGCGGGATCGCCGGGGTGGTCGAGCCACGCCTGGATCTCCGGGCGCCCCGCGTCGCAGGCGGTGGAGGTGACGACGATGGAACGGGCCGGGCCGTCGACGGCGGCCAGGAGCAGTTGGTAGTCGTCGTGATAGGTGGCGAGCCGTCCCGACGGTCCGCTGAAGCAGTTCAGCAGTGTCAGGGACCCCGCGGGGATGCTACCGACCGGGATCAGGCCCCGTTCGGGTTTGTAGCAGCCCTGACCGAAGTGGCAGGACGGCCCGTACCCGTTCGGCTCGTAGGCTCCCTGGCGTCTGCCACAGATGGTGTGCCGGCCGAGGTTCAGGCTGTCGTCCTGGCCGTTGCCGTGCAGCAGCACCCTGCGCCAGGGCCCCTCGCGCAGGATCTGGATGCGGTCGCCGCGGGCGATGTCGTCGGGGTCGACCCACTCGGCGCCGCCCAGCGCCGGGCGGTGGTCGAGGTCGGTCACCACCAGTTCACCTGACAACTCGTCAGGTTCCGCCCACTGCTTGGCCACCATCCAGCTGAGCGAGTGCACGTCCCGGCCGGTGAGGAACACGGCCGGTTCCGCGCCCGACGCCTGAGCCTGGTCGCGTCCCCAAGCGGTGCGGTCGCCGAACCGCAGGTCCTGGTAGAGCCCCACGGTCGTCGGGGAACGCCGGCCGGGGGCGGACGGCAGCGCGTGGATCATGTCCCGGAGCGCGTCGGGGAACTGTTGCGGCCGCACGATGTGGACGTCGGCCGCCGTGGCGGCGTGCGGGGAGATCCGATACAGCCGCTCGGCCGCGCCGATCGAGGCCGTCAGGTCGGTGCGGTCACCCACCCACACCGGAATGGGCGTCGGCCCGTCACCGGACAGGAAGCGGGCGACTGCCGCGGCGTAGTCGGAGGCGTCCCGGTGGCCCGCGAACGTGGCGTCCGGCCGGCGGGGGGCGCCGGGGTCGTGCCTCCCCGTCATCGTGCCTCCCGGGCCGTGTCGGGCGTCTCGGTCGTGAACCGGTAGGCACTGAGGATCTTCCGCATCCGGTCCGTCACTTCGGCGGAGTCCTGCCCGGTGACCTGGACCACGCCGCTGCAGGCGAAGGAGGCACGCGGCGGATCCACCAGATCGCCGACGGCGGCGCGCATACGGCAGGAGATCACCCCTTCCTGCGCGAGCAGTTCCTCCGCGGGCGTGATCTCGGTGACCACTCCGGGCGCGGTGGGCAGGAGCAGGTCGCCGACCGCACGGTCGCGTGTGTACTCCAGCACCGGGGTCCTGCCCACGTACAGGTCGGTGATGGCCTGCATGATGTCGAAGCCGTACGACAGACCGTGGTTGAGGGGGACCTCGCAGCCGCTGAGCCGAGCGGCCAGTTCGCCCATGACGAACTCCCCGGCCTCGGTCATCCAGAACTCCGCGTGCAGGTAGCCGCTGCCGTACTCCACACCGTCCACCAGATGCTGGCACAGCTCGACCGCGTCGATCGGCTTTGGTTCGGACGGGGCGAGCGTGATGTTGGCGTTGATCGCACCCTCCAGGACGTCGAGGATCGGCGCGGGATTGCTGGAGACGTAGGCGTCGAGCACGCGGCCGTCCGCGACGAGAGCGCACAGCTGGTGCTCGTGGCCCTTGATGTACTCCTCCACCATCCAGCGGTGGCCGTCCCGCAGGAGCTGTTCGGCGTGTGGCAGGTCCGCCTCACGCAGCTTCCAGGTCCCGATGCACGAGTCGGAGTCCACCGGCTTCAGGATCAGCGGCCAGCCGTGGACGGCCGCGAACCGCTCGATCTCCCCCACACCGTCGACGAGTTCGTACGCCGCCGAGCGCAGCCCGATGCGGTGGTACAGCTTCTTCATCGCGGGTTTCTCGTGGACGAGCAGCACCTGCTCCTGGGTGAGGTGCGGCAGCCCGACGGCGGCCGCGAACGCCTGGGCCTGGGGCTGGACGGCCTCGTTCGGATTGCAGAAGTACTCGGGGACGACGCCGATGTGCCCGACCCACTCCCGGTAGCGGGCCGCCTCCTGGTCGATCGACCGCGAGGAGTCCAGGACGAACATGTGCCGGGAGTTCTCCGCGTCCTGGCCGTCCGGTCCCGAGCCGTGCGAGCGGGTGGAGCTGTCGCCCAGGCGCAACAGCACCGTGGTCACGTCGGGCCTCGCCAGGAGGCTCTCGTTGAAGGTCGCGCGGCGGCTTTCCACCAGGAGGAGCCTGCGCCGCCCGGCGTCCGTGGAACTGTTCATGGTGAGATTCCCCTTCCTCGGCGGGATGCGGGTGTGAACGCGTCCGTGCAGGGATCTGTGGTCACAGGCTGCGCAGGACGCGGCTGCTTCCGCTGATCCGGCCGGGGCGCGTCCGGCGGATGTCCCTGACCACGTTGATGCGCTTGAGCCAGCGTTCGGCGGGCGAGTAGGTCGCCTGGAAGGAGCGCCTGCCGTGTACGAAGACGTTGTTGTCGATGAAGGCCATGTCCCCCGGTCCCAGGACGACGTCGGTCAGCCGGTCGTCGAGATGGTGGATCAGTTGCTTCAGCGCTTGGGCCGCTTCGTCGTCGTCGGGGACGGCCCGCATGTAGTCCCGGTCGGCGCGCAGCGTCGGGGCGTCCGGCGGGCCCGTCAGGAGCGCGACGGGCCCGCTGTCCGGCTCGGGGCCGTCGTCCAGTTCGTGGGCCGGATCCGCGTCCAGGACGAACCGGGTTTCCCGCAGCACCCGTTCGGCGGGTTCGGGTAACTCCCCCACTGCCAGCCGGGACACGGTGGTGGCCACGGCGTGCGGATTGCGCAGGCACAGCAGGCCGACCCAGTCGGCACGGTAAGGGGAGAAGGCGTCCTCGGTGTGCCAGCTCAGCTCTCTCGCGCTGGAGGCGCTGATGTCGCTCTGCTCCATGCCCGGCGAGGGCAGCACGTCGGTGACCACGCGGCCGCTCTGCTGGGCGGACCATCCGATGGGATCGCCGAGGAGCGATCCGAGCAGCAACGCGGTGAAGGCGTCCGGTCGGCTCTCCTGGGTGTCCGCGCCGCGCCAGCTCCGCGGGGTGGGCCCGACGTTCTCGGCCACGGTGAGATTGCTGAGCACCGTGACACCGCTCGGTGATTCCGTCAGGCGCTCCCGGTGGAGGAAGGCGCGCAGGCTCAGCGGGAGATCACCCGCCAGGGCGGCCAGCGCGCCGAGGGTGTCGTCGTCGTTCGGATCGCCGTGATCCCGGCTGGCCCGCTCGGACAAGTGCCGTACCTGCTCGGCCTCATCGGGTGTGAGGATGTGCTGTGACATCCCGGAGGACTGGAAGACGTCGTTCGAGGGCGCCGTTTCACTCATCTGTGGACTCCATACGTCGGTCGGACTCACCGGGTGCGGGGTCGCGTCCAGGGGTCAGCTGCTTCAGAGCCGCTGTCCTGGACGTGGGGGCGATGTGGGCCGCCCAGCCCGCCGGCACGGCGATACTCATGGGCCACAGTGATCTCTCGCCGGTCCTGTTCACGAGGACGGTGAACATTTCCAGCTCGTCGTCGAACACATCCGGCCCGGCCGGAGGCTGGTGCAGGTCTGATTCCCCGGCGGCCTCGGCCTCGGCCGCCGCCCGGGGCGCCAGGAGTTCCGCCCCGGCGCCTCGATGCCACCGGGCCGTCGAGGCGGTACGTACCATGACGGCCCCGGCCCGCAGCGGGTCCGCGATCAGCCGGTCCGCCGCCCGCTGAGCGTCCTGTGCGACGGGGCCCGTGGTGTCGAGGGAGGCCATGGGCACGTGCAGCCGCCCGTACCGGCCCTCCGGGACCGGCTGGTTGGCCTCGTCCAGGACGTACACGGGCACGGCGTCGCCGGCGGCCGGCCGCATTCCGCTGGGAAGCAGCGGGGCAAGGGTCTCGGTCCGCATGACGAGCCGTTGCCCCACCATCACCTCCCGCACCTCCGGCAAAAACGATTCACTCGCGGTTGCAGGACGCTCCGGGTCACGCAGACCCGCTCGGATCCACGCGTTCCAGTCGGTCGCCAGACGTTCCGTCGTCAGTCCGGAGCAGGCGGGCCGGCCGTCGTGCCACAGGCGCGCTGAGGCGCCGTGCCCGGTGTGGGACGCCATCACCAGCAGGCCCGTCCCGTAGGGGAGTTCGCGGCCGGGCTGCGGCAGCAGTGGGGCGGGGCCGTACAGCAGGACCGGCAGGTCGGCCGGGATGTCCCGCTTGTGCGCCGGATCGCTCAGCGCCGGCTCTTCGGTGAGGCTCCGGGATTCGGACCGGACCAGGGCGAAGGACAGGGGTCGCAGTCCGTGGCCGGGGTCGGGAGTCACCACCCACGCGGCGACGCCGCGGCTGGTCCGCCAGGACAGGACGTCCCGCGGGGCGAGTCGGCGGTTGGGCCGCAGCATGACGACGGCCCCGGCGCCGGTCAGCCGGGTGAGCGAGGCGACCAGGGCCGCCGTGGTGAGGTCGTGCCGTGTGACGTCGGCCGCGGCGGCGAGCCGTGACAGGGCGACATCCTCCGCATCGGTCAGGACCGCATCCACGGCGGCGGGTACGTCACCCGGTGCCCCCGGTGCGGACCGCCCCTCGGGCACGGGCGCCGGCCGCGCCTCCTGGCCGGGTTCGGCTCCGGACTCTCCTTCCCCTCGCCGAGTCGGCCGTGCCTCCGGCGGGTCCGGCCGTTCCGGGAAGACGCGGGCGGCGATCTGACGGACCGTGCGCGCCTCGTAGATGTCCCCCGTCGAGACGTCCACACCCAGCCGGCCGCTCAGCCAGTGGGCCAGCCGGACAGCCGCGATCGAATGGCCGCCCAGGTCGAAGAAGTCGTCGCCGGGTGCGATCGTGTCCTGGTCCACGCCGAGCGCGGCGGCCACCGCGGACCGCACCGCGGCTTCGCGGAAGGTCGCGGGCGACTCGGCCGGTTTCGGCGCGGGCGTGTACCGCTCCGCCAGGTCTGCCGCGGCGTGCCGGTCGAGCTTGCCGTTGGCGTTGCGGGGCAGTCGGTCCTCGACGACGACCCGGCTGGGAATCATGTAGGCGGGCAGCTCCGTTCTGAGCCGGCGGACGACGTCCTCGGCGAAGGAGTGCGGTGCGCGCTGCCCGGTCGGCGTGTTCGCGTAGGCCGTGGGCCAGGTCTCCGGTCGGCCGGCGTGCGGCCGGGCGGTGCCGGAGACCGCGTCGTCGGCGCCCGCCGGCAGGAACCAGGCGGTGAGTTCGTCCGGGGCGGCCCCCCAGCTCACCAGTGCCGGCCGGCCGGCGGCCGCGCCGATGTCGTACAGGTCCTCCGGTTCCACCGCGCCCGAGTGCGCCGGAAGGTGCCGGGCGTTGGGTACGCCGGTGACGACGACGGGCCGGGCGGCCACGCCCGCGAGCCGGTCCGCGAGGGCCGCTCCGGCTGTGTTCCCGCCGTCCCAGGTCCATTCAAGGGCGGTGTCGGAGCGCGGAGGCCCGGTCTCGCCGGTGCCGAGCAGGACGTCGTAGCGGTAGTCGGTCAGTTCGTTGCGGTGGCGGCCTCTTTTGACGAGGAGATCGACCGCGTCGATACGGTCGAAGACCTGGGGCAGCAGGGCGAAGTAGTCGGGGTCGACGAGGAGTTCCGTCTCGGCCTCGGCCAGTTGTGCCGCGGTGTGCGCGTGCGGCCCGCCCGCGCTGTGCTCGGCGACTTCGGTGTAGAACCGGCCCGCCAGCCGCTGGTTGCGCACGTCTCCCACGAAGAGGCGTCCGCCCGGGGTCAGCAGGTCGAGCAGGCCCTTCAGCACCTGGGAGAGGTAGTCGACCGACGGAAAGTACTGGATGACCGAGTTGAGGATGACCGTGTCGAACGTGTTCTCCGGCAGCCCCGACAGGTCGATCGCCTCGCGGTGGCGCAGTTCGACCCGGGCCAGCTCCGGATCGGTGGCGCACTGTTCGGCCAGCTTGTCCAGGACCGAGTGCGAGAAGTCGGTCGCCCAGTAGGTGTCGGCGGAGGGTGCCAGGGCGTTGAGGAGGAGCCCCGATCCGACGCCGATCTCCAGGATGCGCCGGGGGCGCAGCCGGCGGATCCGGGCGAGGGTGGCGGTCAACCAGTGCCGCATCTCGTCGGCGGGGATCGGCTGGTGGGTCGCGGAGGCGTTCCAGCCGCGGTAGCGGTGGTCCTCACGTCGCAGATCGATCCCGCGGTACAGCTCGTCGTACAGACCGTTCCACGTCGAGACGGCGCCGTGCCGCTGCGCCGGTTCGACCACGGCGACGAGGCTCACCGAATCGCGGTCCCGGACGGGGCAGACGACGGCTTCGCGCACGGCCGGGAGCGCCCTCAAGTGGGTTTCCACGTCTTCCAGTTCGACCCGCTGACCACGCACCTTCACCTGGTTGTCCCTGCGGCCCAGGAAGTGGATGAGCCCGGACTCGTCGGTGGTGACGAGGTCGCCCGTGCGGTAGGTGACGGGCCCGGTCGGGTCGGCGGGCGAGGGGCCGAACCGCTCGGTGGTCAGCTCCGGCCGGTTGAGGTATCCGCCGGCGACCCCCGCCCCGCCGATGTAGAGCTCTCCCGGCTCGCCGGGGGCGGCCGGCCGCCCTTCGGCATGCCAGACCGTCGCCTCGTACCCGGCCAGCGGCGATCCGATCGGCAACGATGTCGCGTCGGCGGCGATCTCTCCCACCACATGGCAGGTGGCGAACGTGGTGGTCTCGGTCGGCCCGTACGCGTGCACCAGTCGGCCCGGCATCGCGGACCGCACGATGCGCACCGCCGCGAGGTCGGCCTTCTCGCCGCCGAACACGAGCAGGCGCAGCCGTGCGAGGGCCGTCGGTGACGTCGCGGCGTGCAGGTTGAACACGGCTGTGGTCATGAAGGCGACGGTGACGTGCCGGGCCCGGACGAAGGTACCGAAGCGCCCGGTGTCGGCGGCCAGCCGCCGGTCGGCGCCCACGAGTCGGCCGCCGTTGACCAGGCAGCCCCACACTTCCCAGGTGAACGCGTCGAAGGCCGGGTTGGACAGCTGACCCACCCCGTCCTCGGGACCGATGTCCAGCCTGGCCTCGGCGCTCACCAGGTTGAACACGGATGACGTCCGCGCGACGATCCCCTTGGGCGTGCCCGAACTGCCGGAGGTGTAGCAGACGTACAGTTCCTCGGCGTCCGCGGCCTCGGGGACCGGATACCGCCGCTCTCCGCGACCGCCGGAGATGTCACGTGCCGCCTCGAACCCGAACTGTGCCGTGTCCGGGCCGAGGGTGACTTCGGGGGGCGGCACGCCGAGCACCGCGGCCATCGGGCAGTCGGCGATGATCGCGTCGAGCCGGGGGGCGGGCAGCTCGGCGTCGAGCATGAGGTAGCGGGCACCCAGCTTGTGGGCCGCCAGCACCGAGACGATCAGCGTTGGTTCGGGTGCGAAGAAGATGCCTACGGTGTCTCCCGCGCGGACTCCGGCACCGGCGAGGTGAGAGGCCAGGCGGTCCGAGCGGGTGTCCAGGGTCCGGTAGTCCATCACCTCCGGATCCATGGATTCGGGATAGTGGAGGGCGGCCGCGTCCGGCCGGCTCGACACCTGCGCGAGAAATGCCTGGAGCAGGGAGGAGATCACACGGCACCGCCTGTCTCAGTCGTCGTCCGTGAACACCCGTACGAGTTCCTGATCGTTGACCCAGACGGGCCGTTCCCGTGCGGCTATCAGATACCGCATCTCGTTGGTCTCGTCGTTCCACGCCATGGCGAGGACCTGGTAGGCGGCGCGTCCGCCCATGGAAGCGGTCAGCTTCTGGCTGACGGTGGCGAAGTGGAAGGGCATGTCGGGGTCCTCCTCACTTGATGAAGCACTGGATGTACGCGGTGCCGGAGGTGCCCTCCGTGTAACTCGTCGTCGGGTACGCGGTGAAGGGGTGCGGCTCGACGAGGATGGTCCGGAAGCGAGGGGCGAAGCGCGGCCACAGCTCGTTGGTCGTGGAGAAGAACGGCACGAATGCCGCGCCCGGCCGCATGATACGGATCATCTGTCCGATGACCTCCGCCCACCAGGACTCGTCGTCCCGGATCTCTTTGGGGAGCCAGGGATCGAACATGATGCCGTCGACCGATTCGTCCGGCAGCCGCTCTATGTGGTCGAAGAAGTCGTCCTGGACTATGTCCAGGGTGGCCGGGAGCGAGGGATGGGTCTTCCGGAATTCGTCGATGACCGGCTGATAGCGCTCCACCACGGTATGCCGCGTCGTGTTCTGCGCGCCTGCGACGGCGAGGGCCGAAAGGCCCAGGCCGAGGCCGCACTCAAGAAACTCACTGCCCTGCCGGACCACCAGCTCTCCGCTCCGGACCATGAGCGGTTTCTCCCACTCCTGCATGGCCTGCGCGCCGTCGATGTAGAGCGTCCGCTGTCCCATGGCCGTATTGGTGAAGAAGATGTCCGGGTCGTCCTGCTGCAGCGCGTGACGCATCTTTCCTGCCTTTCTGCCGAAGGAATTCCGGGAGATTCGGGAAGGGATTCAGGAGGGACCTTTGCCGGCCGTCCGTGCGGGATCGGCGCTGCTTGGGGCCGGGTCCGTGGGAACGGGCACCAGACGGCTCGCCCCGATCCCCAGCACGGCTGTGCCGGCGACGACCAGGAAGGCCGTGTGTGTACCGGCGGAGCCGATCAGCACTCCGCTTGCGGCGGCGCCCGCGGCCGTACCGCCGTTGCAGGCGACACCGGCCAGGATGGCCGCGTGTGTCTTGCCCGCGTGTCCTCGGGCCACCCGGTCCGCCATCAGGTAACCCGTCATGACGGCGGGTCCGACCGCCAGTCCGGCGACCACGAGCAGGGGTACCAGGGTGAACAGGCCGACGGCGGCTGCCAGCAGGGCGGTGCCCAGCGCGGCGCCCAGCGACAACCACACCAACCACCGCTCCAGCGGGGCGCGTTCCGCGATCCTGCCGTGGACAAACGCGCCGCACGCACTGGCGGCGGAGAGCACGGCCAGCAGCGGGCCGGCCAGGGCCACCCGGCCGAACTCCTCCGTCAGCGCCGGCACCCCCACTTCGATCATGCCCACGGTCAGGCCCACGGCGGCCAGCGCGATGAGGACCGGAGCGGCACCGCGCACCGCCGAGCGCACCGAGACGTGTTCCTGCGGCGTGCCGTCGCCGCCGTGCGCGGCCGGGGCGCCGGCCGCCATGGTCGCCGCGCCCACCAGGCACAGCCCGCTGCTGATGAGCAGGGACGTCTGCGTTCCCGCCAGGGCCACCGCCGCGCCGACCAGCAGCGGCCCCACCATCAGCGTCACTTCCTCGCAGACGGCGTCGATGCCGAAGGCTTTCGGGAGGACCGGCTCGGGCAGGACCCGTGACCAGCCGACGCGCATGAGCGCCCCGAAGGGCGGGCTGGCCGCGCCGACGAGCGCGGTCAGGGCCAGAATCTGCCAGGACGGCCAGTGTCGGGTGGCGGCCACGGTCAGCGCGATCAGGCCCAGCGCCTCGGCTCCCGCCAGGATGAGCAGCGTCAGACGGTGCCCGCAGCGCACGGTGAACCAACTGCGGACCGGACCGACCGCGACCGAGAAGAGAGCGAACGTTCCGGCGGCGCTTCCCGCGAACGCGAAGGAGCCGGTGGCGTCCTGAATGAGCAGTACGGTCCCCACCGAAATCATCGCCGAGGAGGACCGGCCGATCACCGAACCGATGAGGAGTTCACGGACGGGTGATGCACTCACTGTGCCGCGTAAGCTGAGGTCGGCTTCTTCTGGACTGCTTTTCGTCTCGCCTGCGTTTCCCACCGTCAAGCATTCCCCGCTCTACCGGTTTTCCCGACCTCGGGATAATTGACAGCCCACTTGAAGGGCCGCTCACCGACACCGAGACTAGGCATGGCATACCACAGGACGCAAGGCAACGTATGCGCCAGAAATGAGTAGTACAAGACCTTGTCAGATCGCTTTATGCATGATACGTGAATGCATCCGCAGGAAGCGGAGCGAAGTTCCAGTGGAATAGAGGCGATCAACGCCACCGAACTCAAGTTCGCCGAACTCTATGAAGAAGATGCGCAGATGCGCTGTGCGTAAACCGCGCCCCCGTGAGAGCTACCTGAAGACTGCCAGCGGGGCGACGTCCAGGGTCCCGGTGGCGGACCGCCAAGTCCCCACCTTGGCCAGGCAGAGAGCGCCGGTCAGGTCCGGGACGGACGCGGGGGCGGGGGCGGGGGCGGGGGCCGATACGGGTCGGGGCGTGGTGTCGGGGGTGCTCGGGACGCCGGTTCCGGTGCTGTCGGCGGTGCGGTAGCCGGTGGGGCGGCAGACCAGGCGGACCCGCGCGGTGTCACCGTACGGCGCGGTGAAGACATCGGCGCCCGGGGCGCAGGCGGCCTCGTCCAGAGTGAAGTCGGCGGTCAGCTGGACGAACCACTTCCTGGTGGCGCTCAGCCGGGTGCCGCCCGTCCCCCGGACCCTGCGCAGGGCCGGGTTGCTGCGGATCGTGGACTCGTACAGGCCGGCGTGGACAATGGCGTTGCTGCGTTCCAGGGCGTCGAGGATGACGCCGATCACCGAGATCGGCTCGGCCACCTGGATGTACTTGGCGGCGGACTCGCGGCTCGCCTCGTAGTTCGCCTCGGGGCTGATGAAGGGCAGCAGCCGCCACACCAGCTTGACGGCCCGGTTCGTGGTGGTGCGCAGTTCGACCTCCTTGCGCAGCGCCACCGCGTACTGGTTCATCTGGTACGTGTCCATGATCTGCCGGTCGTCGAGGTAGACGCAGGTACGGCCGAACAGCAGACCGGCCGAGGGGCTGGAACGGCGCCGTCGCCGGGCGCCGATCAGCAGTCCCGCCGCGGCGAACACGCTCACCGCGGTCACCAGCCACACCACCATCCAGCCCCAGTTGATGTCCCACCACAGGCCGTCGCTGAATACGGGCACTGCGCACACCTTCGTTCACTCGTCGAGGTCGGTCGGGATCGGTCAGGCCGGTCGTTGTTGTCTTCCGGTCCTGCTCAGTCCGTTACCGGTGGAGGGCAGGACTTGATGCTGTTGATGAGCTGTTCCAGCAGCGGGTAGTCCGGCATCTGGGCCGCGGTGCGGTCGGTCTGATCGGTGCGGGTGGTGTCCGGATCCGGTACGTGCAACTTCCTGATGTTCGTGCCCAGTTCGTCGGTGCCGAAGGTGTGGTACCCGAGCTGGGCTTCCCGGCGCCGGAGTTCCGGGTCGTCTTTCAGCAGGTCGCCGAGCCGGCCGGCCTTGTGGTTCAGCGCGACGAAGTGCGGCTCGCTCACCATCTGCGTATCGGGGTAGAGCAGCACCCGGTAGTCGTCCAGCCGGCCGTGCTCGGCACGGTACTTGGCCTGGTAGTCCAGGAACTGGTGCTCGTACATCACGACGATCGGGGCCGCACTGGGGCCTACGGGGGACTCGTACTTCGTGCTCAGGTCGGTGCCCGGGCTGCCCTGGCGGAGTATCAGCTCCTTGAGCCTGCCGACCAGTGCGGGGATCTCGGAGGTGTCTCCGATCGTCTTGCCCCCGTTGAGGGTGTAGGCGAGCAGACCGAGGTAGCTGTCCGCGGAATGGGACTGGCAGATGTCGGAGGTCCGGGCGAGCACGAGGTTGTGGTTGTCCACGCCGTGCCGGGTGACGCCGATGTCGTGCCAGGTGGTGCCCGCCAGTCCGACGAACTGCGCCATGCCGAGGGAATAAGCGGCTTGTCGCCGCCGCCGAGGCGCACGGCCACGTCCTTGCCGACCAATGTCTCCGCGTATGCGCGACAGGTGGCCAGGACCAGTGGGCTGTAGAGGGGCTGCGAGTCGTTGCTGTACTGCCCGGCCGCCTGTCGCTGGGCGTAGATCTGTTCCGCCGCCGACTGGCCGGACGGGAAGACGAAGTCCAGACCGTCCAGACTGCCGGTGGCCACTTCGCGTGAACCCGCGCTGATGGTGTGCACACGCAGTCCGTGGTTGCGCAGCAGCCGGATCATCTGCGGGTCGTCGAAGAGGTCGCCGACCGACGCCAGGCGCCCGGTGAGAGTGGTGACCTGTTGGAAGGGCAGCCCCAGATGCCCGCTCGCGGTCAGTCCGACGGTCCCGCCGACCAGCACGGCCAGGACGGCACACAGCCGGAACACCCGTAACACACGCCGGAGCAGTGCGCCGGGTACCCGCACCACCTTCAGCGACGGTTCTCTCGCACCTGATGGAGCCGAATCCGCCACGCCGCCCCCCGAATCGTCCTGCCCTACGGTGGCATGGTGTAAAGAACGGGTGATATACGGGCGACTTGGGGGACACGAAAGGATTACGGGAGACCGCGGTGGTCACCGGGACGGCAGGACGGCACCGCGCCCACCTGCCCAGGCCGGTCAGATCCGCCGGTCCACCCCGCGGGAACGGGAGGAACAGCGGCCCATACCGATCCTGGGAGCTGGTCGCCGACGCCGCCACCTGCACCAGCCGCGCCGTCGACGGCGGACACGGCCTGGAATACCGCCCCTGTCCCTGTGGGCCGGCTCTCGCGGCCTGACCGGCCCCACCTCGGCGGAGGGTGCGGAGCGGGCGTGGATGTCGTGGGCAGGATCAGGGTTCGTCGACGCCGATCCAGTTGATGTACCAGCCCTTGTCCGCCGTGTGTGCGGGCGACAGGGCGGTGCCGTCCGACCACCTCAGGTAGACGCGGAAGCCGGTCCTGGTGGGCTCGCAGACGGCCGCGGATCCTATCTGCGCCCGGTGATACTTTCGGTACCCCCAAGCGCCGCTCCGGCGGGACTTGGGACGCGAACCTTCAGGCCCGGACGCCGGCTTGCGTGCCGGTCACCCGAGCGCGGACAGGAGCCTGAGGCCGGTGTCGCTCGCGCTGCCCGGTGCCGCGGTGTAGACCAGGAGCCGCTGGGACGCCTCGGGGTCGACGAGCGTCTGGCAGTGCAGTTCCAGCAGCCCCGCTTTCGGGTGCCGGAAGCGTTTGGACCCACAGGAGGGGCCCAGCACCGGGCGTTCGTGCCAGAGTCCGGCGAACTCGGGGCTCTCGCCGAGCAGTGTGTCGACGAGTTCGCCGACGTACGAGTCGCCGCCGTCGCGGCTGTGGGCGCCGTTGAGGTCGGCCACCATCAGGCGGCTCTGCACGTCGTGGTCGCTCTCGGGGTGGCGGAGCCGGGAGGCCGGATCCGTGAACCAGCGGTAGTGGACGCTTCGGGCCAGTCCGGTGTACGCGGTTTCGTCGCCCAGCAGGGCCACCGCCGGCCGCGTCTGCTTCAGTGTTTCGCCCAGTTGGTTCATCACTTGTGCGGGGGTGTCCGAAAGCCGCTCCAGGATGCGGCTCATCCCCGGATCGACCTGGTCGCCGCGCCGTGCTCTGGGAGGCAGCGCATGACCGGCGAGGTGGAACAGGTGGTCCCGCTCCTGCGCGGACAGGCGCAGGCCGCGGGCGATCGCGGCGAGCATCTGCTCCGAAGGACGGGGCCCGCGCGGCTGTTCGAGGCGGGTGTAGTAGTCCGCCGACATGTCGCACAGAGCGGCCACTTCCTCCCGGCGCAGCCCTCCGGTACGCCTGCGCCGCCCGCGGGGCAGGCCGACGTCCTCCGGTTGCCGGGACACCCGGCGAGTACGCAGAAAGGCCGCCAGTCCTGCTCGGTCCGCCATCGCCGTCCTCCCGGTCTGTGGTGTTCGCCGACGCGGATGTGCCGGTCCGCGGCCGTCTCGCGGTCCGGGCTCGTCATCTGGGAGTGCGCCGCTCGGCCCCGCAAGGGCTTGAGCAGTCCGGCCCGGCTGTGGATTCCCCGCGGGCTGTGGTGTCCGTCACGGACCCCGTGCATGAGCCGGAGTGTACGAGAGCGTGACCGCGGAGGCGCCGGCCCCTGCGATCCCGGCCTGCCCGGTTGCCCGACCGCCTCCCGCTCAAGCTCCGGTACCGGTACCGGTACAACGCTGGGAGTCCGCGGTCCGAAGCCGCCGGAAATACCGTGACGCGACGCGCTGGGTGACCGGCCGGTGAGCGCGGCGGCCGAGTGACCCGGATCATGGGCACGAGCGAGCATGGATGCCGCCGGACGGCCGGTGTTGCCTTGCGGGCATGAACGAACTGCGCGAAGTCCCCTTTCCCGCTCCGTCCCACTGGATCAACGGCCGTGCCGTGCGCGGCTCCGGGCCGCTGACCGACGTCCTGAACCCTGCCGACGAGTCCGTGATCGCCTCCGTGCACGAAGGCACGACCGAGGACGTCGACAGCGCGGTGGACGCGGCGTTCGCCGCCTTCCCCGGCTGGTCGGCGACCTCGCCCGAGGACCGCGTCACGGTGATCCGGCGGCTGGCCGAGGGGATGCGGAAGCACTCCGAGGCGCTCGCGGCCACGATCACGCTGGAGATGGGCGCCCCGATCGCCTTCTCCCGCCAGGCCCAGGCTGCCTTCCCCGTGGCGTCGACCCTCGCCGCGATCACGGCGGCGGAGCGGTTCGAGTGGACGGAGGAGATCGAGAACTCGCTGATCCTCCACGAGCCGATCGGCGTGGTCGGTGCCATCACCCCGTGGAACTTCCCCCTCCAGCAGGTGGTGACGAAGGTCGTACCGGCGCTCCTGGCCGGTTCCACGGTGGTCCTCAAACCGTCGGAGATCTCGCCCCTGAGCGCCCGGATGTTCGCGGAGATCGCCACCGACGCAGGTCTCCCGGACGGTGTGCTCAACGTCGTGCAGGGCACGGGCGCGGTCGTCGGTGAGGCCATCACCCGGCACCCGAAGATCGACATGGTCTCCTTCACCGGGTCCACCACCGCGGGCAAGCGCGTGTCCGCGGCCGCTTCGGACACCGTCAAGCGCGTCGCCCTCGAACTGGGCGGCAAGGCGGCCCACATCGTCCTGCCCGATGCTGACCTCGACTTCGCCGTCGAGCGGGGGCTGGCCTACGCCTGGGCCAACGGCGGGCAGGCATGCGGTGCCTACACCCGCATGCTCGTCCCCCAGGGCCTCCAGGCCCGAGTCGTGGCGAAGCTGCGGGCCGCCGCCGGCCGGTACCCGGTCGGCGACCCGGCCGACGAGTCCACACGGATCGGCCCCCTCGCCTCGGAGAGCCAGCGCCGGCGCGTGGACGGCTACATCCGACGCGGCATCGCCGACGGCGCCACCCTGGTGGTCGGCGGCCCCGGTCGGCCCGCGGGTCTGGAGACGGGTGCCTACGTCAGGCCCACGATCTTCTCCGACGTCGACCCGGAGTCCGTCATCGCCCAGGAGGAGATCTTCGGGCCCGTCCTGGTCGTGATCCCCTATGCCGACGACGACCACGCCGTCGAGATCGCCAACGGCACCGTCTACGGCCTCAACGCTGCCGTCACCGGTGACGAGGAGCACGCCATGGCGATCGCCCGGCGGCTGCGCGTCGGGCAGGTCGACGTCAATGGCGGACAGCACAACTTCCAGGCACCGTTCGGCGGTTACAAGCAGTCCGGCAACGGCCGGGAGATGGGTCGTGCCGGCATCGAGGAGTTTCTTGAGACCAAGGCGATCACCCGCTGATCCGCCGCGTAGCCGCGGCCTTCCGGACGGGGGTGGAAACCTGCGTCCGGTGGCTCCCCGCGCGCGGGCGGCACGACGGTCGCCCGTCATGACAGCCGCATGGCGGCAAGGTCCTCCTCCGCCCAGACGACCTTGCCGCCCGAGACGGAACGGGCACCCCACCTGCGGGCCAGCTGGGCGACCAGGAAGAGGCCCCGCCCGTCCTCATCGGTCCTGCGGACGCGGCGGGGACGGGGGGAGCAGAAATCGGTGTCGGACACTTCGCAGGTCAGGACCTGGTGCTGGATCAGACGCAGGACGATGGGGCCGGTGCTGTACCGGACGGCGTTGGTGACCAGTTCGCTGATGATCAGTTTCGTGGTGTCCGCAAGGTCTTCCAGGCCCCAGGCGCTCAACTGCCCCGCTGCCATGCGCCGGGCGCGACGGACCGCGGTCCGGTCGTTGGGCAGGGTCCAGGACGCCACCTGGGCGGGGCTGAGCGAGCGGGTCCGGACGAGCAGGAGGGTGACGTCGTCGGACGGGGGCCGGCCCGGGAGGAACGACTCCATCGCCCGGGTGCAGAGGTCTTCCAGGGAGCGAGCGGGCCGGGCCAGGGCGTTGCCCAGACGGTGCATTCCCACGTCGATGTCGTGGTCGCGGGTTTCTATCAGGCCATCGGTGTACAGGGCGAGAAGGCTTCCCTCGGGCAGTTCGAGTTCCACCGCCTCGAACGGGATCCCCATGCCGAGTCCGAGGGGCGTTCCGGTCGGCAGGTCCGGGAAGGTGACCTGGCCCTCCGGATCGATGATCGCGGGTGGCGGGTGCCCGGCCCGTGCCATGGTGCACTTCCGGGTGACCGGGTCGTAGACCGCGTACAGGCAGGTCGCGCCCACGACGGCGGGGATCTGGTCCGGAGCGTCGGCGTCCTCCTCGGCGAGCCGCTGCACCGTGTCGTCCAGATGTGCCAGCAGTTCGTCGGGCGACAGCTCCAGGTCGGCGAGTGTGCGCACGGCGGTGCGCAGCCGGCCCATGGTCGCCGCGGCATGGAGGCCGTGACCGACCACATCGCCGACGACCAGGGCCACCCGCGCGCCGGACAGCGGGATCACGTCGAACCAGTCGCCTCCGACGCCGTTGTCCACGTCGGCGGGCAGATAGCGGGAGGCCACCTCGACCGCCGAGCCGCCCCGCAGGCGCCGCGGGAGCAGGTTGCGTTGGAGCGCGAGGGCCGCGGTGTGCTCACGGGCGTACTGGCGGGCGTGGTCCAGGGACAGCGCGGCGCGGCTGACGAGTTCCTCGGCCAGGAGCAGATCGCCCTCCTGGAACGGCGCCGGATCCTCGGTGCGGACGAACAGGGCCACGCCGAGCAGGGCGCGCCGGGTACGGATGGGGACGATCATCATCGAGTGCATGCCGTGCTCGTGGATCTTCCGGGCCCTGGCCGGGTCCTGGGCGACCCAGGTGCCCTCGGCGGTGTCCATGATCGGCTCCAGGTAGGAACGTCCGGTGCGCATGACGTCGGTGAGGGGTGAGTCGGGCGGCACCGGGACCTGCTCACCGCGCAGCCACGGGGATTCGGGAACGCCCGGCTGGACGGAGGCCAGACCCGCCCGGCGGAAGACGGGTGGACGCTCCCGCGTCGGGCCGATGCGGACCGGCGGCCCGTCGCCGAACGGGACCGACTGCTCCAGGTCGACCGCTACATAGTCGGCGACCAACGGCACGGCGAGGTCGGCCAGTTCCTGGCTGGTCTGCATCACGTCGAGGCTGCTGCCGAGGCGCGAACCGGCCTGGCCGAGGACGGCCAGGCACTCGCGGGCGCGCCGGCCCTCGGTGATGTCGATGCTGATGGCGCACACGCCCAGTGGCTCGCCGTCGGCACCCTGGAGGCAGAAGAACGAGGCCGAGAAGGTGTGTTCCCGGCGCAGGCCCGTCGCGAGCCACGACCGGTACTCGTGCACCCGGGTGGTACCGCTGTGCAGCACCTGACGCATCACCGCCTCAAGGGCTTCGGCCTTGGCGCCCGGCAGCGCCTCGGAGAACCGGCGTCCGAGGCGCCGGTCGGCGCGGATGCCGTCGTGGCTCTCCATCGTGTCGTTCACCCAGGTGCACCGCAGGTTCAGGTCACGCACGACGATGCCGATCTGGGCCCGGGCCAGCAGCGGCGCACCCGCCGCTGCGTTCACCGCCTGCCCGGAGAGCGTGCCGGTCACGGACACCAGCCAGCGGGCGGTTCCCTGCCGCCCGCGCACCCTGGAGACGCGCAGGCCGGTGTCGACCGTACGGCCGTCCCGGTGGCGCAGCGCCGTGGTGCCCGACCAGCCGTTCTGGGCGCGGCAGCGTTCGACGTACGCCGATGTCGTCGGCGCGTCCCCGAAGGAGGGCAGTATCAGCGCGGCGGACCGGCCCACCACCTCGCTCGCGCTGTATCCGGCGAGCCGCTCAGCGGCCTGTGTCCAGCCGGTCACCGTCCCCTGCTCGTCGAGCAACGCGATCGCCGAGTCGATCGTGTCAGGTGTGTCAGGCATGTCAGGCGGGTCGGGCGGTTCCAGCTGGTTTCCGGGCGTCACGTCGTCAGTGCTGGTCATCGAGCTCGTCCTCAGGTGGGTCGGGCGGTGCGGGAATCAGCCGATGCGCGAATGGCTGCGGGCAGCACGTGAGGAGACATGGCCTGTTCGCGCCTTTTGCGGAATAGACCGGACGGCTCTCTGCTCTGTGACAACGCCGGTCGGCGACCGATCCGGGGTGTGCTCATGTCCGCCGTCGCCGGTTCCCACTCCGCGCCCCTCGCCAGCGCGGAGCGGTGGAGCTTGTGCCGACCGTCTCGGCCCGGACGCATGTGGCCGCGGTTTCCTGTCACACATCGGCGGGCCACTCGGTCAGTCAGGTGCAGCTACAGATCCGCAGAACCCGTACGACAAGGAGATCACCGTGGAATCGCGTCTCAACTACTTCGGCAGCCCGCTCGGGGCGAAGGTACTCAAGCACATCAACTCGGCCAGCAAGGTGCTCACGGACTCGACGTTGCCGACCGCGATCCAGGAACTGGTGAAGCTCCGCGCGAGCCAGATCAACGGCTGCGGCTTCTGCACCGACATGCACAGCAAGGACGCCGCGCACGCCGGGGAGACCCAGCAGCGTCTCAACCTGGTGGCCGCCTGGCGGGAGGCCAAGGTCTTCACCGAGGCCGAGCGTGCCGCCCTCGAACTGGCGGAGCAGGGCACCCGCATCGCCGACGCGGCCGGCGGAGTCAGCGACGAGGCATGGGCCGACGCGGCCAAGTACTTCGACGAGGAACAGCTCACCGCCCTGATCTCGCTCATCGGCGTCATCAACGCCTACAACCGTATCAACGTCATCAACCAGCAGCCCGCGGGCGACTACCAGCCCGGCCAGTTCGGCTGACCGGGCCGCCGGCCTTCCCCACCTCCTGGTCGGTGCCGGCACGTCACTGACGCCGTCGGCCGATCGGGGCAGCGGCCGCCGAAGCCGTTGCCCCGTCGGGGCATCGCCGACCGCCCGGCACACACCCACCCGACCGACTGACACACACCCAGAGGACGTCGACATGTCATACCCGGATCAGGTTCTCGAAGTACTCCTCACGAGGTGCCCCCGGAGTGAAAAGCAACAGCGTGTCGGCCGGACCCACACCCACACCCGCACGGCACTGTGTGATCACAGTGTTTTGCGCACTGTGCCCAAACACCGCCACAAGCGCACCATGTGGCAGCTTGTAGCATGGTGGTCCCGGAGCCTGAAGGGACGACGATGCACACTGGGAATGACGACACTGACGCCCTTGACCAGGCGACGAAGGAGTTCCTGGCGGCACGTCCCCAGCTTTTCGGCATCGCCTACCGGGTTCTCGGCAGTTCGGCGGAGGCCGAGGACATCGTTCAGGAGACATGGTTGCGGTGGCACAAAGCAGACCGCACGAACGTCGTGGAACCGGCGGCCTTCCTCACCACGGTCACCGCGCGTCTGGCCATCAACCTCGCCCAGTCCGCGAGGGTGCGGCGCGAATCGTACGTCGGTCCGTGGCTACCCGAACCCGTCGACACCAGTCGGGACCCCCACGTCGGAGCGGAACGGGCGGAGGCTGTCGAGCTGGCGGTCCTCTTCCTCATGGAGAAGCTGAACCCGGTGGAACGCGCGGCCTACGTCCTGCGAGAGGCGTTCGACTACCCCTACAGCCGGATCGCGGACATCCTGGAGACCAGTGCGGCCAACAGCCGCCAGTTGGTGAGCCGCGCACGTAGACACCTGGCGGCCGAACGCAGGAAACAGGTCAGTCCGGCCGAGCACCGGCGGCTGCTGGAGGTGTTCCTCGCGGCGGCGCAGACGGGCGATCTGACGGTGCTGGAGAACCTTCTCGCCGCGGACGTCGTCAGCTACTCCGACGGGGGCGGGGTACGCGGTGCGTCGAAGATCCCGGTCGTCGGACGCCTCCGGGTCACCAAGTACCTCGCGGCCTTCGCGCCCCGGTTCTGGCCCCAGGCGGACATCCGGTGGGTCGAGGCCAACGGACGGCCGTCCGCCCTCGTCTCCGTCGGCGAGGACGCGGTGGCGCTGCTGTGCATCGACGCGTCCGCCGAGGGGATCGACCGGATCATGTGGATGATGAACCCGTCGAAACTGCTGCCGTACGCGGCGTCCTTGAATGGCTGACCAGGCCCTCCGGAGTCACTTGTCCGCGCATACCGGACGGCGTCCCGCTCCCCCCGCGCACGTCGGGAGCGGGACGTGCCGCCGTCGATGCCTACTGGTGATCTCCTTGAACTCCCCCTCCGCGGGCGTGGGGATCCGGCTCGTCTCCCCGTAGCACCCGTGATTTCCCACCGATTTCACCGCGTACACCCGCAGCGGTATTCGCCCTGCTCCTCCTGCTGGAGCGGCTGGCCCCCACGGAGCGGGCCGCATACGTCCTGCGGGAGGCGTTCGACTACGCCCATGCCGAGATCGCGGAGTTCCTCCGGCTCACTCCCGTCATCGTCCGGAAGATCGCGTGGGGCTGACGCCGTTCCACGTACGGAGTTTGTCGGGATTGAGGATGGCCCAGATCCGGATGACGTGACGGCCTGCGATGTCGAGGCCGATCACCGCGGCGACCTGGTGGTCGTAGCGCACGACAAGGCCGGTGCGGCCGTTGACGGACTGGGTGTGCAGGCCGGTGCGCGGGTGCCCGGGCAGCAGGGTGAGCAGATACCGGGCGACCCGGGTGTCGCCGTGCACCGGCTCGACCACGACCCGGATCTTGCCACCGCCGTCGAAGAAGGCCGTGACATCGGGTGCGAGGACGGACAGCAGAAGTGCCTCGTCCTGCGACGTGCAGGCATGACGTACGGTGTGGGCGACCGTGTCGTTGTGCTGTGGCGGCATGGGCCACGTGCGCCGGACACCGGGACCGCTGCGGGAGTGGTCGGCCGGCTCGGAACATTCCGGTCCCGGCTGCCGCACGATGTCGGCGGCCGTGCGCGGCCTCCTGAACACGTCGTTGAGCACGAACACGGCCCGTTCGGCCGGGGACAGGGAGTCCAGCACGCCGCGAAGGGTTGCGCTGATCTCCTCCTCCAGCGTCCTGGGCCGCTCCGCCTCCGAGTCACCGGTGCGTCCCCCGCCCGCGCGGGTGCCGTCGTGGCCGGGCAGGGTCAGCCGGGCCAGGCAGATGCTGCCGGTGACCTGCGCCAGCCAGAAACGCGGTGAGGTGATCCGTGCCCGCGCCGGTTCGGAGAGTGCGTACCACCGCCGGTAGGTCTCGTCCACGACGTTCTCTGCCGCGCTGCCACTGCCACTGCCACTGCCCAGCATCCAGTGGGCGACATCCAGCAGTTGACGCCGCTCGTCCAGCAGTTCCGCGATCGGCACCGCGTCATCGGCACGATCCATGCGGCGTCCTCCCTCTCGCACGGCACCTCACCTCACGACCAGCACGGCGCGGAGCACACGCTCCAGGCGGGGCCTCGCCCGCCGGGCTCGGGCCCGAGCAAGACGGGCGCCGTACCGCCCGCGTATGCCGCCGGGCGCCGGTCGGCGTGGCCCGGTGCCCGGCTCCATGCCGCGTACCGGGCTCTCCTGCCGGACAGCGACGTCCCTCAGCACAGGCTCTCGGGCACAGTGTCCACGTTCCCTTCCGGCCCTCCCGGCCCCTCCCGGCTCTTCCGGCCTCTTTCGGTTTGTCACCTAGACCGGACAGGCGCAGGTCTTGTGACATCCACCAGCGGCGCCCCGTACGCGCAATCCGGTGCACCACCTGCCAGGTCCGCTCCGTGCCCCAAGCTCCGCGGCACCACAGGACCCCGGCTGCGGCGCCCGCCGCCCGCCGCCCGCCGCCCGCCGCCCGCCGCCCGCCGCCCGCCGCCCGCCGCCCGCCGCCCGCCGTTGGACGGTTCCCGGCGAGCGGACTGTCACACATCACGGAGTCACTCGGTCAGTGGTGTGTACCGGCCGGTTCGGCTGACCGACATCTGGAGTCGCCCAGGCCGCAGAACTTCGTGCAAGGGGAATACATGTCCAGCTCAACCCCACCGTATTTCAGGGACCGGGTAGCCATCGTCACCGGAGCCGGGTCGGGTATCGGCCGTGCCACGGCGACCGCCCTGGCCGAGGCAGGGGCTCACGTCCTCGGCGTGGGACGCCGCAGGGAAGCTCTGGAGGAGACGGCTCGGGCCCACCCCCACATCGTGATCCTGCCGCTCGACATCCGTGCGGAGGGGGCCGCGGACGTCGTCGTGGCGGCCGTCCTTGAGCGGTGGGGGCGACTCGACCTGCTCGTGAACAACGCCGGCACCACAGCCGTGATGCCTTTGGCGGAGACCGATCGGTCGGTGATCGCCGACCTGTTCGACCTCAATGTGACGGCTCCGAGCCTGCTCGCCCATGCCGCGCTGCCGTACTTGCGGGACTCATCGGGTTCCATCGTCAACGTATCGAGCACGTACGGCCACCGCCCGCTGCCGGGGGGAGCCCACTACGCGGCCACCAAGGGCGCCCTGGAACAGCTGACACGGAGCTGGGCACTTGAGCTGGCGTCCGAAGGCGTACGGGTGAACGCGATCGCCCCCGGTCCCACCAAGACGGACGTCCTTGCCGCTGCCGGTCTCTCGCAGGACACCATCGACGAGATGCTCGACCATGAACGTGGCCGCATCCCGACCGGCCGTCTCGGCGACCCGGAGGACGTCGCGCGCTGGATCCTGTACATCGCCGATCCCCTGGGCCGGCACATCACCGGTCAGGTCCTGACGGTGGACGGAGGGCTCGAACTCGTCTGACCGCGCTCGCTGCTTCGGCCGGGACCCGGCCCTCGGACCTCGGCGGTCCGTGCCGCGGTCCGGGTCACGGTCCGTGTCGCCCTGATCCGATGATGCCGCTGGGCATCTTCGCCTCCCGGCCGTTCACTCCGTCAACCTGATCACCCTCTGCGTCCGTGCGGCTCATGATGCTCCGTGTCGGCACCGGCGCGTCGAATCTTGCGCACGTCTCCCCCGCCCTCGTCGTACAGGGGTTGAAATAGTCCTCATGGTTAGGCCGTCGACCACGCCACCGCTGTCGTCCGTGGACCGTGCGCACGCCGGACTCGCCGGCGGCATCGACAACGCGGCCGTCCGGCCCTCCGGGCTGATCGCCATGGCGGCGCTGCCGTTGCCCGGCGACACGGGTCCGGACACCCACCACTCCGGCACGTCCTTCGACGCCTCGTACGACCAGGCGATGCCCCTGTGCGCGGCGGTCACCGGGCTCGGGGCGGTGCTGGGATTCGTGACGCAGCGCGGGACCGCCACGGCCGGTCATCGGCTTCACCGGCGAACCCACGGCTGGCTGACGGAACCTCCCCTTGCACCGAGGCTCGCGCATCACCTCGGGAACAATCCGTGAAAGCAGGTGTTCCGATGGATTCGGATCTCACTCGACTGCGGTCGATGCCGGCCGACTGGCAGCGTGCCCTTGCCGTGGTGGCGCACCCTGACGATCTCGAATACGGATGCTCTGCCGCCATCGCGTCCTGGACCGAGGACGGCCGTGAGATCGCCTACGTCCTCGCCACTCGCGGCGAAGCGGGCATGGACACTCTGGCACCGGCCGAAGCCGGTGCGGGAGCGCGAGCAGCGCGCCAGTGCCGCCGCCGTCGGGGTCTCCTCGGTGGAATTCCTCGACCACCGCGACGGCGTCGTCGAATACGATGTCCCGCTGCGCCGCGACATCGCGGCAGCGATCCGCCGCCACCGGCCCGAGTTGGTGATCACCCTGAACCACCGGGAGACCTGGGGCCCGGGGACCTGGAACACCCCGGACCACGTGGCCGTCGGGCGTGCCACCCTCGACGCGGTGGCGGACGCCGGGAACCGCTGGATCTTTCCGGAACTGACCGACCAGGACCTGCCGCCCTGGGACGGCGTGCGGTGGGTCGCCGTCGCCCATTCCCCGGACCCCACCCACGCGGTGGGCGCGGAACGCGGTTTCGAACGGGCGGTGCAGTCACTGCTCCGGCATCACGCGTACATCGAGGCGCTGACCGACGAGGATCCCGAGACCTACGTACGCCGCTTCCTTGGCGAGACCGCCACCACAGACAGTGCGCGGTTCGACGGAAAGCCGGCCGTGGCCTTCGAACTGTTCAGCCGTTGACCGGCGGAAACCGACTTCCGCTCCTGTTCCTGACGTAGTTCTTCCTGACGTAGTTCTTCCTGACGTAGTTCTTCCTGACGTAGTTCGGTGGGACCGCCCGCGGTAGGGCGGCAGTGTCGCGTGTTCCGGCCCGATCGCCCGTTGAAGGTGCTCACGGAGGCTGCCGAGGATTGCGATGCGTGCCGTCGAAGATGATGTGACAGCGTCACGGGAGGCCGGCGGTCGAGGTATGTGAGGGTGTGCAGGACATGGTCGATCCGGCTGCGCCATCCGTGTTTCCCGGGCAGGTCCGCATGCCACAGCGCATGGACGGCCACGGCCACGAACAGCGCTGTGAGCATGCCGTGCACGGCATCAGTGGGACTCATGCCCCGACCGGCCCTCCCATCGGGCGCCGGAGTCCCGCGGGCCGGTCCGTGCGGGTCGAGCGCAAATCAGCCGACGGGCCGCGGGGCACGCAGATGCGCGCGCCGTGCCAGCTCCTCCTCGTCGACCAGTTCCAGCATCGGCTTGCCCGGCGCACACATCATGGTCACGACGAACCGGGTCCGCGCGTCGGAACGGGCGTTGCCGTCCTGGTAGTGGATCACGTCACCGCCCGGCTCCCAGAACGTCCCACCGGCCTCGACCACACGCTCGGGCTCACCTTCGAGCTCGAACCGGACCGCGCCCTCGACGACGTACCCGAACGCCGGCCCCGAGTGCCGGTGCGGCGGGGTCCCCGGGTCACCGGGCTCCCACTCCACGTGAATGGTCATCGCCGAGGCACCCTCGGGGATGGTGAGCGGTGCGGCGTCCTGCAGCACCTTGACCGCCGTCTTCCAAGCCTCCGAGCGAGGCTGCTCTCCGGTCCCGTTCACCGAGTCCTTCTCCGACATCGCGTTGCACCTCCGTTGGTCCACCTGGTCCACCACGCCATGGGTCCGGCACACCGTCTGCCCGGGCGGGTGTTGGCACACCCGGTCGCCATGGCGGTCTCCCACTGATGACCGAACGCGCCGCGCATCTGTGACATGAGTGGCAGCATCGGCTCCTCGCGAAACATGTGCTGGGCCGGGGTGGGGGCGTGACCCGGTCTGACGGGCACCCGTCGGACGCGGTCGTGATCCGCAGGGGACATCGGTGGCGTGTCGGTCCGTGTCACAACATCGGTTCGAGCAGCACTGTCGTGGTCGCAGTGAATTACTGCTCTCAGGGTCGCCGTCAGGCGGACACCAACGGGCTCGTCGGCCGAGCGGCGCGTGGCGGCGTCGTGGCGCGTCACACGCCGCAGTCGTGAAGCGCCCGCACACAGTGCCCGCGTGGGACGCGGGGGGCTCTCCGTACGGCTGTGCCCGCATGGCCCCGGGCCGTGCGTTCCAGTCTCCGGCCATGACGGCGCGCGTCCTGCTGCGACGGCGTCTAGCATGGTGCTGCGGGACGGGAGGACATGCATGCGCGCTGGGGACGACGCGGACTCCCTCGACCGGGCCACGAGGGATTTCATGGCGGCGCGTCCCCTGCTGTTCGGCATCGCGTACCGGGTGCTCGGCAGCGCGGTGGAGGCGGAGGACATCGTCCAGGATGCGTGGCTGCGGTGGCAGAACGCCGATCGCGCCTCCGTCCACGAGCCGTCCGCGTTCCTGGCCACGATCACCGCCCGCCTGGCGATCAACTTCGCCCAGTCCGCGAAGATGCGCCGTGAGTCGTACGTCGGGCCGTGGCTTCCCGAGCCGGTCGACACCAGCGCGGATCCGCAGTTGGGCGCGGAACGGGCAGAGGCCCTCGACCTGGCGGTTCTCTTCCTGCTGGAAAAGTTGAACCCCGTCGAGCGAGCGGCCTACGTGCTGCGCGAGGCATTCGACTACCCGTACCAGCGGATCGCGGACATCGTGGAGACGAGCGAAGCCAACGCCCGTCAGCTGGTCAGTCGCGCCCGCAAGCACCTGTCGGCGGAGCGCAGGGAGCCGGTCAGCCCCGGCGCGCACCGCCGGCTGTTGGAGGTGTTCCTCGTCGCGGCGCAGACCGGCGATCTGTCGGCGCTGGAGAAGGTCCTCACGGCGGACGTGGTCAGTTACGCCGACGGCGGCGGAACGCGCGGAGCGTCCAGGATCCCGGTGGTGGGGCGTGTACGTGTCTCCCGTTACCTGGCCGCCTTCGCACCGCGTTTCTGGCCTCGGTCGGAGGTCCGCTGGGTCGAGGCCAACGGCAGGCCGGCCGTCCTTGTCTCGTCGTCCGACGGACACCCGGTGGCCCTGCTGTCCGTCGATGTGTCGGCGCGCGGTATCGAACGCCTCATCTGGGTGATGAATCCGGCGAAGCTCGACCCGTACGTGGCATCGCTGGGCGGCTGAGGCCACCGCGGGCGCGGTTTCCACCACGGTGCTGGTCATCGGCACCGGCGGTGCCGGGCTGCGGGCGGCGATCGAACTGGCCGAGGCCGGAATCGACGGCATCGCGGTCGGCAAACACGCCAAGGAGGACGTCGCCTGTACGCCGAGCGACTACCCCGCCCTGGATCCCGCTCTGCAAGTCAATCTGGTGTGGTCGCCGACGACTGGCGTCACCCGCGAGAGCATTCCCGCCGTCCCGGACGGTATCGCCTCTTTGCCGGGTGAGGTCTCGACCGAGGGAAAACTCGTCGAGTGACCTCCTGAACCCGCGCGGAACACACCGCGCCGGGCCGCCCGATTCATTTCGGGAACCTTCCGTGTCACATTCAGGACCCCGGCCCTGTCCTTCTTTGTGCAGACACATTTCCTGGTGCCGCCGAGTGGTTCAACGCACGAGGCGGGCGCCGACTGCCGCACCCACAAGAAATCTCCGAGAGGAACATGCCATGAAGGTCGTAGTGATCGGCGGAACCGGGCTCATCGGCTCGAAGGTGGTCGCCAAGCTCAACGCGCACGGTCATGAGGCGGTGGCGGCCTCCCCCAACACCGGTGTCAACACGCTGACGGGCGAGGGTCTGGCCGAGGTCCTGAAGGGCGCGTCGGTCGTGATCGACGTCTCCAACTCCCCGTCGTTCGAGGACGAGGCCGTGATGACGTTCTTCCGCACGTCCACGACCAACCTGCTGAAGGCGGAGGCCGAGGCCGGTGTGACCCACCACGTCGCCCTGTCCGTGGTGGGCACCGAACGCCTCCAGGAAAGCGGGTACTTCCGCGCCAAGCAGGCCCAGGAGGAGCTGATCAAGGCGTCCGGCATCCCCTGCACCATCGTCCACGCCACCCAGTTCTTCGAGTTCGTGAAGGCCATCGCCGCCGAGGCCACCGAGGGCGACACCGTGCGCCTCGCCCCCGTGAAGTTCCGGCCCGTGGCCTCCGACGACGTGGCCGCGGCGGTCGGCCGCACCGCGGTCGGCGACCCGGTCGGGGGCGTGGTGGAGGTCGCGGGCCCCGACGAGTTCCGGCTGGACCAGATCATCAGCAAGGGACTGGCCGCCAAGAACGACCCCCGCACGGTGGTCGCGGACACGGACGCCCGGTACTTCGGTGCGGTGCTGAAGGACACCACACTGCTGCCGGCTCCGGGTGCGCACATCGGTGAGATCCGGTTCACCGACTGGCTCGCGCGGCAGCAGTAGGAGCGGCCGAGGCGGCCAGGCCGGAGAGGGCGCGGACGAGCACGCGGGGCTTCAGCCGCACACGCGGCAGGAGACGCTCCGCGTTCGGTGAACCAGGCCGGGACAACGGCCCGTTGGGCGCGGCCGCACGGCCGAGTCCGCCGGTCCGCCGGTCCGCCGGTCCGCCGGTCCGCCGGTCCGCCGAACATCGCTACCCCGGATCGCGCTTGTCGCAGCGACAGGGTGACGCCATCCTCATGACTGTGATGACATGGTGAACATGCCGACCTTGTGGGCGGGTTGGCCTAGGGTGAGGGCCCGGGCGTCCCGCACACACTCGGATGCCAACGGTGTGACATCAATGGAGCGGGCAGCGATCTGCTCGGGCCGGCCCGGACCATCACCGTACTCACACGGAACGGAACACTCATGAACGCTCTGTCGCGCATGGGGACCGTCGGCGCTCTGCTCGCCGGCCTGTCCCTCTCCGGAGTCGCCCACGCCACCCCGGGCGGACCCGGCGTGAGGGGCAAGGTCATCGCCCAGTCCACGGTCGGCGGGACCGACTACATCCTGCGGGAGGTCACCGTCCCGCCGGGCCAGGCGACCGGCTGGCACTTCCACGACGGCACCCTGTACGCCTACGTCAGACAGGGGACCCTCAGTCACTTCGACTCGACGTGCGCGTCGGACGGTGTGTACCCGCAGGGCGATTCCCTGCGGGAGCCCTCCGGCGCCGACCACATACACATCGGCGTGAACCGCGGCAGCACCGATGTCGTCCTGGAGGTCCTGTACGTCCTGCCGCACGGCGCTCCCTTCTCCCGCGACGCCGCCAACCCGGGCTGCGACTTCGAGTAGCCGTCCGGCTGGGCGGGCTCGACCGAGGCCGCGCTGCTGGAGGCCCGCCTGCGCATGCTTCGAGAGGCAGTCGACACCGTCGACGAACGCATCGTGGCAGGCATCGAGACGCTGCGCCGCCTGCGTGCCACCGCGTCCACCTGCGTCGAAGCCCAGGATCGAGGGAAGCACCGTGGATCGTAGGACTGAACGGACGCCTGTGCACCGCGATCGGATGAGCGGCGATCATGTGTTTCCTTCCATTGCGTCACTCACACACAGTGGCAGCTATCCAAGAGCTGTCGACGTACGTTGTTTCCTCGTCGTTCCCATCATCAGGAGTCGAAGAGACCACTGCATATGATGCCCGGGGATACCCGTTCCCGCGTCCGGGTCTGACGTACGAAGGTGAGCCGGCCGCGGGAAGAAGGGTTGAGGATGAGAGGAACACATGGTCTCTGAAACCCAGCCGGCACATGACATCGAGGTCACCGCCGAGAGCCTGCAGGCGGAGCTGGAACGCCTGCAGATCCAGAAGCAGTCGCTGGAGAGGGAACTGGCCGCCGTCGTGGCCCATCTCGGCTCGGTGCAACGAACACTCGGCGCCCTTGAGACCGTACTGCGCGCTCCCGGCGGCAAGGCAGCCGCGGCGCGGCAGGCCGCGGGTACCGCCGCGGTGGAACGTGCCGAGCGTGCGGTGCCGGTCGCGACGAAGGCGCACGTTGCTTCCCCGGGACCCGCCGCCACGCCGACGTCGTCCACGGCTCCGGCCCGGCAGTCCGAGCCCGGCAGGGCCGCGGTGCGGCACCCCGCGGCCGGTACCGACACGGACGGTCAGCGGACCTACGGCCAGCTCACCGAGCAGATCATGACGTACTTCGCTTCGGTCGGCGATGCCGACGTGCGGGCCCGCGATGTCGCGGCGGCTCTGGGACGTGACGCGGACAGCGGCAGCATCAACGGGGTCCGCAGCACCCTCGACCGGCTCGCCGGCGCGTCGCGCATCCGGCGGACCGGCCGGGGCCTCTACCGCGCCAAGCGGTCCCCTTCCTAGACGTGCCCCCCGTGGCGCCTCTTCCCGGGCGGGCACAGCTGGTGCCGGACCGCCTGGACAGGACCGGCCCACCCTGACAGCTCGCAGCGCGTGCGCGCCGCGGCGTTGCGCCCCATCGGCCTCATCGGCCTCATCGGCCTCATCGCTTCAAGTACGGCGGCCACCCCTCGGCCGCGACGCCCGACGGGCGGCAGACCGCCTGACCGGCCCGGGACCCTCCTCTCATGTCCTGTGTCCGGCGACGCTTTCCCTCCCGCGGAGACCCCGGCATCGGTGCCCCCGCCGCCCAGTGCCGCGAGCCCGGCGGCTACCGTCCCTCCGGGGAACCGTCCCGGCTCCCCCGATAAGCGAAGGAGGACGATCATCCGCATGGTTGCCGGCACCGTGACCCACCTGGCGGCCGCGTCCCTTCCGGAACCCACCGTGGGGCGTCTGCTGTCCTCCTGGCAGCTCGACGTCCCCGCGCTGCTGCTGTGCGGCGCCCTGGGCGCGGCATACGGCTGGGGAGTGCTGCGGCTGCACCGGCGCGGCAGGTCGTGGCCCGCCGCCCGTCTCGCCGCTTTCGCCGTGCTCGGGCTCGGCACACTGGTAGTGGCGACGATGTCGGGGCTGGCCGTGTACGACCGGGTCCTGTTCTGGCCGGCCGCCGTGCAGAACATCCTGCTCGATCTGCTCGCGCCCCTCGGCCTGGCCCTCGGTGATCCCCTGCGGCTCGCCGTGGAGGCCCTGCCACGGACCACCGCGGTGCGTGTCCGGCGCGCGATGACCGGCAAGGTGGTGCGCATCCTGACGTTCCCCCTGGTCAGCACGGTCCTCGTACTCACCACGGAACTCACGGTCTATTTCACACCGTACTTCGCCACCGCGCTGCGCCTGAGCTGGCTGCACGAGCTGATGTACCTGAACCTGCTGGCGGCGGGCTGCCTGTTCGTCGTACCGGTCCTCACCCGGGAGCAGACGCTGCCGTCCTGGTGCACCCATCCCGTCCGGGCGGCCCTGGTGTTCCTGGACGGCCTGGTCGACGCCGTGCCGGGCATCGTGGTCATGACGCACGGCACATTGATCGCGGGCGCCTGGTATCTGCACCATGCACCGCCCTGGGACACGGACGTCCCACACGACCAGCAGACCGGCGGCGGAGTGATGGTGAGCATCGCCGAACTGGTGGCGCTGCCCTTCCTCCTGGCCATCCTCGCCCAATGGGCACGCGCCGAACGGGCACAGGCGGCAGTGCTCGACCGCCGCCTGGACGCCGAACTCGTCCACGCCCCCGCGCCGCCCGCCGGCCCCGACAGCCCGTCCGCTGCCGCGGCGGACCGCGTACGGCCTTGGTGGGAAACCGAACGGAACGACGTGGCCGACCGGATCCGGCGCCAGCGCCGGGGCGACTGAACCGGGCGCCGCACTCAGAGCGAGGTGACGGCCGTCGTCGGCCTCAGGTGCCCGCCGGGCCGGTGGGGCCGGGATCGGTGCGGCAGTCCTGGGCGGAGCTGCGGAAGGCCGCGTCCGCCCGGTGATCGAGCAGGGCCGCCCGCGGCTCGTTCCACTCCAGGTGCAGAGTTCGCACCGCCGCCTCCGGGCGCTCGTGGTGGAGATCGCGCACGGCCGGGGTGACGATCGATCGGGCTCACGTTCGCCAAGCGGTCGCCGCCGTGGAGACGGCGGACCGGCAGCCGTCGGAGGCGGCGACCGACGGTGGTGGGCAGCTCGGCCACTGCCTGGCGCGCCGCGCCGGTCGGGCGGCAGTCGAGTCGGGAGGAAAACTCTTGCCGGTGCCTCTCGGGCTGTTAGCCTGCGCGCATGTCAGACCTGGGGCCCATCGCCTGGCCGCCTGAGCCGATCAAGACCGAGAGACTTGTGCTCCGTGAGCCCGAGGCCCGGGACCGTGCGGCGTTCATCGAACTGCTGGCGTCACCAGAGGTGCACACCTACCTCGGCGGCCCCCGGCCGCGTGACGAGCTTGAGCGCGAGCTGCCCGGGGTGCCCGAGCGGTGGCCCGGGAGTTTCGTCGTCGATCTCGACGGGGCGATGATCGGTCAGATCCTGCTCAGGCGAGCGACGGGGCACCGTCGCCCGGCTGCCGCGGGGAAGGCCGATCTCGGCTACCTGTTTCTGCCGCGAGCGTGGGGATTCGGGTACGCCGCCGAGGCGTGCGCGGCGGCACTCGACTGGTTCGACGGCGTCCTTCCCGGCGAACCGGTGGTGCTCACCACCCAGACCGCCAACGTCGGCTCGATGCGCCTCGCGGCAAAGCTTGGGTTCGCCGAGGTAGAGCGGTTCCAGGCATGGGACGCCGAGCAGTGGCTCGGCCGGCGGTACCCGGTCACGCCGTCCGCTTGAGCCCAAGGCCGCCAGTTCGGGCGGCCCGAGAAACCCGGCGGGTATCGCCGACCCCCAGCAGCAGCACCACCGGACAGTGGCGCCGACCGACCAAGATCGATCTGGTCGGTCGGCGCCGTATCCGCTGCGGTCATGCCGAACACCTCTCTCTTGCCGGAGCGGGACCCCTGGCTGTGCTCAGGTGCTCGCGGGTTAAGCTGAAACCTCATGTTGATGTGAGAGGCAAGTAATCCGACGGGCCTGTTTTCTTCAGTGAGGTGCCTGATGCGTATAGGTGAGCTCGCCGACAGGACCGGCGTCAGCGTTCGGGCCTTGCGCTATTACGAGGAACAGGGCCTGCTCTCCCCGGAACGCAGCCCCAGCGGCCAACGGCACTATCCGGACAGCGCGGTGGAACGCGTACGGCTGATCCAGCAGCTGTACACCGCCGGTCTGTCGAGCAGAGTGATCGTCAGCCTGCTGCCGTGCGTCGTCGACGGCGATGCCACGCCGGAACTGCTCGACCGGCTGGCAGCGGAGCGGGACCGTATCGATGACCAGGTCGCCGAACTGGTCAGTACCCGGAACAGACTCGACTCCGTCATCACCGGAGCCACCGAGAATCTGCGGACGGGCCAGCCCTGCCCGGCCAGGGCCGCCGCGTCAGCCTGAGGTCCGCGCGGGCTCGTTTCCCCCATACGAACGATTCAAAAAGTGTGATCGAATTGTTTCGACGCATTCCATCATGGGGGTTCGCATGACCGCAATGTCGTACGTGGATGTGTACCGGCGAATGGCCGCGGAGATCGAAGCGGAGAGAGAAGCCGCGCTCGGACTGCTGGGGCCGTCGGCGCCCTCGGTCCGCGCGGCCGTCGCCAGGCTCCTGGAGAACCGTACCTTCAAATACCCCTTGTCGGTCCTGCCGTTGATCGTCCACGCCGTCGAGACGGGCATGCTCGAACCGGCGCTCCCGCTGGCCATCGTCCATGAACTCTGGTGGACTTCGGCCTGTTGCCTGGACGACCTGGCCGATTCGCCGGGCACCGACACGGCGGGCGACCTGCGCCGAGGTGATGTGCTCCTCGCCACGGTCATCGCCGGAGTCCCCTTGCCCCTCCTCGTCGTTCAGTCGGGGCGCGTCCCGGAGCCGGTACGGGACGCGCTGCGGGACGAGATCGTGAGGTGCTGGGTCAATGCGACGGAGGGTCAGCTCAGGGACCTGCTCGGGGCGACGGCCGGCACCACACGTGACGCGGTGGCGGTGGCGTACCTGCGCAAGTCCGGCGCGCCCTTCGGCATGATCACCACCATGGCCGCGCAGTGGGCGAACGCCGCGGCGTCACGCGTGGCGCTGTGGCGGGAGTTCGGTGAGCTGTTCGGCGTACTGTGGCAGCTTCTGAACGATCAGGAAGACATTCTGTCCGGGCGCAATGAAGACATCCTGAACGGCACGGCGACCTACTTGCTCGCCTGCGCGCTCGACGAAGAGGCTCCCGGTTCCGCGGAGCACCTCAGGGCCCTGCACCGCGCCGCGCAGGACTCCGCACCCGCCCGTGCGGACCTCGCCCGTATCCTGCTGGCACCCGAGGTCCTGCACCGGTACCAGAGGGACATCGACCAGTTCCGCGGCCGGGCCCGCCGCGTCCTGGACGCGCTCGGCGGCACGAGAGCCTACCTCTCCGTGGTGCGCGACCTGGTGGACCAGACGTCCCGTATGCTCCTCCATCCCCGTGCCTCGCTCGAACCGACGCTCTAGGTGTACTGCCCGGGGAGGTGGCGGACGGGCGCGCCAGGTCTCCGCTGAGGGATTGTGAACAGGTGAGGACCGACGGGCCGGGCGCCAGTTCCGTGAGGGGCCGGCGGCCCGGCGGCTACACACGTCCCGGATCCGCACCCAAACACTCATCGGTGGTGCGTCGTTGACGACAGCGGCGCGCCGTCGTCCGCGTCGGCACGGACGGCGTACGGCCGGCGGGAGTCGGCGCTGTCCGCCGACGCCCGTTTCCGGATCGACGGTACGTCGGTCACCTGGCTCGGCGAGCCCAGCCCCGCCGGCGGCCGGCGAACACCCCTCTGGGCCCGGGACGACCTGAACGACGGCAGCCAAGGGTTCCGCGCGTGGCCGTTGCGGGCGGCCGGGCACAGCGGGCCGCCCGCAACAGGCGGCGGCATCGCCCCGGCGCCCGTCCCCCACGGGCGGGCCGGCTCTCAGCTTCTTCTCAGCGGACGGCATCCAGGCTGGAGGAGACAGGAGCTGTACGGGCCTTTCCCTACCGAAGAGGCGGAGCCCATGGTCTCCCACACCGCTGCCCTGCCCGTCGTACCGGATCCGAGCCGCACCGTCACCGAGGCTCCGGGCACCGCCGACCGGCTGAGCCGGTTCTTCGAGGACGCCTGCGACCGTACGCCCTCGGCACTCGCCCTCGAATGCGGATCGCACCGGCTGACCTACGCCGAACTGGACGCCCGGGCCAACCAGGTCGCCCACCACCTCCGCGGCGCGGGCATCGGCCCGCTCAGCCGGGTCGCGTTGCTGCTGCCCCGGTCCGTGGACATGTACGTGTGCCTGCTGGGCGTCTGCAAGACGGGCGCGGCGTTCGTGCCGATCGATCCGGCGGCGCCACCCGACCGGGTGGCGTTCATCCTGGGCGACTCGGGCGCCACCGTGGTGCTGACCACGTCCGCCCTCGCGCAGGGTGCCGCCTGGGCCGGGCCGCGCGGGCGGTGCCCGGCGATCCGCGTCGACGCGTGCGCCGAGGATTTCGCCCGGTTCGCAGGCGTACGGCCTCCCGGAGGACTCGGCGGCGCGGAGGATCCGCTGGCCTACGTGATGTACACCTCGGGGTCCAGCGGCAGACCCAAGGGCGTGGAGATCGCCCGGTCGAGCATCTGCAACTTCCTGCGGGTCGTGGCACCGGTCTACGGCGTCCGGCCGCAGGACCGGGTGTACCAGGGCATGACCATCTCGTTCGACTTCTCCATCGAGGAGATCTGGCCCACCTGGGCGGCCGGCGCGACCCTCGTAGCCGGACCGGGCGGGCCGGGCAGGCTCGGTGCCGATCTCGCCGATTTCCTGGAGGAGCACGCCGTCACCGCCTTGTACTGCGTCCCCACGCTGCTGGCGACGATCCCGCGCGACCTGCCGCGGATCCGCAGCCTCGTCGTCGGCGGTGAGGCGTGCCCCGCCTCGCTGGTCGAGCGGTGGAGCAGGCCGGGGCGGCGCATCCTCAACACCTACGGGCCGACCGAGACCACCGTCACCGCCACATGGCAGGAACTCCTGCCGGGGCGTCCGGTCACCATCGGCCGGCCACTGCCGACGTACTCGGCCGTCCTGCTGGACGAGCGGCTGCGGCCCGTGCCGGACGGCACCGTCGGTGAGATCTGCCTGGGCGGTCCCGGCCTCGCGCGTGGCTACGCGGGCCGGCCCGATCTGACGGCCGACCGCTTCGTCGAGCACCCCCTGGCGCCCGGCTCGGGCCGGCTGTACCGCACCGGCGACCTCGGCCGGATGACCGACGGCGGGGAGATCGAGTACCTCGGCCGGGCCGACGCCGAGGTGAAGATCCGCGGCTACCGGGTCTCACTGGACGAGATCGACAACGTACTGCTCGAAGACCCCGCGGTCGTCCAGGCCGCGACCGCGCTCGTCGCTCCGCGCGACGGACAGGACGGCGACCGCGTCCTCGCCGCCTACGTGGTGCCCGCCGAGGGCGACGCGGCCTCGGGCGACGGCCTCGTCGCCCGGCTGCACGAGCGTCTGCGCCGGTCGCTGCCCGCCTACATGGTGCCCTCGACAGTGGACTTCCTCGACCGGCTGCCCGTCATGCCGAGCGGCAAGGTGGACCGCGCGAGACTTCCCGCGCCGGCCGGCCGGCGGCTCATCGGCACCCGGCAGGTGGTGCCGGTCAGCGGGGAGTGGGAGACCAGGGTGCGCGACGCCTGGGCCCAGGCGCTCGGCCTGGCCCCCGGGGAGCTGTCCGCCGAGGCCGACTTCTTCACCGACCTGGGCGGTCACTCGCTGCTCGCCGCGCGCGCCGTGTCGCTGCTGCGGGACCGGGGCGCCGGAGCGGCTTCCACCCTGCGCGACCTGTACGAGAACCCGACCGTGCGCACCTTCGCGGCCCGGCTGCGCTCCGCGCGGGACACCCCCGGCCCACCGGAGCGTCCGCGCCCGGAGCCACTGCGGCACGGGAGTGCGAGGATCGCGCGCGCCGGGCTGGCCCAGGCGGCGGCGTTCTACGCCCTGCTCATGCTGCTCACCGGACCGGTGGCCTACTGCTACGCGCTGTGGCACGGTCCGGCGTCGGGCACGCGGATCGTCGGGCTGGTCATCGCCGTGGCGGGGGGTTTCGTCGCCGTACGCTGGCTCGTCCCGCTCCTGCTCGCACGGCCGCTGACGGCGGGCATCCGGCCCGGCCGGTATCCGCTGTGGGGGGCGACCTACCTGCGGCTGTGGGCGCTGGACGTCCTGCTGCTCGGCCTCAGTCCGGTGCGGGTGCTCAGCGGGTCCCCGCTGATGGGCCCCTACCTGCGTCTCCTCGGCGCCCGCGTCGGCCCCGGTGCCACCATCGCCACGGGCATGGTCGGCCTGCCCAGGCTGCTGAGCATCGGCCGGGACGCCGCCATCGGCTACGGCAGCACGCTGCGCCCCTGGCAGGTGGTCGACGGATGGGTGACGGTCGCCCCGATCACCGTGGGCGAGCGGGCCTGCGTCGGTGCCAACGCGGTGCTCGAACCAGGAGCCTGTCTCGGCCCCGGGTCCGCACTCGGCGAACAGTCCGTGGCGGGACCGGAGGAGGCGGTCCCCGCCGGGGCGCGCCGGGCGGGATCCCCGGCCCGGCCGGTGGAGCGGCTGGCCCCGGTCATGGAGACGATGCTGCGCGCCGGGAACGGGACGGACCGCTGGCGGCCGCGGCAGCTGACCGCCGTGGTGCTCGGCCTGGCCGCGCTGGAAACGGCGGTGGCCGGGACGGCCGTGCCCAGTGCCGCCCTGATCTGGTGGGCCGCCGCATACGGCGGCACGGCGGCACAGCTGGCCGCGGCCGCACTGTCCGGACCCGTCTTCGTGGCCACCGTGTGCCTGGTCGTCGCGGTCGGCAAGCGGGCGGTGCTGCCCAGGACACCCGTCGGTATCCATCCGGCGCGCTCGGCTCTGGGGGTGCGCAAGTGGATCTCCGACAAGCTGCTCGAACAGAGCCTGTTCCTCACCAACTCCCTCTACGCCACGCTCTACACGGTGCCTTGGCTGCGGCTGCTCGGTGCCCGCGTCGGCCGGCGCACCGAGGTCTCCACCGCGGCGCACATCGATCCCGACCTGCTCACCCTCGGTGAGGGCAGCTTCGTCGCCGACATGGCGGGGGTCGGCATCGCCACCTTCGCCGGGGACCGCGTGGCGTTCGCCCCCACCGAGGTGGGCGACCGGGCCTTCGTGGGCAACGCGGCGCTGCTGCCCGCCGGAACGCGGCTGGGGCCGGGCTCCCTCATCGGTGTGGGCACGCTGCCGCCGCCGGACCGGGTGCCCGCCGACAGCACCTGGCTGGGCTCGCCCGCGCTGCGGCTCCCGGTGCGTCAGGACAGCGGCGACTTCCCCGAGGAGCGGACCTTCCGGCCGGCCCGCAGGACGGTGCTGAGCCGGTTCGCCATCGAGTTCTTCCGGGCCACGATGCCCGCCTCGGTGGTGGCCACCGCCGCTTCCCTGTACCTGCTGGTCCTGACCGGCATCGCCGCTCGGTCCGGTCCCCTGGTGCTCGTGCTGCTGTCGCCGCTCCTCACCGCGGGTTCGGTGCTGGTCGTCATCGGCTGGTGCGTGCTGGTCAAGTGGGTGGTCGCGGGCAGGTACCGTCCGCGGGTCGAGCCCCTGTGGAGCCTGTTCGTCCGCCGGACGGAGTTCGCCACCGGTCTCTTCGAGGCCGCCGCGGTACCGGCGGGCGTGGGCGCTCTGGTGGGCACGCCGTTCCTGCCGCCGGTACTCCGCCGGTTCGGCGCCCGTATCGGACGGCGGACCTGGATCGGCACCACGCACCTCACCGAGTTCGACCTCGTCGAGGTGGGCGACGACGCGGCCATCGGCATGCACGTGTCGTTGCAGACCCATCTGTTCGAGGACCGGGTGATGAAGATGTCGAAGGTGGTCGTCGGACCCGGCGCAAGCATCGGTCCGCGGACGATCGTGCTCTACGACACGCAGGTGGGCGCGGGTGTCCGGCTCGGGGCGCTGTCCCTGGTCATGAAGGGCGAGCGGCTGACACCGGGGACGAGCTGGCACGGGCTCCCCGCCGAGGGGCTCAGCGCACCGGCCACCGCGGCCCGCGTCGACGGCGTACCCGCGAAGGGGTAGTCGTGACGGGCCCCGAGACCGCTGCCGGGCGTCCCCTGGCCCTCGTCTATCGCGGGCCGGCCTCGCTGCCCGGCTGCCCCGAGGCGGTCGCCGGGATGCTCTCCCGCGGCCCGTGGCAATGGGACGTGCGCTTCACCGGTCCGCGCGAGGAGTTCCCCCTGTCCGCCGCGTCCCTCTCGCATGCGTCGGTGTACGCCCAGCCGGGCGGCGGCACGCTGGTCCCCGCCTACCTCAGGCTTTTCCGGCGGCGCCGGGCGATCCGTGACTTCGTGCGCGCCGGCGGACGCTACCTGGGCTTCTGCCTCGGTGGCTACCTGGCGGGTGCCACCCCGGGTTTTGGGCTGCTGCCCGGCGACACCGACCGGTACATCTCCATGGCGGGGGCCACCGTCCAGGACGACGGCGACACGCTGATCGAGGTGTCCTGGCGGGGGCGCCCCCGCACCCTGTACTTCCAGGACGGCCCGGTCTTCGTCCTCGACGAGCACGCCGACGCCTCGGTCCTCGCCACCTACGCCGACGGCAGTCCCGCCGCCCTCGTCGCCCCCTTCGGGGCCGGCCGGGTGGCGGTGACCGGCCCCCACCCGGAGGCCACGGACGACTGGTACACCAGCCAGGGCCTGCCCGTGCTGCACACCCTCGACCTGGCCATGGACCTGGTGGAAGAGGCGATGCGGAAATGAGGCCGCGGTGAGCCCGCCGCCCGTCCTGTGGCTCGTCCACGCCGACCCGCGGGCCGCGCCGACGTCCCTGGACGCCGGTGAGCGCCGGCGGGCCCTGTCCTTCACCCGGCCCGAGATCCGCAGCCGGTACGTCTCCGCGCACACCGCGCTGCGCCGTCTGCTCGCCGAGCGGCTCGGCGTGGCACCCGGTCAGGTGGCGTTCGCCCGGGAACCGTGCCCGGTGTGCGGCGCCCCGCACGGCCGGCCGGCGGTGGTGGGCGGCACGACGCACTTCTCCCTGGCCTACAGCGGCGGCCTGTGTCTGATCGCGCTCGCCGACACCCCCGTCGGCGTCGACATGGAGTGCATCCCGTCGCCCCGCGTCGTGGCGGGGCTCGTCCCCGAGCTGCATCCGTCGGAGCGGGCCGAGCTGGCGGCCCTGCCCGAGAACGAGCGGGCCCTGGCCTTCGCCCGGGCCTGGGTGCGCAAGGAGGCGTACCTCAAAGGTCTCGGCACGGGTCTGGCGCGGGGCCTGACCCTCGACTACGTCGGCACCGGGCCCACACCGACCGCGGGGCTGCCGGGCTGGACGGTCGAGGACGTCACCGTGGACGTCAGCCGCGCCGCGGCGGTCGCGCTGCACCAGAGCTGAACGACGTCCGCGGGCGGTCCGTGGCGCGCGGTCACGGACCACCCGCGGATGCCGTCAGCCGAAGGGCCGCTCGGCGACGTGCGCCATGCGCACCAGGCGCTCCCGCTCGTCGAGTTCCCGGTCCTGTCGTCCGGGTCCCGCATCGTCCCGAACGCCTTCGGCAGTCCGCCGGACCCGGTCACGGTCGTCCACCACGTACCGCACACGCCCCCGGGTGGCCTGGTTCCGGTCCCCGGTCCGGCGTTCGTCGTCCCTGAGGTCCCTCATCGTCGCGCTCCTCGTCCGATCCATGTCTGCCTGACAACTCCAGCCTGCGGCCCGGGTGCTGAGAGGGACCTGAGAACGGGCCGCCTCCTCAGCGTCCTCTCAGGTAACAGTCGTCAGGGTTCGGAGCTACGGTGGAGTCGGAGAGACTGCCATGCGACTGCTGATCATCGAGGACGAGCACGCACTCGCCAGGGCCATCGCCGACGGACTCGCCGCGGAGGGCTTCGTCGCCGACGTCGCGTACGACGGCGCGGAGGGACTGTGGCGGGCACTCCATGAGCCGTACGACGTCATCGTGCTGGATCTGATGCTGCCCTCCCTGTCGGGCTACGAAGTCCTGAAACGGCTGCGGGCGGCCCGGGTGTGGACACCGGTGCTGATGCTCACGGCGAAGGACGGCGAGTACGACGAGGCGGACGCCCTCGATCTCGGCGCCGACGACTACCTGAGCAAGCCGTTCTCCTACGTGGTGCTCGTCGCCCGGCTCCGGGCGCTGCTGCGCCGCGGGGCGCCCGCCCGGCCCGCCGTGCTCACCGCCGACGACCTCACCCTCGACCCCGCGCGCCGGCGCTGCCGCCGCGGCCACCGGGACATCGACCTGACGGCCCGGGAGTTCACGCTCCTGGAATACCTGCTCCGGCATCCGGACGAAGTGATCAGCAAGACGGACCTGCTCTGCCACGTCTGGGACGAGCACTTCGACGGCGACACCAACATCGTCGAGGTGTACGTCGGCTATCTGCGGCGCAAGATCGACGTCCCGTTCGACCGGCGGACCATCGAGACGGTCCGCGGCGCGGGCTATCGGCTGCGCGGTAGCGCGAGGTGACCGGTGGCCGCCGGCGTCCGGTCCTGGTGGGGCCGCCGGTCGCTGCGCCTGCGGCTGACCGCCGCAGCGGCCGCCGTCATCGCGGCCGGGCTGACCGGAGCGGCTCTGCTGCTCGTCGTCTGGCTGCACACCAGCCTGATCAACGGCCTCGACCAGACCGCGCTGCAACGCGCGCAGGTCGTCGCCGCGGACGAGGGCACCAGCCGGATCCTTCCGGACGTGCCGGTCACCGGCCACCGGGAGATCGCCGTCCAGATCGTCGACGGCACGGGCGCCGTGCGCGCCAGCTCCGCCAACCTGCGGGGCCGGCCACGGGCGTTCACCTTTCCGGCGAGCCGGTCGGACACCCCCCACACCCACACCATCCATGACCTGCCGGTCCCGGGCGGTGGGACCTGGCGTGCCGTCGGTGTCCCCGCGGGCACACGACACAACCCCGTGATCGTGTACGTGGCCGTCCCCACCGAGAACGTCGACCGGGGCATCGCCCGGCTCGCCGCCGGTCTGGCCACCGGTGTGCCGGGGGTCGTCGCCCTGCTCACCGGTGTCGTGTGGATGCTCACCGGACGCGCGCTGCGTCCCGTGGACGCCCTGCGCGCCCAGACCGCCGAGATCACCGCGTCCGACCTGAGCCGTCGCGTCGACGTACCGCCCGCCGCGGACGCGCTCGGCCGGCTGGCCGCCACCTTCAACGACCTGCTCGCGCGGCTGGACACCGCGACCCGGCGGCAGCGGCGGTTCGTCGCGGACGCCGCCCATGAACTGCGCAACCCGCTCAGCACCCTGCACACCGGCCTGGAGGTGGCCGCCCACCATCCCGGTTCGGTCGACGGGCAGAGCCTTGCCGCCGGCCTGCTCCGGGAGAGCGAGCGGCTCATCAGGCTCGTCGACGACCTGCTGCAACTCGCGCGGCTCGACGCGCGGCCGCGACTGCGGACCCGCCCCGTCGACCTGGACGAGATCGTCTACGCCGAGGTGCGCGAAGCCCGCGGGCGCAGCCCGCTCGTGATCGACCGGCACGCCGTGGGCGCGGCACGGGTGACGGGCGACGGGGACGCGCTCACCCGTGTCGTGCGGAATCTCCTGGACAACGCCCTGCACTATGCGACCACACGTGTCGACGTCACCCTCAACGCCCGCGACGACAGCGCGAACCTGGTCGTCGCCGACGACGGTCCCGGCATTCCCGAGGCCGACCGGGAGCGCGTCTTCGGGCGCTTCACCCGCCTCGACCGCGCCCGTGCCCGCGACACCGGCGGCGCCGGTCTGGGACTCGCCATCGTCCGCGACATCGTCACGGCGCACCACGGCAGCGTCCGCGTCGAGGACAACCGGCCCGGCGCCCGGATGGTCGTCCGGCTGCCGCTGGAGAACCGGTGACGCCGCCGTACGACGCCGGCCGTGGCGAGGCCGCCGGGCGGCACGTGTGGGACGTCGGCCCGGCGCGGAGCGGAGGAGGGCCGCGGCCACCGGCGCACGGGGCGCCGCCGGACGAGCCGGAACGCCAGGTCAGGGACCGCTTCTCACCTCGTCAGGTGAGGCGACCCGGTCGGCGTCACCTGTCCCACCGCACCCACAGGTCGGCTGGTTTACGGAAGACCAGGCCGCGGACGGCCGCCGGGCGGTCCGGGTCGGCGCGCAGGCCGTCGAGACGGTCGAGGCAGGAGCGGAGCGCGATGCGGGTCTCCAGCCGGGCGAGGTGGGCGCCCAGGCAGTAGTGCGGACCGTGGGCGAAGGCGAGTTGCTGCCGGGAGTTGGGGCGGTGCAGATCGAAACGGTCGGGGTCGGGGAAGACGGCCGGGTCACGGCCCGCGGCCGCGAGGGAGACCGTGACCAGGTCGCCCGCGTGGATGTCCGCGTCCGCCAGCCGCACGTCCCGGGTGGCGTACCGGTCGACGACGGCCGCGGCGGGTTCCAGCCGCAGGGACTCCTCGATCGCGTTGTCCAGCAGATCCGGCTCCGCGCGCAGCTCCGACAGTTGCCCTGGTGCGTGCAGCAGGTGGAACAGGAGATTGGTGATCATCCCCTCGGTGGTCTCGATCCCGCCGAAGAGGAGGATGGCCGCGTTGGCGGACAGGTCCGGCAGCTCCAGTCTCCGGGCGGCGGTGACCAGCAGGGAGTGGGGCGATCCCGCGTCCACCGTGCCGGCGACGGCTTCGCGCAGTGCCGCGTAGGCGGCGGGTCCTTCGGTACCGGCCGCTCGGCCCTCGGTCAGCTCGTGCACGGAGCGGACGATGGCCTCGTACCAGGCCAGCACCCGGGGAACGGGGACGCCTTCCAGGCCGAGCGCCTGCGCCATCACCGTGGCGGCCAGCGGTCCGGCGAACTCCCGCCGCAGTTCGGCCGTCCCGCGGCCTTCGATGCCGTCCAGCAGACGGTCCGTCTCGTGCTGTGTGCTGTCGGCGAAGGAGTCACGGACCGCGCCGGGGCGGAAGCGGTCGGTGAAGGGTTCGCGGTGCCGGGTGTGTTCGGGCCCGTCGACGGAGAGCATGCTGGCACCGGTGACCTGCGCGGTCGTGAACCGGGGGTCGTCCACGGTGAACGTCTCGGCGTCCCGCATCACGGTGAGCGCCAGGGCCCGGGAGGTGACCACCCACCCGCCGAGCGCCGGCAGCCACGTCACCGGGGCGGTGTCCCTGAGCCGGGCCAGGTGAGGGTGCGGGTTCTCGGCCAGCTGAGTGAGCGTGATCATGCGTTCAGCCTAGAACAAGGAGGCCGGCGCCCCCTGTGGGCACACGTGCCGGCCGCGAGCGGCCGGGTCCCGCCCTCACATGTGCCGGAAAGACCGGCGGGGCCGTGTGTGTTTCCCGGGGTTCCCAAGTCTCCCTGGAGGTTGGATTGCCGGCCGCTCACGTGGTGTCCGCCAAGTGACCGACTCGCCGGGAGACGTACAGGCATGCTGACGCCCTCGGCCCCGACCCGACCGAGCCGCGAAGGAGGACCGACACCACGAAGGCGTACCCCGCGCGCGTGTACGACGTCTTCCTCGGCGGCAAGGACAACCACCCCGTCGACAGGGAGGGCGCGGCCGCCGCTCCGGCGCGCCGGCCCCGTGCCTTCCGCACCGCCCGGCACCACCGCGACTTCCTGCGGCGTGCGGTGACCACGCTTGCGGCGGGCCCTCACCGGTAGCAGGTGGTGACGCCGGGGTGCCAGCGGCAGGCGATCCCGGCGAAGCCGCCGCCGGCGGCCACGTCGATGCCGAGCGTGTCGCCTCCGCGCAGCACCTGCCGGTCCTGGACCAGTCCGTCGGCGCCGTCCCGGACCGTCTCCACCAGCCACCGTCCCGGGCCGAGCGCCATCGGCACCTCGGCCGGGTGCGCGGCACCGGCGTACACGCCGCCCAGGAACCAGCGGTCGCCGCTGCGGCGGGCGAGCACCGCCTCCTGGCCGGGCCGCCCGGCGAGCAGCCGGGTGTCGTCCCAGGCGGCGGGGACCTGTTCCAGGAAGTCCCGGGCGAGCGGGCGGGCGTCGTAGGACTCGGGGGTGCCCGCGAACATCTGCAGGCCCGACTCGTAGACGACGGCGAGTCCGGCCTCCGCGGCGTCGGAGTCGGGGCGCCGGCCCGTGCGCTGGAAACCGCCGGGGGTGAAGTCCATGGAGCCGATGACGTTGCGGGTGAAGGGCAGCGTGGTGAGGTGGCCGGCGGTGTTGGTCTTCTTCTCCTCGCCGCCGACGCCTTCCAGGGTCATGACCTGCGGCCAGGTGCGCTGGATGCCCTTGGGGACGGTGGAGCCGTGGAAGTCGACCATGAGGTGGTGGGCGGCGGTCTCCGCGAGGACGGCGTCGTACCACTGGAGCATGGGCTGCGCCTCGGAGTTCATGAAGTCGATCTTGACGCCCTTGACGCCCCATCGTTCGAGGGTGGGCAGCCACTGGGCACGTTCCTCGGGTGTGTCGAGGTCCCGCTGGTGGATCCAGACGATGATCCCGACGCCCTTGGCGCGTGCGTGGTCGACGAGGTCGGGCAGCCAGCTGTCGGTCTGCCAGTCGGGGTCGGTGGTGTCCCACTCGTCGGCCTTGAAGTACCAGCCCGCGTCGACGGCCTCGTAGGGCCAGTGCCGCTGAGCGGCGTAGTCGACGTACGCCTTCTGCGCGGCGAGGCTCTGGCCGGCGGCCCGGCCGCCTGCGAGCCAGGTCCACAGCACGTTCCCGGGCCGGATCCAGGAGGTGTCGGCCACCTTGGCGGCGGGGGCGAGGTCGTCGGTGAACGTGGACCGGGTGACGGTGGCGAGGTCGCCGACGACCATGGCCCGCCAGGGGGTGGTGAGGGGGCCGTCGGTGTGGACCCGGTCGTCGGCGAGTGCGATCCGGTAGGTGCCGGTGCCCTGGTCGTGCGCGAGCCAGGCACCCGAATAGGTGCCGGTGAGATCGGATTCGGCGAGCAGGGCGTAACCGCCGTCGGTCGCGAAGAGCGCCTGGTCCGAGTATGCGCCGGTCGGCGCGGTCGCGGCGGTGTACTGGTTGAACTGGCCCTCGTTGTCGACGCGGTAGGCGCCGAGCCACGCGCCGGCCTGCGGCGGCAGGTTGAACGCGGAGGTCTCGCCGAGCACGTCGCCGTGTCCGGCGGGCAGGACGTACCGGTAGGCGACGCCATCGGCGGAGGCGCGGACGACGAGGTCGAGGCGGGCGCCCGCGGCCGTGGCGAAGGACAGGCGGGTCTCGTTCATGCGGACCCGGCGCTCCAGCCGTTTGCCGGACTCCGTCCGGTACCGCTCGCTCACCCGCCGGTCGTTGCGGTCGAGGAAGCGCAGGCCCTGGGAGAGGTCGGCCCGTTCGGTCACGATGCCGACCGGCGACGGTTCGATGACGGTCCGGCCACCGCGCGTCACCGAAAGGCCCAGCGTGCCGGTCGTGTCGTCCAGGGACACCCGAGCACGCGGCTCCCGCGCCGTCGTGGAGCGCTCGGGGCCGGACACCGCCCAGACGTGCTCGGCGGGTCCGGTGTCCTGGCCGGCCCGTGCGGGCACGGCCGTGCAGAGTGTGGCCGCCAGGCCGGCGCAGAGCGCGGCGACCATGGTCTTGACGGGAACCGCCATGTGCACTCCCTGGGTGATGAGGCAGGTCGACGAGTGGAGTGGATCGGTGACCGGGTGGCGTGCGCGGAGGGGCCCGGCTCAGGTGAGCGGCAGCCCCCAGCGGGGCGCTTCCTCGTTCGGACGGACGGGGGTGATGGTCAGGTCGGGCCGGTCGCCCTTCGCCGTGATCAGCACCGACTCGCCCTTGCGCAGGTCGACCTGGACGATGCCGTCGCCGGCCTCGGTGTGGCGCAGCGGGCGGCCCCGCCCGTCGCGTACGTCGACCGGTCCCGGGATTCCGTGCCGTATCGCGCACGGCGCGCCCGCCTCGCTGACCAGTCGCACCCACCGGGTGGTGCCGCCCCGGCGGACCGCGCTCAGCAGGAAGGCGCCCTGGGTACGGAAGTCGTGGACGGTCAGGTCCGTCCAGGCGGCGGGCAGCGCGGGGAACACTCTGACGACACCGCCCCACGACTGGCACACCATGTCGTGCAGCGACTGGGCCGCCGACAGCGGTGTCTCGATGACCGGCCCCGACTCCTTGTACATGGTATTGGGCTGGATGAAGCGGGTCATCAGCTCACCGAGGTATTTCAGCGCGTCCTCGCCCTTGCCTAGCAGCGCCGACATCGAGGCGGCGCCCGTGAAGGTGTAGCCCTGGAGGGCGCCCTCGAAGCCGACCCAGTGCGCCAGTGACTTCTCGATCAGGGCGCGTTCGCCGGAGGTGCGGCCGGTCACCTCGTACAGCGGATAGACCGCCAGCAGGTGCGAGTAGTGGCGGTGGGACTTCGCGAAGGGGATGTCCGCGCCGATCATGAATCCGTTGGCGTCCGCCGGGTAGGCCACCCGCCTCGCCAGCACCTCGCGCCACCGGGGTGCCAGCGGATCGTCGATGCCGAGGAGGCCGGCGGATTCGAGAAGGGTGCGGCAGCCCCAGGTCAGGAGCATCAGGTCGTAGTTGCAGTCGCGGGTGTTGCCGCCGTACTCCGGGGAGAAGGTGGCGGGCAGATGCAGTCTGCCGTCCGGGCCGGGTTCGAGGAAGTGCAGGTAGTAGTTGATCGCCTTGCGCAGCAGGGGGTAGAGGACGTCCCGGAGGATCGACTCGTCCATCGTGTGGCGGTAGCTGAGCCAGACGTTGTGCAGCGCCCAGGTCAGATTGCCGACTTCGGGGGTCGGCGGGTCCTGTCCGGGGATGCCGACTCCGTAGCCGGTGAGGGTGCCGGCGGCGCCGTTGACGAGCTGGGGGTCGGTGGTGCGGGGGATGCCCAGCGAGTCGGTCCGGTACCGCGCGGCCACCTCTTTGGCGAGGTTGTCCCGGAACTCGCTCAACGCCCTGGTGACGGCGTCGAGTTCGAGGTGGTTGGAGCCGTGGATCAGCCAGTACTCCAACTGCGCGTTGAGGTTCCACCAGGTGTTCGGCCAAGGGGTCGGTTCGAGCCAGGGGCCGCTCGTCGCCATCACGGGGGCGTCGCGGCGGGCGGCGGCCGCGGCCTTGTACAGCTGGATCCAGTAGAAGCGCTGGACACGGGCGTCCGGGAGGGACAGGAAGCTCTTGCGGTAGTAGGCGTGCCACCAGGTGCGGTGGGTCGCCGCCAAAGCGGCGTAGGGAAGCCGGTCCACGGCACGGACCGCCTTCAGCGCCTGCTCCAGGGCGGTGTCCTTCGGGTACGAGTGCGCGACGTGCACGTACAGCGTGCGGGTCCGGCCCCTGGTCCGCTCCCGCCAGGCGGTGACGTGCCCACCACCCGCCAGCAGCGGCTGCACGGCGGCGCTCACACCGTCGTGGTCGGCCGTCTCGGCGGGCGGGTTGCCCTGGTAGCCGTCCGGCAGCGGTTTGAAGGCGGCCCGCGGGCTGATGGCCTCCGCCGGGTGGAACACCCAGCGGAAGCCGCGTTCCCCCTCGCTGGGTGTGACCTGCACGACGAGGATCGAGCGGTCGTTGTGGACCAGGGCGCGCAGGGTCAGGGTGCCCCGGTCGGTGGTGAGGGTGCCGGTCAGTTCGGCGTCGTGCAGCGACAGCCGCCAGTCGAGGCCGGAGATCGCGCCGACCGGCTCCAGCGTGAAGTACCCGATCGGCAGCCGGGCCAGGCCGAAGAGGGAGCCGAACTCGGGGCGGTGGTCCTGGACCTCGGAGTGCTGGACGTTGAACCGCACGGCGGTCGACGCGGCGCCCGGTTCGGCGTAGATCCCGGAGCCGAGGTGGCCGTTGCCGAGGAACGGGCCGTCGTACCAGGTCGTCGGCATGCGCTGCCAGACCAGATCGGCGTCGTCGAGAACGGTGCGCCACGGGTCAGCGGGGTCCGTCGCGTGCTCGGCGGGGTCCGCCGCCGTCGCCGGCGTGGGCAGGCCCGAGGCCAGCAGCGCGCCACCGAGGGCGGATCCGGTGGCGAGGACGGTACGTCTGGACGGGCTGGGCACGTTGCCTCCCGGCGACTCGGCGATTCATCGGAGCTATCCAGCGAGGTAACGTAGAGATGTGGCTGCTGCTCGTCAATACAGCGGGAGAGATCCGATGTGTTGACGTGCTGGCGACGGATCCAGGCTGCGCCGCAGACGACCGCCGTCCGCTCAGGCGGGTCGCCTTGCGGGAGGGATGGTGTGCGGCCCCGCGCGGCGGCATGACGGTGTGTCGCCACCACGGTGGCATGACAGTGTGTTGCGCACGCGGGGCATGGCGGTGCGCGGCCCGGCACGGCGGCGAGCTGCGGGTGCCGGGCCGCTCGGGCGGGCCGTGCCAGGTCGGGCGGATCACACCGGAGGGCCGGGCCGACCGGGTCATGCCGGGTCGGCCGGGTGTTCGGACCGCGCCCTCCCCTGTCACACCGTCACCAGGACCCGTCGGCCCTGCGCGACCGAGCCCACGGGGCCGCGCCGGAGGCCAACCGGCTCGCGGTCCACGCGGCACGACGTCCGTCGGCACGTACGTCGTCGGTCACCGGCCCGCACGGGAGTTGCGCGAAGCGCGTGCGGCGGGAAGACGAACCGCCCGTGTCCAGGTCCCCGTTGATGTCTCTCCGGTGGAGAGCGGCACCTGCGGCCGGTGGCCGGACAGCCCGGCTGAGCGGGCCGGGCCGTCCGGCCGGGTGTCCGGCGGCGCGAGAGCGGCCGGTGGACTGCGGCAGTGCGCGGGACGCCGGCCGGCCCCTGGGCACCGTACGAACCCCGTGGGCCACGGTGCCGTCGCCATATGGGGCGCACACATGAGTGCCCCCACAGGTGCGGTGTCCGACACCATGTCGGCGGCCGATCGGGGGCTTCTACCGTCCCCTCCGTCAGCAACTGCGCCGCCGCCGTCCGCCGCAGACGTGCCTCCCCGGGCACGGACGGGACCGGTGCGGCACCACCCTCCGGGAGCCGGTCCGATGCCCACGATGCCCGCGAACTCCGCACAGCCCCGCCGCACCAGAACCCTGGCCGCTGCCGCCGCCGTCACGGTCGCCGCCCTCCTCGCCGCCGGTTGTGCCCAGGCCGGTACGGCGGGTTCCGAGTCCGCCGGTGACGGCAAGGGCACCGCGCCCGTCGAGGTCGGCCTCGTCTACTCCAGGACCGGCCCGCTCGCCGCCTACGGCAAGCAGTACATCGAGGGTTTCAAGGCCGGGCTCGACTACGCCACCAAGGGCACCGGGAAGGTCGACAGCCACCCCATCGAGATCACCGAGCGCGATGACGCCGGGGACGCCTCGAAGGCAGTCGCCGCGGGCAAGGACCTCATCGGCAAGGGCACGAAGATCCTCGCGGGCAGCACGGACTCCGGCATCGCCCTTCAGATGGCTCCGCTGGCCGCACAGAACAAGGTGCTGTTCATCGACGGACCGGCCGCCACGGACGCGATCACCGGCATCAACACGTACACCTTCCGCTCCGGCCGCCAGTCCTACCAGGACACCCTGACCGCCGCCGCGATGCTCGGCGACGCCAAGGGCAAGAAGGTCACCGTGCTGGCCCAGGACTCCACCTTCGGCCAGGCCAACGTCGATGCCGTCAAGGCGGTGATCGGCGGTGAGGGCGCCGACGTCTCCTCCGTGCTGGCCCCGCCCGGCGCCACCGACCTGACCCCGTTCGCCCGGCAGGTCCGGGCCGCCGATCCCGACCTGGTCTTCGTGGCCTGGGCCGGTGCCACCGCCCCCGCGCTGTGGACCGCCCTCGACCAGCAGGGGGTGCCGGCCTCGTCGAAGGTCACCACCGGGCTCGCCGGAGCCGCCTCGTACCCCGTCTTCGGAGCCGGCGGACAGCAGATCACCTTCCTGGCGCACTACTTCCCAGGTGCGGCCGGCACCGCCGCGGAGCAGGCCATGACCGAGTCGGTCGAGAAGGCCGGCGGCACCCCCGACCTGTTCACCCCGGACGGCTTCACCGCCGCCCAGATGATCGTGCACGCCGTCGAGGGCAGTGCCACCGACACCGACGCCATGGTGAAGGCCCTGGAGGGCTGGACGTTCGACGGGGTCAAGGGCAGGCAGCAGATCCGCGCCGAGGACCACGCGCTGCTCCAGCCGATGTTCCAGGCGAGGCTCAAGGGCAGCGGCAGGACCGCCGAACCCGAACTGGTGCGGACGCTGCCGCTGGAGAAGGTGGCCCCGCCCGTCAAGCCGCTGGCGGGCTGACCCGTGACCACACCGTCCCACGGCACCGGGCCCGCCCCCGGTGCGACCGTGGCCCCCGCCGCCGTCCTCGGCCTGGAGTCAGCCGGCTGGTCCGTGGGCGGCGCCACCATCCTCTCGGGCATCTCCCTGGACGTGCGCGAAGGCGAGTTCCTTGCCTTCATCGGTCCCAACGGAGCCGGCAAGACCTCGCTGTTCAACCTGATCAGCGGGCTCGTCCCGGCCACCACCGGCCGGGTCGTCCTGGCCGGTGCGGACATCACCGGCGAGGCCCCGTACGCCCGGGCCCGGCGCGGTCTCGGCCGCACCTTCCAGACGTCGAGCCTGTGGCCCGCGATGAGTGTCGCCGAGCATGTCCGCCTCGCCGCGCAGGCGGCGGACGGCGGCTCGTACCGGATCTGGCGGCGGGCCTCCTGCTACCGGGACCGGGTCGACGACGTGCTCGCCCGCACCGGTCTCGTGCACCGCGCCGACGTGGCCGCCCGGTCCCTCTCGCACGGCGAGAAGCGGAAGCTGGAACTCGCCGTGCTGCTGGTCGCCGAGCCCCGGCTGATGCTGCTGGACGAGCCGATGGCGGGCGTCAGCGCCGAGGAAGTGCCCGCCCTGACCGAACTGATCCGCACCCTGCACCGCGACGAGGGCCGCACCGTGCTGATGGTCGAGCACCACATGGACGTCCTGCTGGGCCTGGCCGACCGGGTCGCCGTGATGCACCACGGCAGCCTGCTCGCGCTGGGCAGTCCCGAGACCGTCACCGCCGACGCCACCGTCCAGCAGGCGTACCTCGGGGAGGATCTGTGAGTCCCGACCGGACGGCCCGGACCGTCTCCGCCGCCCGCCCCGCGCCGGGCGGCGGGCCGCTGCTGGCCGTGCGCGGCCTGCGGGTCCTGATCGGCGGCCGGCACATTCTGCACGGCGTCGACCTCGATGTCGCCCGGCAGGGGGTCACCGCCCTGCTCGGCCGCAACGGCGCGGGCAAGACCACCACCGTGCGCGGTGTGCTCGGCCTGGTGCCACGCACCGGCAGTGTGCTGCTGGACGGCGAGGAGACCGTGGGCCTGCCCACCCACACCCTGGTGCGCCGCGGCATCGGCTACGCCCCCGAGGACCGGGGCGTCTTCGCCGGGCTGAGCGTCGCGGAGAACCTGCGGCTGGCCGAACGCGCCGACGGCACGCCGGACTACGCCCTCGTCCACGAACTGTTCCCCGAACTGCTCCGGCGGGCCGGGCAGGCGGCCGGCACGCTGTCCGGCGGCCAGCAGCAGATGGTGGCCATCGGCCGCACCCTCCTCAACGGCAACCGGCTGATCATCGCGGACGAGCCGACCAAGGGTCTGGCCCCGAAGGTCGTCACCGAGGTCACGCGGGTACTGGAGCGTGCCGCCGAGGCCGTCCCGGTGCTGCTCGTGGAGCAGAACCTCGCCATGGTCCGCCGGCTCGCCGCGCACTGCGCGGTGCTCGCCGACGGCCGTACCGCCCATCAGGGACCCGCCGCCGACCTGCTCGGCGACCCGGAGGCCACCCGCCGCCTGCTCGGCGTCGGCCGCGCGGCCGCCCCCGCGCACCCCGCCACCCCTGCCGCGCCGACAACCACGGACCCGCCCGCCGGGGCCGGCGGACCCGGGCCCGCGGTGCGGCGGTCCGACCGTACGGAGGCCGACGTCTGATGGACACCGTCGTCCTGCTCACCCTGACCGGACTCGGTCTCGGTGCGCTGTACTTCCTCGTCGCTTCCGGGCTGTCGCTGATCTTCGGCCTGATGGACGTGCTCAACTTCGCGCACGGCGCGCTGCTGTCCATCGGCGCCTACGCCACCTGGTGGGCCGCCTCCGGCCACCTGCCCGGCGCAGGCTCCGGCGGCTTCGGTTTCGTGCTCGCCGTCGTGTTCGGGGTGGTGGCCGGCACGTGCGCGGCGGTCCTGCTCGAACTGGCCGTCGTCCGGCCGCTGTACACCCGGCCGCGTGAGCAGGTGCTCGCCACGGTCGGTGTCTCACTGGCCGTGCCCGCGCTGCTGTCGGGCATCTGGGGCACCGACGCCCTGGCCTTTCCCGGTCCGAAGGCGCTGGAGGGCACGGTCGGCCTGCTCGGCGCGCGGATCCCGGCCGACCGGCTCGTGCTGATCACCGGGGCGGTCCTGGTCTGGGCGGGTCTGAAGCTGTTCCTCGACCGCACCCGGCACGGACTGGTGGTCCGCGCGGGCGTCGAGGACCGGGCCATGGTGACCGCGCTGGGCATCGACGTCCGCAAGGCGTTCACCCTGGTCTTCGCGATCGGCGGGGCAGCCGCCGCACTGGGCGGTGCGCTCGGCGGCCTGTACTTCGGTTCGGTCGACCCCCGCCAGGGCACCTCGCTGCTGATCTTCGCGTTCGTGGTCGTCGTGACGGGCGGCATGGGCTCGGTGACCGGTGCGGCCGTCGCGTCCGTCGTCATCGGCCTCGTCCAGCAGTTCGCCAACTACTACACCACCGCCGGACTCGGCGATCTCGCCGTCGTCGTACTGCTCGCCGCCCTGCTGCTGGTGCGTCCGCGCGGTCTCACCGGGAGGCTCGCATGAGCACCGTCAGCGACACGGGCGCCCGTCTCGCCGCCCGCCCGGAGCGGTCCGCCGCCCGTCGCCTGCTGCGCTGGTGGCCGGTGGGCCTGTTCGTCCTGCTGTTCGTGCTGCCGTACAGCGCCGTCGAGATCCCCGGCCTGCTTGACGGGCCCGTCGGCAGCGCCGGCAGCCTGCAACTGCTCGCGCTGTGCCTGCTGTACGGCGCGCTGGCGACCGGCTACGACCTGCTGCTGGGCCGCACCGGCCTGCTGTCCTTCGGGCACGCGCTGTACTTCGCCGCGGGCAGCTACGCCACCAACACGATGATGCAGGAGGCCGGCCTGCCGTTCGGCCTGTCCGCCGTGCTCGGCCTGGTCTTCGGCATCGCCCTCGCCCTGCTGCTCGGCTCGGTGAGCCTGCGGGTCACCGGTATCGGCTTCTCGATGGTGACGCTGGCGTTCGCACAGGCCGCCGCCATCCTGGTCAGCCGCGATCCGGGGGGTTTCACGGGCGGCGAGGAGGGCCGTGCGGTCGCCGCCGGTCCGCTGCCGGCCGGGCTCGTCGGCATCGAGCACACCGCCACCCTGTACTGGATCACGCTCGCGTTCCTCGTCCTCACCCTCGCGGTGGTGCACTGGACCACCCGCTCGCCGACCGGCCGGGTCTGGGAGGGCATCAAGGAGAACGAGCGCCGCGTCGAAGTGCTGGGGCTGCGCCCGTACGGGTTCAAACTGGTGGCCTTCACCGTGGCGAGCGGCCTGGCCGCACTGGGCGGCATCGTGCATCTGTTGCTGACCGGCGGCTCCACCCCGCACACCACCAGTTCGGAGTTCACGCTGTCGCTGCTGGTGATGGTCGTCCTCGGCGGCTCGGGCACCCGGTGGGGCCCGATGCTGGGCGGGATCCTGTACACCTGGGCCGACCAGCGTCTCGGCGATCTGGCGGGCTCGGCGGCCGTCGCCGATCTGCCCGCCGTGCTGCGGGTGCCGCTCAGCCAGCCGCTGTTCCTGCTGGGCGTGCTGTTCGTGGTCGTCGTCGGCGTCCTGCCCGGCGGACTGGCCGCCCTGCCGGGCCGTGTCCGTGCCGCCCGCACCGCACGCCGCGGCAGAGGGGACGCGGGCAGTGGGGAGCGCGAGGGAGAATCGGCCCAGGACGGGTCGGGACCCGGCACCGGCGACACGTCGGCCGCTTCCGCCGTCCCGCCCTCCAGTGCCTCGGCCGCTTCCGCCGATGCCGATGCCGATGCCGATGCCGATGTCAAGGAAAGGCAGACGTCGTGACCACCGCCGACACCGAGCCCGCCGACACCCCGACCGGTCCCGAACCACTGCCCTTCGAGGAACTGCGCGTCCCCGTCCCCGGCGGCGACCTGGCCGTGCTGCGCTGGACCGCGGCCGATCCCGGGGCGCCCACCGTGCTCGCCCTGCACGGCATCACCGCCAACGGCCTGTCCTGGGGAACGGTCGCCCGCCGGCTCGCGGGCCGCGCCACGCTCGTCGCGCCCGACCTGCGGGGACGCGCGGGCAGCGCGGGCCTGCCCGGGCCGTACGGCATCGCCGCGCACGCCGACGACGCCGCCGCGGTCGCCGAGGCGCTGGGGCTGCGAGGGCCGGTGCTGGCCGGGCACTCGATGGGCGCGTTCACGGCGGCCCTGGCCGCCGTCCGCCACCCCGGGCGCTTCGGTCGCCTGCTGCTCGTGGACGGCGGCGTCGGGTTCCCGGCACCCACCCAACTGTCCCCGGACGAGCTGATGACCGCGGTCATCGGCCCCGCCATGGACCGGCTGTCCATGGTCTTCCCCGACCGGGCCGCCTACCGCGCGTTCTGGCGGGTGCACCCCGCGTTCACGGACCGGTGGACCCCGGAGGTCGACGCGTACATCCAGCGGGATCTGGTGGGCGAGGAGCCGGAACTGCGGTCCTCGTGCCGTCTGGAGGCCGTCCGCACCGACGGCGTCGGCCTGTTCGACGCGGACGTGCTGGCCGCGGTACGTCATCTGCCCGGCCCCGCCACCCTGCTGTGGGCGGACCGCGGCCTGATGGACGAGCCGCAGGGGCTGTACGACGAGGAACGCCTCGCCCGTGCCGGCCTCGACGGCACCGGCGTGACGCCCCTGCGCGCCGCGGACACCAACCACTACACGGTGCTCACCGGTGAGGAGGGCGCGGCGCTCGTCGCCGATCTGCTGCTGAAGGCCGCCGCAAGGGCCACCGGCTGACCGCCGTACGGTCGGCGCGGGCCGGCGCCGGAGCGGCCGGCCCATGGCAGAGGGCCGGCCTCCGCTTCACCGTCGGCCTGCGGTTCGCCGCCGGCCGACGGAGTCACACCGACCACGGGAAGGCCGCGAACGCGCCCCGACAAGGAACTGTCAGCCGCTCAGTTCCCTCAGCCTGAGGGCCAGTTGCAGCTCCAGCGCGCGGTCGGGGTGGTTCCAGTCCGCGCCGAGCAGCACCTCGATCCGGTCCAGCCGCTGCACGACCGTGTTGACGTGCACGTGCAGCGTGTCCTTGGCCCGGGTCAGGCTGCCGCCCGCGCCGAAGTAGGCGGCGAGGGTACGGACCAGTTCGGTGCCTCGCCGGGCGTCGTACTCCAGGAGCGGCCCGAGCGTGCCGCGCACGAACCCGTCCACGTCCTTGTCGTCGCCCAGCACCACGCCGAGGAAGCCGAGTTCACCGGCGGACGCGCCGTCGCCGTGGCGGCCCAGTACGTGCAGGGCGCGCAGGCAACGCACCGCCTCCGCGTGCGCGTCCGCGATCCGGGACGGGCCGAAGACCGGTCCGGCCGCTGCCACCGTGACCGCGGCACCCGCGAGATGCCCGAGCTGGACGGCGGCGGCACGGGCGGACTGCCCGGGCGTGTACCGCTCGTCGGCGGCCATCAGCAGCACGACGGCCCCGGCGTGTTCGGCGCCGGCGCTGCCCGCCGGGGCGCCGAAGAGGTAGCGGACGGCGGCCGAGCTGAGCCGGTCCCGGGCCGCGGGTTCGGTGGCGGCGACCAGCACCAGGTACGGCCGGTCGAGGTCGAGGCCCAGTCTGCGGCCCCGCTCGGCGAGCAGCGCCGGATTGCGGCCGGCGTCGGTCAGCAGGTCGGTGACCAGTTCGCCGCGCACCCGGTTCTCGGTCTCCGCGACCGTACGCCGCAGCAGCATGAGCAGACCGGTGACGACGCCCGCGCGTTCGAACATTCGCCGGTCGGCGTCCTCCAGCGCGCGGCGCCGGTGCAGCACCATGATGGCGAGCAGTTCGGGCCCGGCCAGCACCGCGCAGATCCACCGCCCCGAGCGCGCCGTCGCGCGGCCCGCCGTACGGGACTCCTCGGCCGCCGGAACCAGCCAGCCGACGTCCACCGAGTCGGCGGCGAACGGCCCGCCGTCGTGCCGTACGGCGGCGAGCGGCCGGCCACCCGGGTCGTGCACGGTGATCGCCCCGTCGAGCAGCCCGGCCACGGCGGCGGCCACCTCCCGCACGTCCCCGCCGCGCAGGACGAGGTCGGTGAGCCGGTCGTGCGCCGCCTCGGCCCGCTGCACGGCCGCCGCGTGCGCCCGTACGACCTCGTTGGCCTCGGCGAGTTCGGCGAGCGCGGCCCGGGTGTCGTCGAGAGCGCGCGCCGTGTCGATCGCGATGGCGGCGTGTGCGGCCAGCGAGGAGAGCAGCGCCACCTCGTCGGGGCTGAACGAGCGGGGGTTGCGGTCGGCCGCGAACAGCACGCCGATCACCTTGCGGTCCCCGCCGTGCACCGAGCCGAGCAGCAGCGGCACCCCGAGGATCGCGACCAGGCCCTCCTCGGACACGCCCGCGTTGATGTTACGGGTGTGGTGGAAGCGGTCGTCGGTGGGGTAGTCGGGGGTCGCGTACGGGCGGGCGGTCTGCGCCACCAGACCGCCGAGACCTTCGCCGAGTTCGAGCCGGAGGTTCTGGAACACCGGGGAGACGGAGCCGTCCGTGACCCGCATGTAGGTGTCTCCGGCCTCCTCGTCCGGCAGCGTCAGATAGGCGGTGTCGGTGCCCAGCAGCATCCTGGCCCGCCGGACGATGGCCTTCAGCACCTCGTCGAGGTCGCGGGAGGCGGCGAGGTCGCCGGCCGTGTCGAACAGGGCGGTGAGTTCGAGTTCGCGGCGGCGATGGGCGCGCAGCGAACTGCGCACCCGCAGCGCCGTGGCCACGGCCCGTTCGGTCTCCGCCAGATCGGCCCCGTCGACACCCGCCGCGCGCGCCTGGCCGGTGACCGCGCCCAGCGCCTCGGCGGGCGCGCCGGCCGCGAGGAGTTCCAGCAGGCGCCCGAGGTGCGGGGCGGCGGAGGCCCCCGGCACGGCGAGCGGGTCCGGTCCGGCGAGGGGGTCCGGTCCGCCGAGGGCACGGGGCGCGGGCCCGGCGGTGCGGGTTCGCGGTGCCGACGGCGCGGCGAGAGGCCGCCCTTCGCCGCCCGGTGCGTTGCTCGCGTCCATCGCCGTCTCCCGTGTCACAGCCGCCGCCGGTTCCTCGCCGGTGCGCCACCCTGCCAGTCCCGCCCGTCCACGTCACCCCCGTGAACTGGTGTTTTCACGTCTGTTCGGCCACGGGGCGCAACCGTGCACGGAGCACCCGGCGAGGCACACCGGCCGTCGGCGGGCGGGCAGGGCGGCCGTCCCCGCTCCGGCGGGCCACGCTCGTCACGGGCCGCGAGCGGCATCGGACGCCCACCGGGCGCGAACGGGCCCTGGTGCGACACGCGGAGTGGGTCGGGGCGTCCGTCCGGTGACCGGCCGCCGTACTCGACGTGCTCTCCATGGCCGTCACCGTAGGGATGCCGACCGGATCACTCACATGTGGGCGGCCCACACAGCGCCCGGCCCCGCCATGGTGTCCGACACCATGGGCCCACGGCGCGCGATGCCCGCACCTTCGGTGGTGCGGCGGGGGCGATGGCCGGGCGGGGAGGCCGGCGCAGGCCGTCGGACACGGGAACCGGGCAACGGCCCGTATCCACACTTCCCAGGGCACCCGATGGTGACCGCCCATATGTCCGCGGCCGACACGCCGCGCCTAACGTCCTTGCTCGGCAAGCGGTCGGCGGCCCGTTCCCGGGCCGTCCGGCCATCGGTCCGGGCGGGACCCCGGACGCGGTGGACCGCGTGCCCCACCGACCGCCCAGAGCCGCGCGGACGGGTTCCTCCCCCGGCCGCCGTGCGGTTCGCGCACCCCGGAGGTTCCACCGTGCGCCCCACCACCCTCCTCGGCCGACTCGCTCGGCTGGTCGGACGGTTCGCCGTGTCCGGCCTGCTCGCGGCAGCAGCCGGAACCACGGTCCTGACCCAACCCGCGTCCGCCGCGGGCGGGTTGACCGCCGTCACCGGATTCGGTTCCAACCCCGGCAACCTGTCGATGTACAGCTACGTCCCGGCCGGTCTGCCCGCCGGCGCCCCGCTCGTGGTCGCGTTGCACGGCTGCGGCCAGACCGCCAACGACTACTACGCCAACTCCGGTTGGCCGAAATTCGCCGACGAGTACGGCTTCGCGGTGGTGTTCCCGCAGACCAGCTCGTCGAACAACGCCCTCTCCTGCTTCACCTGGTTCGATCCGGCCGACTCCGCCCGCGGCAAGGGCGAGGCGGCCTCGGTGGCCCAGATGGTCACCAAGGCCGAATCGCTGTACGGCTCCGACGCGCGGCGCGTGTTCGTGACCGGGCTGTCGGCGGGTGGCGGCATGGCGGCGGATCTGCTCGCCGCGTATCCGGACGTGTTCGCGGGCGGCTCGGTCGACTCCGGGCTGCCCGCGCAGTGCGCGACCAGTCAGCTGGGCGCGTCCAGCTGCCAGTTCGGAAGCGTCGATCTCACCCCGGCGCAGTGGGGCGACAAGGTCCGCGCCCAGTACCCGGGGTATGCCGGCCCCTGGCCGCGCGTCGCGATCTGGCAGGGCACCTCGGACTACACCGTCGACCCCGTCAACGCGACCGAGTCGCGTGACCAGTGGACCAACGTCCACGGCCTCTCGCAGACCCCGTCCAGCACCGTGAGCCTGCCCGGCAACACCACACTGACCAGCTACAACGACAGTTCCGGCCAGGCCGCCGTGCAGCTCTACCAGATCAACGGCATGGGCCACGGCCTCGCGGTGGATCCGGGCTCCGGTGCCCAGCAGTGCGGCACGACCGCGGCGTACTTCCTCGACACGATCTGCTCCAGCTACTACACGGCGCGGTTCTGGGGCCTCGACCGGAGCGGCGGCACCGACCCGGGCGGTGCGCAGCTCCCGGCGCCGACCGGCCTCGCGGCGGGCACCGTCACCGACACCTCGATCGCCCTGAGCTGGTCCACGGTCCAGGGTGCGGCGTCCTACCGCGTCCTGCGCAACGGCGCCCAGGTCGGCGCGCCCGCAGGCACCGCGTTCACGGACACCGGCCTGGCCCCGGCCACGTCGTACACGTACACGGTCGCGGCGGTCGGCTCCGACGGCACGGTCGGCAAGGTCTCCTCCCCCGTCACGGCCACCACCACCGGCTCGGCTCCGGTCTGTACGACGGCGAGCAACTACGCCCACGTCGCCGCGGGCCGGGCCCGTACCAGCGGCGGCTACACGTACGCCAACGGATCAGGCCAGAACATGGGTCTGTACAACGTGTTCACCACTCACACCCTGAAGGAGACGTCCCCCGGTTACTACGTCCTCGCCGACTCCGGCTGCTGACCCGCCCGTCCACCGGGCCGACCGGCGGTCCGAGGCCGGCCCGGCGAACGGGTCGGGGTCGGGGTGACGCTCCCCGAAGGCCGGTGGCGAAAAAGGTCCACGGCCCCGGCCGGTACGGCGTGACCGTGGACCTGGGGCGCCGGATCAGCAGGTGATGCTGCCCTTGCGCAGGGCGTGACCGCTGTCGTTGGCGTCGTCGGCCCAGTAGACGGGCTTGGCACCGCCGACGCATTCGTCGGCCCCGGCCACCGAGAAGCCTTCGTTGTTGATGTCGGGCATGCCGCTGGGGCGGTTGTAGACCGCGGTGGTGGCGAACACTCCGGAGGCATCGACCTGCATCGTCCTGTGCTGGCCGTGGCAGGTGTCGTCACAGACCACCCAGAGACGGGATGCCTGCGGCTCCCACTGCAGTTCCATGACGCCGGCCATGCCGCTGCCGACGGACGCGACGCGGGTGAACGTGCCCGTGTCCTGGAGCACATAGCCGTGGACCGTGCCGGTGCCTTCGACACCGACGAAGAAGACGCCGCCGCTGTGGGAGCCGTAGCGGCTCGGGTCGTAGGCCGCCCCGGTGGACGCGTCCTTGAAGCCCGCGCCGGTCAGGTAGCCGTCGGGGACCCAGGTGATCCCCTCGAAGCCGAGGTTGGAGCCCAAGGACGGCAGATCCGAGGTCAGGTTCCACTCCTTGGTGGCCGTCAGGGTGCCGGCGCCGCCACCGACGTCGTACCGGAGAACGGACAGCCGACTGGTCCCGGAGGCGTCGCCGTTGCGCTCGCTCGCGACGAACACCCCGCCCGCGGAACCGGCGCCGGTGAGGGTGACGCCCTCGCTGTCAGGGGTGCCGGAGCCGCTGGGGAAACGGAGGGCCTTGCCGGAGGTCCAGCCGTTGGCGGTGTCCGGCTTCCAGCCGCCGGAGCCGTTGGGCACCAGCCTCCAGAGCTTGCCGGAGTTCTGCGCGCCCCACAGCACGCCGCCCTCCTGGAAGAGGCCGCTGAGGTCCTCACCGAAGACGTTGGAGGCGTCGGCGGTCGTGACGGAGTCGCTGCCGGGCCAGGCCACCGGCGAGGTGCCGGCGCCCCCGTCGGAGCCGCCGTCGCAGTTGTTCGCGGCGCCCAGGGTCAGGGAGGCCGCCCGGAAGTCGCCGGTGCCGTCGGGGCACCGCGACCAGGAGGGGGCGGAGTGCTCGCTCCAGCTGAAGCCGTCGACGAGGGTGGAGCCGTCGGGGAGGTACAGACGCGCCTGGTCCTTGGAGCCGAGGCCGAACTGGCCGTGCACGTCGAAGGCCCGGAATCCGCCCGCGGCCAGCGTGGTACCCGAGGCGATCTTGTACTTCGAGCTGTTGCTGTCGTCCTTGAGGATCCAGCCCGAGACGTCGACGGCGGACGTGCCCTTGTTGTAGAGCTCGATCGAGTCGTTGACGTCTCCGGTCGTCACCACCTCGTTGATGCGTACGTCGTCGGCCGGGGCCGCCTGGGCCGGCGACGCCATGAGCGTTCCGGCGACCAGCGCGGGGCCGGCCACGGCGGCGAGCAGGAGGGCAAGGCGACGGCGCCACCCGGGCGCGCGTACTTCGGTCACGGTGTCCGTCCTCAGGAGCGTGGTGACAGGGCGGCATGAGGTTTCCGGCCCTGGCCGAACAGCCGACTTCCGGTGGGTGGTTGCCGGGTGAACGACCCTTGAACCGGGGTGTGGCTCCGGGCAAGTGTGCCCCGGCGGATCGACGACCATGCCCACTCGTGCGGAAACATGTGCCGACGGGCGCGGGCGCAAGCGCGCCCCGGGACCGGTCACGTTCGGCACGGTGGTCGGCGGCCCCCACGGGCGTGACGGAGAGTCGGCACAAGGGCGCAGAAGGGCCAGAAGGGCCTCCACCACACCCGCAACAAAACCTTCCGAACACCCTGGCAAAGAAAAGAAAAAGAATGGCATTGCCGCCACCAAGCCCTCCGTAGCAACCCTCTGACCAGCTGTTTTGCTGGGCGCCACATCAACCGTTCCGGTTCGGTGGCCTCCAGGACATCAGTAAGGGAGGTGTCGGTCGCTTTTCGTTCCAGGAACGTTCAACCGACGGTCTGTGTACAGGTTGTGTGCGGTCCCTAAGGTTCCTGAGGTTTTCGAAAGAAGGGGCTCATGGACACACCCTTGGCGATCCGGGCGCGCGGCATCGCGAAACGTTTCGGCGAGGTCGTCGCGCTCGACGGCGTCGATCTGGATGTGGCGCAGGGTCAGATCCATGGCCTGGTGGGGCCGAACGGCGCGGGCAAGACGACGCTGCTCGGTCTGCTGCTGGGCCTGTCCGTCGCGGACAGTGGTGAGCTGGAGATCCTGGGCGCGCGGTTCGGGCGGGCGCTGGCCGTGTCCGGCGGGGTGGCGGGTTTTGTGGACGGGCCGGGGCTGTATCCGCAGCTGTCGGCCCGGCAGAACCTGGCCGCGCTGGCCGCGTTGCGCGGTCAGGAGG
>NZ_JBIAXM010000017.1:0-211256 GCF_042896695.1 Streptomyces sp. NPDC001270 | reverse complement strand
CTCCCCTCCACCAACCCCGCAGTCCTCGCCTTCCTCCGCGAACACGACGACGACCTCGTCCTGTGCGTCCACAACTTCTCCCGCTTCGCCCAGCCCACGGAACTGGATCTGCGCCGGTTCGGCGGACGGCACCCGGTCGAACTGTTCGGCGGAGTGCGCTTCCCGGCGATCGGCCGGCTGCCGTATCTGCTGACGCTCGCCGGTCACGGCTTCTACTGGTTCCGGCTGCGCGAGGACGGCCCGCCGGGAGCAGCGTGAACTGCCGTCGCGGCGCCGCGCACCGCCCCGGCACCGCGCCCCTCCGAGGCGGTTTCCGCCGCCTCGCCCGGGGCACGCATCAGTAACACCCCACCGGTTCTGGCACCCCCGAGGCGAACCACAGAATGGGGAAAGGACGTCACGTCATGGCGGAAACGGTCAGCCCGTCCGGCCCGACAAGTCCCGCTCACCTGCTCGCGTCCCTCGATCCCCTGCTGCGCGCGTGGCTGCCCGGACAGCGCTGGTTCGCGGGGAAGGGACGCCCGGTCACCGGGTTCTCGGCGGTGGCGGTCACCGAACTGCTGCCCCTCGCGGGGCTCTCGGCCCCGCCCGGCCAGGGCCGCGCCCCCACCGCCCGGCTCGGCCTGTACCACCTGCTGGTCCGCGCCCACCAGCCGCCCGCACCGGGCGCCGAACCGCATCCCGGCGACTGCTACCAGCTCCTCGTCGGCGCGCGCGAGGCGCTGCCGCCCCGGCTGGCGCCCGCGCTGATCGGCCACGTGGAGCGCGGCCCGCTCGCCGGGCACACGGTGTACGACGCCCTGTACGACCCCCGGCCCGCCGAGGTGCTGCTGGAGGCGCTGCGCACCCGGGCCCGGGTCGGCGGGCTGCGCTTCGAGCGGGATCCGGGCCAGGAGATACGCGACGGGCTGGCGGCCCGACTCCTGACCGTCGAGCAGTCCAACTCGTCGGTCGTCTACGGAGACACGTTCATCCTGAAGCTGCTGCGCCGGGTCGTGCCCGGTGTCAACCCCGATCTGGAGATACCGCTGGCCCTGGCCGGCGAGGGCTGTGCCCGGGTGCCCGCGCCGACCGCCTGGCTGCGGACGGAGCCCACGGGAGGAGCCGACGAGCCCTATGTCCTGGCCGTGCTCCAACCCTTCCTGCGGGGCGCCGCCGACGGCTGGGAACTGGCGCTGCGCGCGCGGACCAAGGGCGAGGGATTTGGGCCCCAGGCCCGGGCACTGGGCCGGGCCACCGCCGACGTGCACCTCGCCCTCGCGCACGCGCTGCCCACGGTCACCCTGGCGCGGAGCCGGCTGGAACCGCTGGTCGGCGGCATGATCCGGCGGCTCGCGGCGGCGGTCCACGCGGTGCCCGCCCTGCGTCCCCATGAATCCGGGCTGCGGTCCGCCTACACCGCGCTGGCCGATCTGGCCGCCGAGGGACGCACCTGGACCGCCCAGCGTGTGCACGGCGATCTGCACCTCGGGCAGTGTCTGCGCGCGCCGGACGGGCAGTGGTCGCTGATCGACTTCGAGGGCGAGCCCGCCCGGCCGCTGGCCGAGCGGCGCATGCCGCAGCCCGCGCTGCGGGACGTCGCGGGGATGCTGCGCTCCTTCGACTACGCGGCGCACTCGGCGGGCCCGCCGCAACCGGGCTGGGCCGCGGCCTGCCGGGCCGCGTACTGCACCGGGTACGCCGAGGTCGCCGGACACGACCCGCGGGCCGATCCGGTACTGCTGCGGGCGTACGAGACCGACAAGGCGGTCTACGAGGTCCTCTACGAGGCCCGCCACCGGCCCGACTGGCTGCCGGTGCCCCTGTCCGCGGTCCACCGCCTCGCCTCACCCGACCAGCCCTGACCCGCCCCGCGCCGAGGAGGCACCACCCGTGACCCCCCGCCCCCCGTCCAGCGCTCCGGGAACACCGCCCCCGCAAGACCGGCGGCCCACGGCCGAACGGCCCCCGCCGGTCCGGACGGCGACCGTCAGACCGGCGGCGAGGCACCCCGCCGTGGGCAGGGGTGCCCGGGGGCCGGGCGCCGTCGGCGCCGGGACCGCCGGGTCCCCCGCCGTCCGCGACAGCGACCGTGCGCGGCTGCTGAACGGGACCCATCACGATCCGCACTCCGTGCTCGGGGCGCACCCGGTGGCCGGTGGCGTGGCCGTGCGGGCCTTCAGGCCGTACGCCCGGTCGGTCACCGTCGTCGCCGACGGTCTGCGGGCCGACCTGCACGACGACGGCGGGGGTTTCTTCTCGCTCCTGCTGCCGCTGCGCGACGTTCCCGCGTACCGGCTGGAGGTGAGGTACGAGGACGCCGCCGTCCACCGGACCGAGGACGCCTACCGCTTCCTGCCCGTGCTCGGCGCCCTGGACCTGCATCTGATCCAGGAGGGCCGGCACGAGCAGCTGTGGCGGGCGCTGGGCGCCGAACCGATGACCCACCAGGGCGTGCGCGGCACCCGCTTCTCGGTGTGGGCGCCGAACGCACGAGGGGTGCGGGTCGCCGGCGGGTTCAATGTCTGGGACGGCACCGGGTACCCGATGCGCTCGCTCGGCTCCTCGGGCGTCTGGGAGCTGTTCGTGCCCGGCGTCGGCGCGGGCGAGCTGTACAAGTTCGAGATCACCCGCCCGGACGGCTCCCGGACGCTGCGCGCCGATCCGATGGCCCGGCGCACCGAGGTCCCGCCCGCCACCGCCTCGATCGTGGACGCGTCGCACCATGTGTGGGACGACGACGACTGGCTGGCGCACCGCGCGGACGTCCCGGTGCACGAGGCGCCGTTCTCCGTGTACGAGGTCCATCTGCCGTCCTGGCGACCGGGACTGACATACCGTCAGCTCGCTGACCAGCTGCCCGCGTACTGCAAGGACCTGGGCTTCACCCATGTGGAGCTGATGCCGGTCGCCGAGCATCCCTTCGGCGGCTCCTGGGGCTACCAGGTCACCGGCTGCTACGCGCCGACCGCCCGGCTCGGCACCCCGGACGACTTCAAGTACCTGGTGGACGCGTTGCACCGGGCGGGCATCGGGGTGCTCATGGACTGGGTGCCCGCCCACTTCCCGCGCGACGACTGGGCGCTGGCCGAGTTCGACGGCCGCCCGCTGTACGAGCCCGCGGATCCGCGGCGGGCCGCGCACCCCGACTGGGGCACCCTGGAGTTCGACTTCGGCCGCCGCGAGGTGCGCAACTTCCTGGTCGCCAACGCCGTCTACTGGTGCGAGGAGTTCCACATCGACGGCCTGCGGGTGGATGCCGTGGCCTCCATGCTCTACCTCGACTACTCGCGCGGGCCGGGCCAGTGGACGCCCAACGAGCACGGCGGCCGGGAGAACCTGGACGCGGTGGCGTTCCTCCAGGAGATGAACGCCACCGTCTACCGGCGCTGTCCCGGCGTGGTGACCGTCGCCGAGGAGTCGACCGCGTGGGACGGCGTCACCCGGCCCACCCACCACAGGGGGCCGAGCGGGTTCGGCGGCCTCGGGTTCGGGCTGAAGTGGAACATGGGCTGGATGCACGACTCCCTGGAGTACGTCCAGCACGAGCCGGTGCACCGCACGTACCACCACCATGAGATGACGTTCTCGATGGTGCACGCCTACAGCGAGAACTACGTCCTGCCCATCTCCCACGACGAGGTCGTGCACGGCAAGCGCTCACTGGTGTCGAAGATGCCGGGCGACTGGTGGCAGCGACGCGCGAACCACCGCGCCTACCTGGCCTTCATGTGGGCCCACCCCGGCAAGCAACTCCTCTTCATGGGCCAGGAGTTCGCCCAGGGCGCCGAATGGTCCGAGGCCCACGGCCCCGACTGGTGGCTGCTCGATCCGGCCTACGGCGCCGAACCCGACCACCGCGGCGTCCGCGACCTGGTCCGCGACCTCAACACCGGCTACCGCGCCACCCCCGCCCTGTGGCAGCGCGACACCGACCCGGCCGGCTTCCAGTGGATCATCGGCGACACCCCGGAGGGCGCCGCCGACAACGTCCTCGCGTTCCTCCGGCTCGACGCGGAAGGGGCGCCCCTGCTCGCGGTGTCCCACTTCTCCCCGGTGGTCCGCCACGGCTACCGGCTCGGCGTGCCCGACGGCGTCCCCGCCTGGCGGGAGATCCTCAACACGGACGCGGCCCGCTACGGCGGCAGCGGCGTCGGGCACCCGCGGCCGGTCGAACCGGAGCCGCAGGGCCGGCACGGGCGCCCCGCGAGCATCCGGCTGACCCTGCCCCCGCTGGCCACGGTGTGGCTGCGGCCTGCCTGACGCGTTGCGGTGCTCCGTCCCGGCGCCCGGCCGGGACGGGTCGTTCAGTCGATCCCGGTGCGTTCCACCCCCGCCGTGATCCACCGCTGGAAGCAGAGGAAGACCAGCAGCAGCGGCAGGACCGAAACGGCCGCGGCGACGAACAGTTCGTGCAGCCGGACGGTCTGGGCGGTGGTGAAGGACGACAGGGCGACCTGCACGGTCCAGGCGCTCTGGTCCTGCCCGATCACCAGCGGCCACAGGAAGGAGTTCCACGCGCCGATGAAGACGATGGTTCCGACGGCGGCGAAGACCGGAGTCGCGTTGGGGACGACGATGCGCCAGTACGTACGCCAGTGGCCGAGCCCGTCGACGTGTGCCGCGTCCTCCAGGTCCCGCGGGAATCCCAGGAAGTACTGCCGGAAAATGAAGCAGGCGAATGCCGAGAAGAGCGTCGGGACGATCAGCCCCCGATAGGTCGAGATCCAGCCCAGCGAGGAGACCAGGACGAAGCTGGGCACGAACGTGACGGCGGCCGGGACCATCAGCGTGGCGAGAATGGCGTAGAAGACCTTGTTCGCGTGCCGGTAGGGAATGCGGGCGAGACCGTACCCGGCGAGCGAGCCGAGCAGCAGGGTGCCGAGGGTGGTGGTGATCGCGATCACGGCGGAGTTGAGCAGCGCGTGAGCGAAGGTCACGGAGGGATCGTCGAAGAGTTCCGTCACGTTCGACCACCGCAGGTGCGCGGGGAAGAAGGTCCACTCGGGCGAGGTGATGTCCCGCTCGCTCGACAGTCCGTTGCGTACGAGGAGGTAGAAGGGGATGAGGAAGAGGAGGGCCAGGGCGCACAGCAGCGCGAACCGCAGGGCCCGGCCGGCTCGTACCAGGGCGTCGTCCATGGTCAGTCCTCCCTCGTGCCGAGCCGGAACCAGCGGGACTGTCCCACGGTCACCACGGCGATGATCAGCGTGAGGATCACCGCTCCCGCGCTGCCCACCCCGAGGTTCTGCCCTTGTCCGAGGGCGGCGTAGTAGAGGTACACCAGGGGCGGGCGGGCGTAGGGCGGGTAGCCGCGGGCGTTCGACAGGAGGTTGTAGAACTCGTCGAATGCCTGGAAGGAGTTGATGACCAGGAGCAGTCCCACCGCGACCGAGGTGGCGCGCAGTTGCGGCAGGGTGATGTGCCGCAGTACCTGCCAGCCGGGCCGTGCCCCGTCCACGGCGGCCGCCTCGTACAGCAGGGGGTCGATACGCTGGAGGGCGGCCAGGAAAAGGATCATGTAGAAGCCGACCTGGAGCCACAGCCGTACCGTCACGATCACCAGCCAGTACCAGGGCGGGTCCGGGGTCGACAGCCAGGCGACCTGACCGGCGCCGAACCAGCCGAGCACGGTGTTGGCCAGCCCGAACCGCACCCCGTTGAACAAGGACATCTTCCAGATCAGCGCCGCGACGACATAGGAGCAGGCGGTCGGCAGGAAGAACACCGAGCGGAAGAACGCCCGCGCCACGCGCACGCGGTTGACCATCAGGGCCAGCGCCAGGGACAGGGCGAACGTCGTGGGCACGATGAAGGCGGTGAACACCAGGAAGGTGCGCAGGCTGCTGGTGAAGGCGTCGTCGGACAGCACCGCCGCATAATTGTCGAGACCCACGAAATGGGTGGGTGTGACCGTGTTGTGGGCATCGAAGAGGCTGAGGCCCGCACTCCACAGCAACGGCACGTACGTGAACAGCCCGAGCCCCAGCGCGAACGGTCCGACGAAGACCCAGAACCACAGCGTGTGGGAGCCGGCCAGGGAACGGCGGGCCGGCCGGCCGGCGGGAAGCGTGTCAGCCCGGGTCGCTTTCCGCGGTCCGCCGGCCCCTGGCGCGGCGGCCCCCTTGAGCTCCGCCGTCACGACTTCTTCTGCACGCGCGCGAGTTCGGCCGACACCTTCCGCACGAGCGCCCTCAGTTCGCTGTCCGGGTCGGCACCGCCCTGGATGATACGGGTCAGCGCGTCCTGGTAAGCGGTGTTGGCGGTCGGGGTCCACAGCAGCGGCTGGGCGAAACCGTGCTCGGTGGTGAAGGCGACCGCGTCGGCCGCCGCTCCCGTCTTCAGCTTGGTGGCCTTCTTCGCGAGAGACATACGCGCCGGGATGTGGAATCCGTACGAGAGCGCGAAGTCCTCCTGATCGTCGAGCTGGTCCACCCACAGCCACCGCACGAATTCCTTCGCGGCCTCCCGGTGCCTGCTGCGGGCGCTGACCGCGCTGCCGTACGCGCCGACCGGGACGGCCGGACTGCCCGAGCCGTCCTTCGGGAACGGCAGAACCCCGAAGTCGTCGCCGAGTTCCTTCTGCACCTGGGGCAGGGCCCACAGCCCGGACCACTGCATGGCGGTCAGCCCCTGAAGGAACGCGGACGGGTCGGACCAGTCGGCGGGGGCGCCCAGGAGCAGCGATTTGTCGGCGTACAGCTGGTGGATCCTGGTCAGGACGCGGGCCGCGGCGGGGTCGTCGAAGCCGATCTCACCGTCCTCGGTGATCAGCTGGAGTCCGGCCGCGTACAGGGGAGTCCCGCCCAGAACGCCCGCGCCGCCGTCGTTGCCCAGGAAAAGCCCCTTGGTCTTCGGCGTGGTCAGCTTCCGGGCGGCGTCGACGAGCGCGTCCACCGTGGTCGGCGGCTCCACACCGGCGTCCTTCAACAGGCTCTTGCGGTAGTAGAGCAGCTGCATGTCGATGGTCTGCGGGATGCCCCAGATCCGTCCGTCGTACGTCTTGGGCTTGAGGACGGCGGGGTTGAAGTCGTCCTTGACGCCGTCGAGCAGGTCGGTCAGGTCCACGACCTGACCGCCCTGGATCTGATCGAGCGTGGGGCTGCCCTCGAAGACGTCCGGGCCGGAGTCGGTGAGCAGGGCGGCGGCGGTCTGCTGGTCGTAGTTACCGGGCCGCCACTGGACGGCGACCTGGGCCTTCTTGTACGCGGCGGCGTACCGCTCGACCGCCTGCTGGGTACCCGCCTCTCCGTACTGGTGGTACCACTGCGACAGCTGGGTTCCCGAACCACTCTGGCTGCGCCCGGTGTTCGACCCGCAGGCGGTGAGCAGACCTACGCCCGCCCCCGCCGCCAGCAGGCCCCTGCGGCTGATACTCACGTTCTTTCCCTCACATTCCACGTCCGGGCACCGACGATTGTCCTTGACATTCATGGCCAGGATGTTGCGGCCGTATGTAGTGGACGGCGGGTGGAATTACCTACGTCCGGGCCGCTCGTGCCAGGTTGTTTCACTCGTGCGGGAGCCTTGCCGGACACCCGGGGCGTACCGGACACCCGGGACGTACGGGAGTTCGAAGACCGTCAGGGGGCGGGAACGCAGAACGGCCGTGGCGCCGCCCCCGGCGGGAGAGGCGCCACGGCCGGTTCCTTCACCAGCGAATATCGGATGGCCGATCAGAAAAGCTCACTGCTCTGCATGAGCGGCCAGCCCGCGCGGCAGCGCCCCCGAATACAGCACCCCCAGCCGCTGGGTGGCCCGGGTCAGGGCGACGTACAGGTCGCTGGTGCCGTACCGGGCCGGCTCCACCACCAGTACCGAGTCGAACTCCAGGCCCTTGGCCTGACGCGGGTCCAGCAGGACGACCGTCCGGGTCAGGTCGGGTTCGGCCGTGGCCGTGACCCCGTCGAGCCGGGCGGCGAGCGCCCGGTGCAGGTCGCGGGGGGCGATCACCGCGAGCCGGCCCTCGGCGGGGGTGAGTTCGGCGACCGCCTTCCCGACGGCGCCCGGCAGGTCGTCGGGCACCTGCCGTACCCACGGCCGTACCCCGGTCGAGCGGACCGAGCGGGGCGGTTCGAAGCCGGGGTGCTCGGCGCGGACCACGGCCGCGGCCAGGTCCATGATCTCGGCCGGGGTGCGGTAGTTGACGCCGAGGCGGGTGTGCGTCCAGCGGTCCTCGACGTACGGCGCGAGGATGCCGGACCAGGAGCCCACGCCCGCCGCCTCCGCCGTCTGGACCGGGTCGCCGACCAGGGTCATCGAGCGGGTCGGGCTGCGCCGCATCAGCAGCCGCCAGGCCATCGGCGACAGTTCCTGCGCCTCGTCGACGATGATGTGCCCGAACGCCCAGGTCCGGTCGGCCGCGGCCCGCTCCGCGGCGCTGCGGTGGTCGGCCTCCTCCTGCCGTTCGGCGAACCGCTCGGCGTCGATGATGTCGTGCGCGGACAGCACCTCGGAGCCCTCCGGATCGCCGTCCTCCTTGTCGTCGAACTCGAAGGTGCGGGAGGCGTAGGAGACGTCGAGGACGCCCTGCGCGTAGGCGACCTGTTCCTCCCGCTCCTGCTCGGCCCGCGCCCGCAGCTCGCGGTCGTCCTCGCCGAGCAGTTCGGCCATCTCGTCGAGCAGCGGTACGTCCGCCACGGTCCACGCCCGGGTCACCGGACGGCGGATCGCGGCGGCGTCCTCGTCGCCCAGGTACCCCTCGGGACGGGCGAGGAAGTCCGCGAGCAGCCGCCGCGGGGTCAGCCGCGGCCACAACCGGTCGATGGCCGCCCAGACCTCGGGGTTCTCGTCGAGTTCGTCACGGATCTGGGTGATGTCGGCGGCGTCGAGCAGGTTCGTGCCGTCGAACGGGTCCGTGCCGACGCGTTCGGCGACCATGTCGGTGAGCGTGTTGAGGATGTGGCCCTCGAAGTGCTCGCGGGCCACGTTGTGCGGCAGCCCGGCGGCCCGGGTGCGTTCGCGGGCGACGTTCACCAGGCCGTCGTCGAGCATCAGGATCTCCCGGTCGTGCTCGATCGCGATCACCGGGTCGGGCAGCGCCTGCCGGTCGCGCACGACGCCGGCGAGGACGTCGGCCATGTCGGCCCGGCCCTTCACCGCGGCCGCCCGAGGGGTGTCCTGGGCGGTCGCCCGCACCCCGGGGAACAACTCGCCGACCGTGGCGAGCAGCACCCCGGTCTCACCGAGGGAGGGCAGCACCTCGCCGATGTAGCCGAGGAAGGCCGGGTTCGGGCCGACGATCAGGACCGCCCGCCGGGCCAGCAGTTCCCGGTACTCGTACAGCAGATAGGCCGCCCGGTGCAGCGCGACCGCGGTCTTGCCGGTGCCGGGGCCGCCCTCGACCACCAGCACCCCGCGGTGGGGCGCCCGGATGATCTCGTCCTGCTCGGCCTGGATGGTCTGCACGATGTCGCTCATCCGGCCGGTGCGCGCGGAGTTGAGCGCGGCCAGCAGCACGGCGTCCCCGGTCGGGTCCTCGTGGCCGGTGCGGGTGGCGTCGCCGAGGTCGAGGATCTCGTCGTGCAGGGAGGTGACCCGGCGGCCGTCGGTGGTGATGTGCCGGCGCCGGCGGAGGCCCATCGGGGTGTGGCCGGTGGCCAGGTAGAAGGGGCGGGCGACATCGGCGCGCCAGTCGATGAGGAGCGGCGTGCGCTCGGCGTCGTCGGTGCGCAGCCCGATGCGGCCGATGTGGTGGCTGGTGCCCGAGGTCAGGTCGATACGGCCGAAGCAGAGCGAGCCGTCCACGGCGTTCAGCGCGGCGAGCAGCCCGGACCGCTCGGCGACCAGGATGTCCCGCTCCAGGCGGGCCTGCATGGGCTTGTCGCCCTGCGCGAGGGCGTCCGAGACGGAGGTCTCGGTGTCGCCGCGCAGCGCGTCCACGCGCGCGTACAGACCGTCCATGAATTCCTGCTCGCGACGCAATTCATCGTCGGGAAATTCGCTGTTTGACAATTCCGCTCCCGCCCGGATATACTGTGCTCACTGAACTTCTCCGCGACCCTTTCCATCGAAGTCGCGAACCACTCAATATACCCAAAGAAATCCCCCGAGCGCAATTGCTCGGGGGATTTCTTTCGGCCGGCCGCGCGGTCTACAGCACGTCGGACAGCTCCTCACGGAGCCTGCGCCCAGAGCGCGCCCCGACCATCGACCGCACCGGCTCACCCGCCCGGAACACCAGGAACGTCGGCATCGCCTGCACCTGGTGGGCGAGGGTGGTCGCCGGATTCGCGTCCACATTCAGCTGCACTACCTTCAGCTGACCGCTCGTCTCGGCAGCGAGCGCGGCGAGCACCGGCGCCATCTGCCGGCACGGCGGACACCAGTCGGCGGTGAACTCCACCAGTACCGGCAGTTCGGATTCGAGCACCTCCGCCGTGAAATCCGCGTCCGTCACCTCGGCCACGCCGGCCGCCTTGGTCATCGTCCCCATCGTCGGTGCACTCCCAGTTCGCACTCGGGTTCCGGACCCCCCGGAACCTGCGCCTCGGCGGCCAGCGCGTCCCTGGACCGCTCCGCCCGCAGCAGCTGCCCGGCGACCTGCTCCCGCACCGCCCGCAGCCGGCCGATGAGCGCGTCCAGCTCGTCCAGCTTGCTCCGGTACACGGCGAGCGAGGCGGGGCACGAGTCGCCCGCCGGGTGCCCGGCCCGCAGGCACTCCACGAACGGCCGGGTCTCCTCCAGGCCGAACCCGAAGTCCTGCAACGTCCGGATCTGCCGGAGCAGCCGGAGGTCCCGCTCGTCGTAGGTGCGGTGCCCGTTGCCGTCGCGGCGCGCGGGCAGCAGCCCCCGTGCCTCGTAGTACCGCAGCGTCCGCGTGGTGGTGTCGGCCCGTGCGGCCAGCTCGCCGATGCGCATGTCCTCGACGGTAGGTCTTGACGCCGGGGTCAAGGCAACGGGCCGGAGGGACAGGAGAACAGGAGGATCGGGCGGCGACAGAGGAGGGGTGGGGCCCGGCGGCGGGAGACAGCGGGACCGGGCGGCCGGAACGGGGGAGATCCGGCCGCCCGGAGGCGGTGGCCGGACGCCCGGCCCGGGTTCAGGCCGGGCCGGACGTCCGGAGCGGAGGGCACGGGCAGGGGCGCCGGTGCGGTGGGGAGCCGGGCGCGGGCGGTGTGCGGAGGACCGGGCGTAGGCCCCGCGGGCCGGGCGCGGGCGGTGTGCGGAGGACCGGGCGTAGGCCCCGCGGGCCGGGCGCGGGCCCCGCGGCAGAAGGCCCGGCACAGCCCCGTACGGAAGACCGGGCGCGGCCTGCGTGCAGAAGGCCCGGCGCCCGGCCCGCCGCGGCTGTCACGCCTTCGCCAGCTCCTTCTCGCTCCCGCCGTTGCCCGGCTGTTCCGGGAGCCCGGCGGACGCCGCCTGCTCGGCCTCGTCCAGCAGGGTCTTCTCGTCGAACGGCAGCTCACCGGCGAGGACCCGGCGGACGCGGTCCTGGTCGATCTCCTTGGTCCAGGTGCCGATCAGGACCGTGGCGATGGCGTTGCCCGCGAAGTTGGTCAGGGCGCGGGCCTCGCTCATGAACCGGTCGATGCCGACGATCAGGCCGACGCCGTCGACCAGCGCGGGCTTGTGCGACTGGAGACCGCCGGCCAGCGTGGCGAGACCGGCGCCGCTGACGCCCGCGGCGCCCTTGGAGGCGAGCAGCAGGAACAGCAGCAGCGGGATCTGCTCGCCGACCGACATCGGTGTGCCCAGGGCGTCCGCGATGTACAGCGAGGCCATGGTCATGTAGATCATCGTGCCGTCGAGGTTGAAGGAGTAGCCGGTCGGGACGGTGATGCCGACCACCGGCTTGCTGACGCCCAGGTGCTCCATCTTCGCGATGAGCCGCGGCAGCGCGGACTCGGAGGAGGAGGTGGACAGGATCAGCAGGAACTCCCGGGCCAGGTACTTCAGCAGCAGGAAGACGTTCAGCCCGGTGACGATCCGCAGCAGCGCGCCGAGCACGACGAAGACGAACAGGATGCAGGTGACGTAGAAGCCGAGCATCAGCACCGCGAGACTCTTCAGCGCCTCCACGCCGGACGAGCCGACCACCGCGGCGATGGCGCCGAAGGCACCGATGGGCGCCGCCCACATCACCATGGCGAGGATGCGGAAGACGAGCCGCTGGATGTGCTCGATGCCGCGCAGCACCGGCTGGCCGAGCGGGCCCATCGCCTGCAACGCGAACCCGGTGAGCAGCGCGATCAGCAGCGTCTGGAGCACCTGGCCCTGGGTGAAGGCGGAGACGAACGTGGTCGGAATGATCGACAGCACGAAGTCCACCGGCGGCAGCGCGTCGCTGGACACCTGGTCGTGCCCGGTCGCCTTGATCGCTTCGGTCAGGTGCAGCCCGTCGCCCGGGTGCAGCACGTTGCCGACGACGAGGCCGATGGCGAGCGCGACCAGCGACATCACGAGGAAGTAGCCGATCGCGAAACCGCCGACCGCGCCGACCTTGGCGGCCTTGCGGACCGAGCCGATGCCCAGCACGATCGTGCAGAAGATGACCGGCGAGATCATCATCTTGATCAGGTTCACGAAGCCCGTGCCGAGCGGCTTCAGCTCGACCCCGAAGTCGGGCCAGATGAGCCCCACGGCGATGCCGAGCGCCACCGCGACGATCACGGCGATGTACAGATAATGGGTGCGGTCCCGCTTCACGGCGGGTGCGGCAGGTGCCGTTTCGGGTGCGCTGGCGGCCACGGCTGCCCTCCTTGACGTCTTCGTCGGCATCACCGGCGTGCGGCTCACGTCCGGGGGATACGGGGAATGCCGTGACTATCTCCCGGTCTGTGAGGCCGGTCACCCTTGCGTTCATTTAGTTCGCGCCCGGCCTGAGAGGCACACTGACGCCATGCGTGTCCCCGCTCTGCCCCGCCCCCGCAGCCTGGCCGGCCAGCTGTTCGCCATGCAGGCCGTGCTGATCGCGGTCGTGGTCGCCGGGTACGCGCTGTTCACCTACCTCAGCGACCGGGGCCAGGCCGAGGACGCGGCGGGCCGGCAGGCCACGGCGGTGGCCCGCTCGGTGGCGGACGCGCCCTCGGTGCGGGAGGCGATCGGCACGGCGGATCCCACGGCCCGGCTCCAGCCGTACGCGCTCCAGGTCCAGCGGGACACCGGGGTCGACTTCGTGACGATCATGAATCCGGAGGGCATCCGCTGGACCCACCCGGACACCTCGCAGATCGGCAGGAAGTTCCTCGGGCACATCGGCCCCGCCCTGGAGGGCCACTCCTTCACCGAGACGTACACGGGCACGCTCGGCCCGTCCGTGCGGGCCGTCACGCCCGTCCGGGACGGCAGCCGGGTCGTCGGCCTGGTGAGCGCCGGCATCCGGGTCGAGGCGATCAGCCAGCGGGTGCGGGACCAGCTCACGGCCATGGCCGGCGTGGCGGGCTGCGCCCTGGTGCTCGGCGGCGTGGGCACGTACGTGATCAACGCCCGGTTGCGCCGGCACACCCACGGCATGAACGCGACCGAGCTGAGCCGTATGCACGACTACCACCAGGCCGCGCTGCACGCGGTGCGCGAGGGGCTGCTGATGCTGGACGGACAGTTCCGGGTGGCCCTCATCAACGACGGCGGGCGGGAGTTGCTGGGCGTCGGCCCCGAGGAGGGGGTGGTGGGCAGGTCGGTGGCCGGTCTCGGGCTGCCCGCACCACTCACCGGGGCGCTGCTCGCCTCGGAGCCACGCGTCGACGAGGTGCATCTGACGGCGGACCGGGTGCTGGTCGTGAACACCTCGCCGGTGTCCTCGGGCGAGCACCGCGGCACCGTCGTCACCCTCCGGGACGTCACCGAACTCCAGTCACTCATGGGTGAGCTGGACTCCGAGCGGGGCTTCACGCAGGCGCTGCGCTCGCAGGCGCACGAGGCGGCGAACCGGCTGCACACGGTGGTCTCCCTGATCGAGCTGGGCCGCGCCGACGAGGCGGTGGAGTTCGCGACCGCCGAGCTGGAGCTGGCCCAGGCGCTCACCGACCAGGTGGTGGCCGCGGTCGGCGAGCCGGTGCTCGCGGCCCTGCTGCTGGGCAAGACGGCGCAGGCCAACGAGCGGGGCGTGGAGCTGGTGGTGGCGCCGGAGAGCCGGCTGGACGACGGCCTGCTCCCGGCGCGGCTGCCGGCCCGCGACCTGGTGACGATCCTCGGCAATCTGATCGACAACGCGGTGGACGCGGCCCAGGGCAGCGTGGGGGCCCGGGTGACGGTCACGGCGTACACGGAGAGCGCCCGGACCGGGGACGGTGCCGAACTGGTGCTGCGGGTCTCGGACTCGGGCAGCGGGGTGGATCCCGACCACGCCGAGCTGGTATTCCAGCGGGGATTCAGCACCAAGCCGGCCGGGCCGCAGGGCCGCGGACTCGGACTGGCCCTGGTGCGACAGGCGGTCACCCGGCAGGAGGGCACGTTGACGGTGACGGAGAGCGCCGAGGACGGTGAGGGCGGTGCGGTGTTCGAGGTGCGGCTGCAGCTCGGTACGGCGACGACGGCGACGGCGGCGACGGGCGGGAACCCCCCGGTGAGCACCCCGGAGAGAGGGCACGCATGACGGCGCACCAGCCCATCCGGGTCCTCGTCGTGGAGGACGACCCGGTCGCCGCGGACGCGCATGTGCTGTACGTGGGCCGGGTGCCGGGGTTCAGCGCCGTGGGCAAGGCGCACACCGGAGCGGAGGCCCGGCGGGTGCTGGAGCGCACCCCGGTGGATCTGCTGCTGCTCGATCTGCACCTGCCGGACGTGCACGGCCTCCAGTTCGCCCGTTCGCTGCGCGCGGCCGGACACCACGCCGACGTGATAGCGGTGACCTCGGCCCGGGACCTGACCATGGTGCGCGAGGGGGTGTCGCTGGGGGTCGTGCAGTACGTGCTGAAGCCGTTCACCTTCGCGACCCTGCGCGACCGGCTGCTGCGCTACGCCGAGTTCCACGCCGCCGCGGGCGAGGCCAGCGGGCAGGAGGAGGTGGACCGGGCGCTGGCGGTGCTGCGGGCGCCGGGCCCGGCCGCGCTGCCGAAGGGGCTGAGCGCGCCCACCCTTCAGCGGGTGACGGCGGCCCTGCGGGAGCACGCCGACGGTCTGACCGCGACCGGCGTCGCCGAGGCGGTGGGCATCTCCCGCATCACCGCCCGCCGCTACCTGGAGCACCTCGTCGACACCGGCCGGGCCGCCCGCAGCCCGCAGTACGGCACGGTGGGCCGCCCGGAGTTGCAGTACCGGTGGGTCACGGGGCAGTGAGGCGGGCCGCCCGGCGGGCGAGGGCGGCGTGCCCGGTGGAGCCCGCCCGCTCGTAGTCCTCGGCGGCGCGCAGCCACTGCGCCCGCGCCCGCACCGCATCACCCGCGGTCTCGTGGACGAGGGCGAGGGCGTAGCGGGTCTGGCCCGCTTCGTGCCAGTCCTGGAACCTCTCGCAGATCTCCAGGCCGCTCAGGCAGGCGGCGACGGCCTCCGCGGTCCTGCCCGCCGCGTTGAGCGCGACGGCGTAGTTGTGCCAGGCCCGGCCCTCACGTGGGCAGTCGCCCATCTCCTGGTAGAGGTCCAGCGCGCGGCGGAGCGCGTCGAGGGCCTCCGGTATCCGGGTGGCCTTGCGGAACGCCAGCGCAAGGTTGTTCCAGGCACCGGCCTCGCTGTAGCGGTCGCCCGCCTGTCGCAGCAGCCCGAGAGCGCGCTGGAAGGCGCCCACGGCCTCGTCCGGCCGACCGGTGGCTTCGAGAACGGCGGCCAGGTTGGAGACGGCCATGCCCTCGCCGCCCGCGTGCCGCAGCTCGTGGTACAGGGCGACGGCCCGCTGAGCCGCCTGGAACGCCTCCCGCAGCCGGCCGCTCCCCCGCAGCATGACACCCAGCTGGTTCCAGGCGTCCGCCTCCCGACGCCGGTCCCCCGCGCGGTGCGCGGCGGCCCGGGCAGCCCTGAACACCGTTGCTCCGTCGTCGAAGTACCGCCTGAACTGGAGGTACGTGCTGAGCGCGGCGGCCAGCTCCGCGGCTTCGGCGGCGAGGTGCGGTACGGCGACCCACCCGGTCGCGGCCACCAGGCCGGTGCGTTCCTCGTCCAGCCAGGCAAGTGCCTCGTCGCGGTCCCGGAAGGGCGCGGTCGCCGGTTCCCCGGCCCCGTACCGCACGTGCGAGTCCGCCGCCCGGGCCCGCCGGAGGTAGAAAGCCAGCACCCTCGCCCGGCCGTCGGCGCGTTCCCCGGCGGTGGCTTCCCCCGACGCGTACTCCCGGACGAGGTCGTGCAGCCGCAGGCGTCCGCGCCGACTGCCCCTCTCCACCAGGTGGGCGCGTTCCAGGGCGGACAGCAGACCCGGTGTGCCGGAAGCGGTACCGAGGGCAGCGGTGATGGCGTCGTGGTCCGACTCCTTGCCCGGCATGAGGGCGAGCAGCCGCAGCAGCCGCGCCTGGGCCGCGGGCAACCGCCGGTAGGAGAGATCGAACGCGGCCCGCACGCTGTGCTCCCCGTCGTCCAGCAGATCGATCCGGCTGCGGCAGCCGGCCAGTTCGGCGGCGAGTTCGTGGACGGGGCGCCCCGGATCCCCGGACAGCAGGGCCGCGGCGATCTGGAGGGCGAGCGGCAGGTGGCCGCAGAGGTCCGCGAGCCGGGCGGCCGACGCGGGGTCCTCGACGATGCGGGCGTCGTCGGGGTCGGCCGCGTGCAGGGCGCGTTCGAGGAGGTCGTGGGAGGCCCGCGGCGACAGCTCGGCCACGGCGAGGAGGCGGGCGCCGAGCGCGGGGAGCCGGTGCCGGGAGGTGGTGAGCACGCGGTGTCCCGGGCCGCCCGGCAGGAGGGGACGGATCTGCTCGGCGGTGGAGGCGTTGTCGGCGAACAGGAGGAGGGGTCCGCGGTCGCGGGCGAGGCCGGCGAGGAGGCTGCGGAACAGCGCGCCCCGGTCCTCGGTCCGGCCCGGGAGGTGCGCGGGCGGCACCCCGAGTGCCCGCAGCAGGAATTGCAGGGCCAGGTCCGCCGTGGTCGGCGTGTGGTCGTAGCCGTGCAGGTCGACGAAGAGCGTGCCCCCGGGAAACCAGCCCAGCCCGCACGCCTGGTGTGCCGCCCGCAACGCCAGCGCGGTCTTGCCGATGCCACCGAGACCGGACAGGACGGTGACGGGCCCGGGAGCCGGGTCGTCGGCTGCGGCCCGGGGCGAGGGGTCGAGGGCCGTCAGCAGGGCACGCAGTTCGGGCTCACGGCCGGTGAAGCCGGGCGGGCAGGCGGGCAGGGAGTCGAGTGCGGTGGGGACGCCTCCGTGGTGGTGCAGCGTCTCCACCTTGCCGATGACCGGACCGTGGAAGTCCGAACGGCCAAGGTCGATGTGGTCCCCGTACGCGCCGCGCATCGTGCCCCCGTTCCTCACAGGTCAGCGGACCACACCGTACGCCGTGCGTCACCCGGATCCGAGGTATCCCGCGTAGGACAGGACCTGCACGCCGAGTCCGAGCACCGCCATGGCCTCCACGACCGACATCGCGAGCAGACCGCCGCCGGTGGCTCCGGCGGCCCAGTAGACCGTGAGCCCGGCGAGCGGTACGAGGCAGAAGGCGAGCAGGTCGATGACGCACTGGAGGGCCTTGCGGGTGCGGCGGCGGGCGTCGGTGCGGTGGGCCGACTCCCAGGCGAACGCCTCGTCGGTGTCCGCGAGCCGGGCGAGCCTGGGGCCGAGGTCCTCGCGGACGTAGGCGCCGATCGCGGAGATCTTCTGGTCGTTGACCAGGTAGGTCCAGCCGAGGACCACGCACACCGGGGGCAGGGCGAGCAGCATGGCGGGCTGTCCGGCCTGGGCCGCCGCGGCGACGACGGCGGCCACCACGGTGAGGGTGACGTACAGCAGGTTGTCGCGGAAGCCGATCCGGGTCTTCTGCTCGTCCTTGACGGTCTGGTACTCGGTGAGCAGCAACTGGCCCACGGTGACGTCTCGTTCCGGCACCCGCACCCCTTCCCCCGGCAGTACCTTGACAGTGTGCCGCAGACACCGCCCACCGCTCTCGTCCTGACCGCGCTCGCGCTGGAGTACACGGCGGTGCGCGCCCATGTGGCCGGGCGCCGGGAACGGGTCCATGCCAACGGTACCCGGGTCGAGGTGGGGCAGCTGCCCGGAAGTTCCTGGCAGGTGGCCGTCGCCGAGCTGGGCGAGGGCGCCAGGACCGCCGCCGCGCTCACCGCCCCGCTCATCGACTGGCTGCGCCCTCGTGCCGTCCTCTTCGTCGGCGTCGCGGGCACCCTGAAGGACGACATCGCCCTCGGTGACGTGGTGGTGGGCACCAAGGTGTACGCGGTCCACGGCGGCAAGCGGACACCCGAGGGCCTGCTGGTCCGGCCGGAGTCCTGGTTCGGCTCCAACGCGCTGGTGCAGGCGGCCCGTTCGGCGGTGCGGGACCTGCCGGACGTCCGCGCGCACTTCAAGCCGATCGCCACCGGTGACGTGGTCCTCGCGGACGCCGCGTCCGATCTCACCCGGCGGCTGCGCGAGCACTACAACGACGCGGCGGCGATCGAGACGGAGGGAGCGGGGGCGGCCCACGCGGCCCATCTGAGCGGGCAGGTCGACGCGTTGGTGATCCGCGGCATCAGCGACCGGGCCGACGGGGACAAGCAGCGGGCCGACGCCGCGGGTTCCCAGGAGCGGGCGGCCGGGCAGGCGGCGGCCGTCGCGGTGGCGGTGCTGCGCAGGCACGCGCCGGACGACGACGCCGGTGGCACCGCCGACCCCTCGGGCGACTTCGGGGGACCCTGCGGCGGCGACCACATCGACTTCCGGGGCGGGACCTTCCACGGGCCCGTCATCGGCAAGACGGTCGGCCCCGGCCACCGGGACGAGCGGCACCGCCGCTGACCGCGTGGCGCACGGCGCCGTGACGATCTCGGTGAGCAATCCGCCGCACATGCATTGACCTGACTAGACCATTCCTCCTACCTTCACGGAACCACCAGGCCACAACGCCGTGCGCCCGTAGGAGGTCCTGCCCGTGCGCCCCACCGCTGCCCTCACCGCCCTCCTCTCCGCCGCCCTCGCCGCCACCGCGCTCACCGCGTGCGGCGGCGGATCCGGCAGCAGCCCGGACACCGTGAAGATCAGCTTCAAGCAGTCGACGGACAACTCCGTCAAGGTGATGGACACCTATCTCACCGGCATCAAGAAGCAGTTCGAGAAGCAGTACCCGGGCAAGAAGGTCGAGTTCGTGCCGATCAAGGCCGCGGACTCGGAGTACTACACCAAGCTCCAGCAGATGCTCCGCTCCCCCAAGACCGCGCCCGACCTGGTCTACGAGGACACCTTCCTCATCAACTCCGACATCACCAGCGGGTACTTGAAACCCCTGGACCCCTACCTCGCCAAGTGGCCGGGCTGGAACCAGTTCATCGACACCGCCAAGTCCGCGGCCAAGGGCGAGGACGGCAAGACGTACGGCGTCTCGGACGGCACCGACACCCGGGGACTCTGGTACGACAAGCAGGTGTTCGCGAAGGCCGGGCTCCCGGCCGACTGGCAGCCGAAGACCTGGGACGACGTGCTGGACGCCGCCCGTGCCGTCAAGGCGAAGGTGCCGGGCGTCATCCCGCTCAACGTGTACACGGGCAAGCCCGTCGGCGAGGCCGCCACGATGCAGGGCTTCGAGATGCTGCTGTACGGCACCGGCGACGGCGCCACGGATCCGCTGTACGACACCGCGTCCAAGAAGTGGATCACCGCGGGGCAGGGCTTCAAGGACGCGCTGTCGTTCGTCGAGACCGTCTACAAGGAGAAGCTCGGTCCGGACGTGCCCGACGCCCTCGACCCCAACATCATGACCCGGGTCCGCGGTGAACTCCTCCCCGAGGGCAAGCTCGGCATCGCCCTCGACGGCTCATGGCTCCCGCAGGACTGGCTGCCGGGCAGCGGCCACGAGTGGCCCGACTGGTCGAAGCGGCTCGGGCTCGCCGCCATGCCCACCCAACACGGCCAGGCTCCCGGCAAGGTGAGCATGTCCGGCGGCTGGACCTGGGCGATCCCCGCCAGGGCGGGCAACCCCGACCTCGCCTTCGACTTCGTCAAGGTGATGCAGACGAAGGCGAACGCGCAGAAGTGGTACATCGCCAACTCCGGCATCGCCGTGCGCAAGGACGTGGCGGGCGACCCCGCGTACACGTCGGCGCAGCCCGGCATCAAGTTCTTCACCGACCTCGTCCCCAGCACGCACTACCGGCCCGCCTATCCGGCGTACCCGAAGGTCTCCACCGCCGTCCAGGAGGCGATGGAGAGCGTGACGACGGGTGACGCGTCGGTCGACGAGGCGGCGAGCGCGTACGACGACGCGCTGAAGGCCGCGACCGACAACCAGGTCACCGAGAAGTGACCGGCGGCAGGCGGCCATGACCACCGCACCGCACCCGGGCCGGGCACCCGCCGCCCCGGGCCCCGCGCCCGCCGCGCCCGCGGCACGGTCCCGTCCGCGTGGGCTGCTGCGCCCGCTCGGCCGGGCGCTGCCCGTGGCCCCCGCCCTGGTGGTCCTGCTGCTGTTCCTGGCGGGCCCCATCGGCTACTGCGTCTACATCGCCTTCACCGACCTCCAGCTGACCGGCCAGGCGCACGCGTCGTTCGTCGGGTTCGCCAACTTCCGCCAGGCGTTCAAGGACGAGCAGTTCCTGAACGCCGTATGGCTGACGCTGGTGTTCACCGTGCTGTCGTCGCTGGTCGGCCAGAACACCCTGGGTCTCGCGCTGGCCGCGCTGATGCGGCGGGCCTCGAAGCCGGTGCGCACCCTGACCGGGGGTGTGGTGGTCACCGCCTGGGTGCTGCCGGAGGTCGTGGCGGGCTTCCTGCTGTACGCGTTCTTCCGCCGCGAGGGCACCTTGAACGCCGTCCTCGACTGGCTGCACCTGCCGTCCCAGAACTGGCTGTACACGCTGCCCATCCTGGCCGTGTCGTTCGCGAACGTGTGGCGGGGCACGGCCTTCTCGATGCTGGTCTACTCGGCGGCGCTCGGTGAGATCCCGAAGGAGATCACGGAGGCGGCGGAGGTGGACGGCGCGGGCGGCTGGCGCCGCATGTGGCACATCACGCTCCCGTTGATCCGTCGTTCCATCGGCACCAACCTGATGCTCAACACCCTCCAGACGCTGTCGGTGTTCGGGCTGATCTGGGTGATGACGCGGGGCGGTCCGGGCGACCGGAGCCAGACCCTGCCCCTGTTCATGTACGAACAGGCTTTCCAGAACAGCATGATCGGCTACGGCACCGCAGTGGCCCTGCTGCTGCTCCTGGTCGGTTCCCTGTTCTCCGTGGTCTATCTGCGCCTGCTGCGGACGGAGGTCTGACGCCGTGCCCCGTCCCCTCGCCGCCCGCCGTACCCGTCACCGGCTGGCCGCCGACGCCGGTCTGCTGGTCGTGGCCGCCGCGTTCGCGCTGCCGCTCCTGTGGGTGGTGCTGTCCGCCCTGGATCCGCACGCCGACCTCAGGGTGAAGGCCCCCGACGGGCTCACCCTGGACAACTTCGACGCCGTCCTGAACGCGGACGTCACCTTCACGCCGCTGCTCAACAGCCTGATCCTGTGCGGCGGCGCGACGCTGCTGACGGTGGTGTGCGCTGCGCTGGCGGCCTATCCGCTGTCCCGGTTCCGTTCCCGTCTGAACCGTCCGTTCCTGCTGACGATCCTGTTCGCCACGAGCCTGCCCATCACCGCGATCATGGTCCCGGTCTACGCGCTGTTCGTCCAGGTGAACCTGATCGACACGATGCAGGGCACCATCCTGTTCTTCGCGGCCTCCCAGCTCCCGTTCGCCATCTGGCTGATGAAGAACTTCATGGACGGTGTGCCGAAGGAGCTGGAGGAGGCGGCGTGGACGGACGGCGCGTCCTCGCTCCAGTCGCTCGTGCGGATCGTGCTGCCGCTGATGGGGCCGGGGGTCGCCGTCGTCACCGTGTTCTCGTTCGTGGCGATGTGGGGCAACTTCTTCGTCCCGTTCATGCTGCTGCTCACCCCGGACCAGTTGCCCGCCTCGGTCAGCATCAACGAGTTCTTCGGCAACCGGGGCATGGTGGCGTACGGGCAGCTGGCTGCGTTCTCGGTGGTCTACTCGACGCCGGTGATCCTGCTGTACGTGCTGGTCGCGAGGCGGCTGGGAGGAGGGTTCGCGCTGGGCGGCGCGGTCAAGGGCTGAGCCCGCCGGCCGCCGGGCCGGCCCGCCCCGCGAGGGACGGGCCACGCCCGTCTAGAAGACCGACTCCGCCTCGTCCATCCGGTCCTTGGGCACCGTCTTCAGCTCGGTGACCGCCTCGGCGAGCGGCGCCATCACGATGTCGGTGCCGCGCAGCGCGGTCATCCGCCCGAACCGGCCCTGGTGCGCGGCCTCCACCGCGTGCCAGCCGAAGCGGGTGGCGAGCACCCGGTCGTACGCGGTCGGTGTGCCGCCGCGCTGGACGTGCCCGAGGATGACCGGCTTGGCCTCCTTGCCGAGCCGCCGCTCCAGCTCGTACGCCAGGGCCGTGCCGATGCCCTGGAAGCGCTCGTGGCCGTACTGGTCGATCGCGCCCTTGCCGTAGTCCATGGAGCCCTCGACGGGGTGCGCGCCCTCGGCGACGCAGATGACCGCGAACTTCTTCCCGCGGTCGAACCGTTCCTCGACCATCGCGACCAGGTCGCCCGGGTCGAACGGCCGCTCGGGCAGGCAGATGCCGTGGGCGCCGCCGGCCATGCCGGACTCCAGGGCGATCCAGCCCGCGTGCCGGCCCATGACCTCGACGACCATCACCCGCTGGTGGGACTCGGCGGTGGTCTTGAGGCGGTCCATCGCCTCGGTGGCGACACCGACGGCGGTGTCGAAGCCGAAGGTGCGGTCGGTGGCGGAGATGTCGTTGTCGATCGTCTTCGGGACGCCCACGACCGGCAGGCCGGCGTCGGAGAGCATCCGGGCCGCCGTCAGGGTGCCCTCGCCGCCGATCGGGATCAGCGCGTCGATCCCGAACTCGCCGACCATGTCGGTGGCCCGCTCGCACGCCTCGCGCAGCCGGTCCCGCTCCAGCCGTGAGGAGCCGAGGATGGTGCCGCCGCGGGACAGGATGCCGCTGACCGCGTCCAGGTCGAGGGTGCGGTAGTGGCCGTCGAGCAGCCCGCGGTAACCGTCCTCGAAGCCGATCACCTCGTCGCCGTAGTGCGTGACCGCCCGGTGCACGACCGACCGGATCACGGCGTTCAGGCCGGGGCAGTCGCCGCCTGCGGTGAGAACTCCGATGCGCATCCTGCTGTGTCTCCTGCTCGCTGTTGACGCCGGTGAGCAAGTCCGATTGTTTCATGTTCCGCAAGGGGGCAGGGCGGTGGCCCTGACCAGGGCATTATCCGTGGGCGAGAGTATTGTCAAGAAGGTGCCGTCCACCCAGGTGGGCGGTTTTCTGTACACCGGTCCCACCGGGAGAATCGGCAGATCCGTACATTTCGGAAAATATCGGAAATTCGCGCACTACAGGACGGAGGGCACGCGTGACCCGCAGTGTGTACGTGACCGGGATCGACCGCGGCGACGGCCGCCAGGTCGTCGAGCTGGGCGTCATGGAGCTCCTGACCCGGCAGGTCGACCGGGTGGGCGTGTTCCGTCCGCTGGTGCACCACAGGCCCGACCGCCTCTTCGAGTTGCTGCGGGCGCGCTACCGGCTCGCCCAGGACCCGGCGACCGTGTACGGCATGGACTACCACGACGCCTCCGTCCGCCAGGCCGAGCGCGGCACGGACGACCTGGTGTCCGCCCTCGTCGACCGCTTCCACCTGGTCGCCCGCGACTACGACGTCGTCCTGGTCCTCGGCACCGACTTCGCCGACACCCAGCTGCCCGACGAACTGTCCCTCAACGCCCGGCTCGCCAACGAGTTCGGCGCCTCGGTGATCCCGGTGGTGGGCGGCCGGGGGCAGAGCGCCGAGTCCGTACTGGCCGAGACCCGCAACGCCTTCCGGGCGTACGCCGGGCTGGGCTGCGACGTGCAGGCGATGGTCGCCAACCGGGTGGCCGGCGAGGACCGCGACGAGATCGCCGAGCGGCTCACCGGCCGGCTGCCGGTGCCCTGCTTCGTCCTGCCGGACGAGCCGGCCCTGGCGGCGCCGACCGTCGCACAGATCGGCCGGGCCCTGGACGCCGAGGTGCTGCTCGGCGACGAGACGGGACTCGCCCGGGACGCGCTCGACTTCGTCTTCGGCGGCGCCATGCTGCCCAACCTGCTGGCCGCCCTGACCCCGGGCGCCCTCGTGGTGACCCCGGGCGACCGGGCCGACCTGGTCGTCGGTTCGCTCGCCGCGCACAGCGCCGGCACCCCGCCGATAGCCGGCGTGCTGCTCACCCTGGACGAACGTCCCCCGGACGGGGTCCTCACCCTGGCCGCCCGCCTCGCCCCCGGCACCCCGGTGCTGTCCGTGGCCGGCAACAGCTTCCCCACCGCGGAGCGGCTGTTCTCCCTGGAGGGCAAGCTGAGCGCGGACACCCCGCGCAAGGCGGAGACCGCGCTCGGCCTGTTCGAGCGGTACGTCGACACCGGCGACCTGCTCGACCGGGTCTCCGCGCCGAGCAGCGGCCGGGTCACCCCGATGATGTTCGAGCACAAGCTCCTGGAACAGGCCCGCGCGGACCGGCGCCGGGTGGTCCTGCCGGAGGGCACCGAGGAGCGGGTGCTGCGCGCCGCCGAGGTGCTGCTGCGCCGCGGCGTGTGCGACCTGACCCTGCTCGGGCCCGTCGACCGGATCCGCAAGCAGGCCGCCGACCTGGGCATCGACCTCGGCGAGGCACAGCTGATCGACCCGGCCGCGTCCGAGCTGCGCGAGGTGTTCGCCGAGCGGTACGCGCGGCTGCGCGCCCACAAGGGCGTCACCGCCGAGCTGGCCCACGACGTCGTCGCCGACGTGAACTACTTCGGCACCCTGATGGTCCAGGAGGGCCTGGCGGACGGCATGGTCTCCGGGTCCGCGCACTCCACGGCGGCCACCATCCGGCCCGCGTTCGAGATCATCAGGACCCGCCCGGATTCGTCGATCGTCTCGTCGGTCTTCTTCATGTGCCTCGCCGACAAGGTGCTGGTCTACGGCGACTGCGCGGTCAACCCGGATCCGGACGCCGAGCAGCTCGCCGACATCGCGGTCCAGTCGGCGGCCACCGCCCGGCAGTTCGGCGTCCAGCCGCGGATCGCGATGCTGTCGTACTCCACCGGTACGTCCGGTGCGGGCGCCGACGTCGACAAGGTCCGCGAGGCCACCGAGTTGGTCCGGGCCCGGCGGCCCGACCTGAAGATCGAGGGGCCGATCCAGTACGACGCGGCGGTGGAGCCCGTCGTCGCCGCGGCCAAGCTGCCGGACTCCGAGGTGGCCGGGCAGGCCAGCGTGCTGATCTTCCCGGACCTCAACACCGGCAACAACACCTACAAGGCCGTGCAGCGCTCGGCCGGCGCGATCGCCGTCGGCCCGGTGCTCCAGGGCCTGCGCAAGCCGGTCAACGACCTGTCCCGGGGCGCGCTCGTCCAGGACATCGTCAACACCGTCGCCATCACGGCGATCCAGGCCCAGCACCCCGCCCCGCCCCCGCACGAGAAGGCAGCCGCCCCGTGACCGCCCACCCCTCACCCGCCGCCGCCCCGTCCGACGGACCGCGCCCGGCCCGCCCCGCCTCCCGGGTCCTCGTCCTCAACTCCGGTTCGTCGTCGCTGAAGTACCAGTTGCTGGACATGGCCGACGGCGGCGGCAGGCTCGCCGCCGGCCTGGTGGAGCGCATCGGCGAGCGGACCTCCCGGCTGACGCACACCTGCCTGGCCACCGGGGAGACCCGGCGGCACGACGGCCCGGTCGCGGACCACGACACCGCCCTCAAGAGCGTCGCCGGTGAGCTGTCCCGGGACGGCATGGGCCTCGACTCACCGGAGCTGGCCGCGATCGGGCACCGCGTGGTGCACGGCGGCATGTTCTTCACCGAGCCCACCGTCATCGACGACGGTGTGGTCACCGAGATCGAGCGGCTGATCCCGCTCGCGCCGCTGCACAACCCCGCGAACCTCACCGGCATCCGCACGGCCCGGGCACTGCGCCCGGACCTGCCGCAGGTCGCGGTCTTCGACACGGCGTTCCACACGACGATGCCGGAGTACGCGGCCCGCTACGCGATCGACACGAGGATCGCGGACCGCTACCGGGTGCGGCGCTACGGCTTCCACGGCACGTCGCACGCGTACGTCTCCCGGGCCACCGCGCGGCTGCTGGGCAAGGCGCCGGAGGAGGTCAACGTCATCGTGCTGCACCTGGGCAACGGGGCGTCGGCCTCGGCGGTCCGCGGCGGGCGGTGCGTGGACACCTCGATGGGTCTGACGCCCCTGGAGGGGCTGGTGATGGGGACCCGCTCGGGCGACCTGGATCCGGCCGTCATCTTCCATTTGCGACGCGTTGGCGACATGTCCATGGACGAGATCGACACTCTCCTCAACAAGAGGAGCGGTCTGTTCGGCCTGTGCGGCGACAACGACATGCGGGAGATCCAGCGGCGGATCGACGAGGGCGACGCCGGGGCGCGGCTCGCCTTCGACATTTACGTGCACCGGCTGAGGAAATACCTCGGCGCCTACTACGCGGTGCTCGGCACGGTGGACGCGGTCGCCTTCACCGCCGGGGTCGGCGAGAACGCGGCGCCGGTGCGGGCGGCGGCCGTCGAGGGGCTGACGGGGCTGGGCCTGGCGGTCGACCCGGAGTCGAACGCCGCACCGGGCGACGGGGCCAGGCTGATCTCACCGGCCGGTGCGCGGGTGGCGGTGGCCGTGGTTCCGACGGACGAGGAATGGGAGATTGCCGCACAGACCTACGCTGTGGTGAGAAAGGGCGACTGAGGAATTCGGCCGGCACTCGCCTGAGCGCGTACCCGCCCATTTGTATCTTCCACCAGACGGAATATTCCGTAGCGAAACAAACCGATAGGATCGCCCCATGCGCCGTTCGAAAATCGTCTGTACTCTCGGCCCCGCGGTCGACTCCCACGAGATGCTCGTCTCCATGATCGAGGCGGGCATGAACGTGGCCCGGTTCAACTTCAGCCACGGCTCGCACGCCGAGCACCAGGCGCGGTACGACCGCGTCCGTGCCGCGGCCAAGGAGACCAACCGTGCCGTCGGCGTCCTCGCCGACCTCCAGGGCCCCAAGATCCGGCTGGAGACCTTCGCCGAGGGTCCGGTGGAGCTGGAGCGCGGTGACGAGTTCATCATCACGACCGAGGACGTCCCCGGCGACAAGACCATCTGCGGCACGACGTACAAGGGCCTGCCGAATGACGTGTCGCGCGGCGACCAGGTCCTGATCAACGACGGCAACGTCGAGCTGAAGGTCCTGGACGTCGAGGGCCCCCGGGTGCGCACGATCGTCATCGAGGGCGGCGTGGTCTCCGACCACAAGGGCATCAACCTGCCCGGCGCGGCCGTGAACGTGCCCGCGCTCAGCGGCAAGGACATCGAGGACCTGCGGTTCGCGCTGCGCATGGGCTGCGACATGGTCGCGCTGTCCTTCGTCCGGGACGCCCGGGACGTGGCCGACGTCCACAAGGTGATGGACGAGGAGGGGCGTCGCGTCCCGGTCATCGCCAAGGTGGAGAAGCCGCAGGCGGTCCAGAACATGGAGGACGTCGTGATGGCGTTCGACGCCGTGATGGTCGCCCGCGGCGACCTGGCCGTCGAATACCCGCTGGAAAAGGTCCCCATGGTGCAGAAGCGCCTGATCGAGCTGTGCCGGCGCAACGCCAAGCCGGTGATCGTCGCGACCCAGATGATGGAGTCGATGATCACCAACTCCCGCCCGACCCGCGCCGAGGCGTCCGACGTGGCCAACGCGATCCTGGACGGCGCCGACGCGGTGATGCTGTCCGCCGAGTCGAGCGTGGGCGCGTACCCGGTCGAGACCGTCCGGACGATGTCGAGGATCGTCGAGGCGGCCGACGAGGAGCTGCTCTCCAAGGGCCTCCAGCCGCTGGTCCAGGGCAAGAAGCCGCGCACGCAGGGCGGTTCGGTCGCCCGCGCGGCCTGTGAGATCGCGGACTTCCTCGGCGGCAAGGGCCTGATCGCCTTCACCCAGTCCGGGGACACCGCCCGCCGCCTGTCCCGCTACCGCGCCGTCCAGCCGATCATCGCCTTCACCCCGGACGAGTCCACCCGCAACCAGCTGACGCTCAGCTGGGGTGTCGACTCCCACGTCGTCCCGATCGTGAACAGCACCGACGAGATGGTCGACCTGGTCGACCTGGAGGTCACCAAGCTGGGCCGGTTCGACACGGGTGACACGTTCGTCATCACCGCCGGCTCGCCCCCCGGGGTCCCCGGCACCACGAACATGGTCCGCGTCCACCACCTGGGCGGCGAGACCAAGTAGCGAGCCCCACAAGGGCTTGGTACGACAGCGAGGGCGTCCCCGGTGACAGGGGGCGCCCTCGCTGTTCGGTCCACCGAGCCGGCGGTGCCCGGCGGGCCGGTGCCGTGCCGTGTCACCGGCCGCGCACAGCGCTGTGGCCCGGTCCCGCCCGGGTGGGCGGGGCCGGGCCACAGCTCGTGCGGCTCCCGGACGGGCTTACGGAGGCGCTCAGTCGGTGGTGTACACGTGCATGCCGGGCACGTGCAGGCTGCCGCCGAACTGGGCGGCCTGGACCACCTTCACGTGGGTGAAGTAGATCAGCGGGATGTTCAGCGGCGGCGGGCTATCCGGGCTGAACGTCACGGGGATCAGACCGAACAGGTTCCCGGAGATGCTCTCCGTGTACATCACCGTGTCGCCGTCGCGGATCGTGGACGTCGAGCCGGGCGCGGCCTGCACGTGGTAGGTCTTGCCGGCGTCCTTGTCCTTGACCGTCTGGTGCAGGTCACCGATGTCGGTACCGCCGGAGATGACGTACTTCAGCACCTTCTTGGTGGTCCCGTTGGCGCACTTCACCTCGACGATGCCCTGGTAGTCGGCGTTTTTCAGGAGCAGCGAACTGGCGTCCAGGTTCCAGGGGTCGTCCGCCACCGGCAGCTTGTTGTCGACGCCGCCCGTGTCGTCGCTGGCGACCGGGCAGTCGTCGGCGGACGCGCCCGCCGACGGGCTGGGCGAGGCGACCGAGCCGGCCGCCTTGTCCACTGCGTCCGTGGTGTCCTTCACCGTCTTGGACACCTTGCCGGTGGTGTCCTTGACGGTGTCCCCGACCGACTTGGTGACCTTGTCGACCGTGTCCTTGACGGTGTCGCCGGGCGTCTTGTGACCCTCGGCGTCCTTGCCGTCGGCGGAGTCCGCCGCGGACGCCGACGAAGACGGCGTGGGGCTCGCGCTCGACGAGGAGCCCGCGTCCTTGGCACCCCCGGTGAGAATGCCGGTGAGCGCGCCCCCGAGGGAGCCGAGCAGCCCGCCGCCCGCGGACGCCGACGGGCTGGGCGTGGCGGCGCCCGAGCCCGAGGCGCCCGAACCGCTCGCCGACGACGTCGGCTGGGACGCGGACGGGCTGGGAGTGGCCTTGTCGTCGGAACCTGAATCCGACGAAGAAGCCTTGTACGAGCCGTCCTTGGCGCCGTCGGCGGAGGCGGAGGCCGACGCCGAGGACGTCGGCGTGGCCGGGGCCGCGGACTCGCTCGCGCTGGGCGAACCGGACGGCGACGGCGAGGCCGACGCGTCCGGCGACGCCTTCAGGGCCGTCACGCAGTCCTTGTACTCGTCGGCCGTCATGCTCTTCGACGCCTTCGCCGACGCGTCGTTGTTGTCGGCGAGGGCGAACGTGGACGTGAACCCCATGCCCATGATGACCGCCGTCGGCATCGCCACGGAAGCTATCGCCTTGCCGGCGGGCATGTGGAACCTGGTGAACAGCGGCTTTCTGGGTACCGCATGGCGTGGCCCGGTTCTCGCACGGGACTTGTCCACTTCGGTCCCGTGGGTCACCTCGTCAGCCGGCACTGTGCCTCCCGTTCGCCCCGTTGCGCGGGTTCGTTCCTGACAGGTCGTTCGCCTCGTAGACCGGGCTGGCCGGACCGGTCGGCACCGCGTCGGGGGCGCCGCCCTCGCCCGGGGCGCCCGCCGCGGCCGGCTGCGGTGCCACCGGCACTCCCGGTGCCCACGACACGGCCATCGCCCCGCCGATCAGCGCGAGCAGGAAGCCGACGACGAAGCCGCCGAAGTTGGACACGGGGATGGACACCAGCGCCAGCAGGATCGCGGCGACTCCCGCGAAGGTCCGTACGTGCTGCTGGAACCAGAGACTGATGCCCAGCACGACGAGCAACACGCCGATGATCAGGGATCCGGCTCCCGCGGTGGTGGCCATCGCAAGGGTCAGATGCCCGACCTGGAGATGCGCGTACGGGAAGTACATGATCGGAAAGCCGGCGAGCAGGACGAACAGACCGCCCCAGAACGGACGGGTCCCCCGCCAGGCGCGGAACTGCAGCCTCCGGCGAGTGAACTGACCCGGCACGGCAGGAGTCTCGGCGCTCATGGAAAACAGCTCCCTGGTACGGCATTGCTGTGGTGGTGATGTGCGCCGCGCGTGAAGACGCGGCCGGAGTGTGGACGGGCGGGGGCGCCACCGGCTCCCCCGCCCGTCAGTGAGTGCTCAGTAGCACTCGATCCCCTTGCCTTTGCCACTGTGCAGCGACATGTGCAGACCGCTCAGCTTGAAGGTTCCGGCAGTGGTGGCCCACGCCGTCTGCTCCACGCCGTACAGGTCCGCGGACTCGGCCTGCTGGGCGAATCCGTTCGGATTGGCCTGCTCCTTGCCGCCCTTCATGCCCGGACCCTTGCCCCCCTTGTCCGGGCCCGTGTCGCCGGCCGCCACGCCGATGTCGATGTTGTTGAACGTGGCGTCGGCGTGCAGGTCATCGATGTCGATGTACAGGTTCTTGGCCTGGACCTGGCGCTTCTCGTCGTCGCTGTCACCCGCCTCCAGCCGCAGGGTGAAGTTGCCGAGCCCCGGAATCGGGGTGACGACCGACTGGCACATCTTCTGGATCGTGGCGTTCGAGAACGACGAGACCGCAACGGGGTGATTCGCCTTCTCACCGGTGAGGGTGTACCCCGAGTCGATCGCTCCGTACTGCGCGAAGCCCTCGCCGTGGAGATGATCCGCCGTCACCTTGAACGACTGCCCCGACACACTGAACGACGCCGCGAGAGCGCCCTGCGCGAGGGCCACACCTATGCATGCCGTGGCGGCGACGCTGGGCACCATCACCACAGCGAACCGCTTCCATCTGGTCCCGCCACGCACCTGGGACTCCATGTTTCCTCCTTCTCGGACGTACATCTCCTGGCCCGGACTCGCCCCCAGTCGGCGGGTTGGCCGGGCAGGGATGGGAGAAGTGCTACGTCCTCGGAAAGGAGAGCGCCTGCGCTCAGGGACACGTACCGCGCCCGAAATCACCGGCGATCACCCCCGAGCGACAACCACTGGTCGCGCCTGACACGCATCACGCACAACCTTGCCGGGCAGGCTTCGCCCTGGCGGCGAAGACCCCCCTGCCCGAGAGCCGGCGCCACTGCCGCCGACTCTGCTCGGTGGGGACCCAGTTGGTCCCGTTGCACCCGGCTGGTTGCCGGGGTACGGGAATGGACCGAGCGTCGCCGATCGTGGTGCATTCTGGCCGCGCGCACAAGGGGGTTCGTTACTGGCTAGTAACGACCGGATAACCGAAGCACGACTCAGCGGCCTCAGAATGCGACACTCAGTCGCACTCAAGGGCAGAACAAAACCATTGACATCCGGGCCAAACCAGACAGACCAACAGCCTTGATTTACTCCGAGTAACAGCGGCCGCGATTGCCAAGATTTGGCAAAGCGCGGCCGCTCTGACGTCTCGTCGGCAAATCCTTCACTCGGGCATCACATGCCCTTGCGTTTAGCAACTGGTCAGAGCGGGGCCCGCGCCCCGCTCGGGAGCGGGCTCAGAACAGCGCCCGCGCGAGCGCCCTGCGCGCCCCGACGACCCGCGGATCGTCCGCCCCGACCACCTCGAACAGCTCCAGCAGCCGGCGTCGTACGGCGTCCCGGTCCTCACCCGCCGTGCGCCGCACGGTCTCGATGAGCCGCCCGAAGGCGTCCTCGACGTGCCCGCCGACCAGGTCCAGGTCGGCCGCCGCGATCTGCGCCTGCACATCACCCGGTTTCCCGGCGGCCTCTTTGCGCACCTGCTGCGGATCGGCGCCCTGCACCCGCTGGAGCAACTCGGCCTGGGCCAGGCCCAGTTTCGCCTCGGTGTTGCCCGGGTCGTCGCTCAGCACGTTCTGGTACGCCCGGACCGCGCCGCCGAGGTCCCCCGCGTCCAGCGCCTGTACGGCCGCTTCCAGGAGGGCGTCGTAGGGGCCGGCCGGTACCTCGGCCGGCTGGGCCTCACCCGGCTCGGCGTCCGGGTCGACGGTCAGACCGGTCAGCCCGAAGCGCTCCTCGGCGACCTGCACCAACTGGTCGAGGGTCTGCCGGATCTGCTGCTCCCCGGCGGCCCCCTGGAAGAGGGGCAGCGCCTGTCCCGCCACGACGGCGAAGACGGCCGGGATCCCCTGGATCCCGAACTGCTGCATCAGCATCTGGTTGGCGTCGACGTCGATCTTGGCGAGCAGGAAGCGCCCGTTGTACTCGACGGCCAGCCGCTCCAGGACCGGGCTCAGCTGCTTGCAGGGCTGACACCACTCGGCCCAGAAGTCGATGACGACCGGCACTTCGGCGGAGCGCTGCAGGACATCGCGTTCGAAGCCCGCCTCATCGACGTCGATGACGAGATCGGCCGGGGAGACGGCCCGCGTTCCGCCCTGCCGGGCGGCTTCGGCGCGCGTCTGCTCGGCCTTGGCCTTGGCCTCCTGGGCCGCCTTGACCGCGGCGAGGTCGACGACGCCGCTCATGGACATGTTCCGTGGCTGCATGCGCCTATCCTCCCCCGTTCCCGCGCGTGTGTGAAAAGCGATGTGAAATACGCCGGGTCCCCACCCCACGCACCCGCTCGCCGTTCGCGTACGCGTTCGCCCGTGCACGTCCCGCACCGGCTTTCGCTACGACCCGTAGCGTAATGCCAACCGGGGCCGCGGCGGCACCGCGGCCCGGTGATCTCCCTCACGGCCACACAGAACCCGCCCGTTATGGTCGGGGCATGCAGAGCCGCACCCCAGCCCCCCGCCCGGGCCGCCCGCGCAGCGCTGCCGCGGACACCGCGATCCTGGCCGCGACCCGGCAGGCGCTGGTCGAACTGGGCTGGTCGAAGCTCACACTGGGGGACGTGGCGACGCGGGCCGGGGTCGCGAAGACGACGCTGTACCGGCGCTGGGCGGGCAAGAACGAACTCGTCGTGGACGCGGTGGCCGAACTCTTCGACGAACTCGAAGTGCCCGACCGCGGTAGCCTCGCCGCCGACGTCGAGGGCGTGGTCCTCCAGTTCGCCGCCCTGCTGGAGCTGCCGGCGGCGAAGACCGCGCTGATGGCGGTGGTCTCCGAGGCCACCCAGGACGCCGCGCTGCGCGGACGGATCCGGGAGGCGATCGTGGACCGGCAGAAGCGCCTGGTCGTCGAGGGACGCAGACGCGCCCAGGAACGCGGTGAGCTGCCGCCCGACGACGGGGATCCCGGCCCCCAGGTCGATCTGGTCTTCGACATGGTCGCCGGGGCGGTGGTGCACCGGACGCTCGTCTCCTGCGAGCCGGTCGACACCGACTGGGTGTCCCGCTTCACCGCGGTCCTGCTGCGCGGCCTCACCGCCGCGGCGGCCTGAGCAGGCGCGCACGGTCCGCCCTGGTTCGCCGCGGTCCTTGCGCCGGGGCCGCCCGCACCGCGGATCCGCACGGGGAATCCGGACAGGACCGGCCGGGCCGCCGGGCGCACCGCCGGGCGGCCCCACCGCACGGGCAGCGCCCGGCACGAGCACCGCCCGGCAAGGGCCGGACGGCCGGACGGCACCCCCTCTCCTCCCCTTCCGCCACCCCTCCTGAGAAGTTCACCCGCCGCGCGAGGGCCGCCCCTCGCCTGAATGACATGTCTCTGTCACGCTACTGCTGGCCGTCTACTCGCATAGACAGCGTCGGCCGGCCCCATCCCGCTCGCACGTCACCCACCCTTCGCCACAGGAGGACCGAGTCACGTGAGACCCAGACCCCGTCACGGCGGCGCCGCCGTCTCGATCGCCGTATCCCTCATCGCCCTCACCGCCGGCCTGGCCGCCCCGTCCGCCGCGGCGGCGGACGGCGGCGCCCGCCCGCCCGCCTCCGCGGTCACCGCGGCCGAGGACAGCGCCGCGCGTGCCGTCGCCGGCTCGCTGTCCGACCGCGGGTGGAGCGCCCGCGTGCGCGAGGCGGCGCTCGGCTCGCGGGAGGTGCCCGTCACCGACCTCGCCGCCCGGGCCGACGACGGCCTGCACTTCGTCCTGAAGGACGCGGACCGCCGGATCCTGGCCGCCAAGGGCCTCGCCCCGGACACCGGTTCCCTGCTGCGGCTGCGGCTCGGCGCCGACTCCATGCGCGCCGCCCTGTCCGCCGGGCGGACCCCGTGGGTGGCGGCCGCCGGAGCGGACGACCCGGACTACGTCGACTCCTGGTACACCCTGGCGCAGGGCGACACCGGCACCCGCTACGGCGCCCGCGGCAATGGCTGGATGACCCTGGAACCGTACTTCGTGGAGCAGTTCTGACCGGAACGACGGCGCGGCCGGCGGGAAGCTCCCGCCGGCCGCGCGGTCTGCCGCCCACCGCCGACCGGTCCGGCGCGGCCCCGGTCCGGCCGCTCAGAACCCCGCGGGTTCCGTGTACACCCCCCACTCGTCCCGCAGCGCGCCGCAGATCTCGCCGAGGGTCGCCTCGGCCCGTACCGCCTGAAGCATCGGCCCGATCATGTTGGCCCCGGAGCGCGCGGCGCCGAGCATCGCGGCCAGCGCGGAGCGCACCGCCGCGTCGTCCCGGGCCGCCTTACGGGCGCCGAGCACGCGGACCTGTTCCCGCTCCACCTCGTGGCTGACCCGCAGGATCTCCAGGTCGCCGGTGACCGAGCCGGTGTTGATGTTGACGCCGACGACGTTCTTGTCGCCCTTCTCCAGGGACTGCTGGTAGCGGAACGCGGACTCCGCGATCTCCCCGGTGAACCAGCCGTCCTCGATCCCGCGCAGGATCCCGGAGGTGACCGGTCCGATCGGGTGGCGGCCGTCGGGGTGCGCCCGCAGCCCCCGCTCCTTTATCTGTTCGAAGATCTTCTCGGCGTCGGCCTCGATCCGGTCCGTCAACTGCTCCACGTACCACGAACCGCCCAGCGGGTCGGCCACGTTGGCTACGCCGGTCTCCTCCATGAGCACCTGCTGGGTGCGCAGCGCGATCTCCGCGGCCTGCTCGCTCGGCAGCGCGAGGGTCTCGTCCAGCGCGTTGGTGTGCAGCGAATTGGTTCCGCCGAGCACGGCGGCCAGCGCCTCCACGGCGGTGCGCACCACGTTGTTGTAGGGCTGCTGGGCGGTCAGCGACACCCCGGCGGTCTGCGTGTGGAACCGCAGCCACTGGGCCTTCTCGGTCCTCGCCCCGTACACGTCCCGCAGCCACCGGGCCCAGATCCGGCGGGCCGCGCGGAACTTGGCGATCTCCTCGAAGAAGTCGACGTGCGCGTCGAAGAAGAAGGACAGGCCCGGCGCGAAGACGTCGACGTCGAGACCGCGAGAGAGGCCCAGCTCCACGTACCCGAACCCGTCCGCCAGCGTGTACGCCAGTTCCTGGGCGGCCGTCGACCCGGCCTCGCGGATGTGGTAGCCGGAGACGGACAGCGGCTTGTAGGCGGGGATGCCGGCAGCGCAGTACTCCATCAGGTCGCCGATCAGCCGCAGGTGCGGCTCGGGCTGGAACAGCCACTCCTTCTGGGCGATGTACTCCTTGAAGATGTCGGTCTGGAGCGTGCCGTTGAGGACGCCCGGGTCGACCCCCTGCCGCTCGGCCGCGACCAGGTACATGCAGAAGACGGGTACGGCGGGTCCGCTGATCGTCATCGAGGTCGTGACGTCGCCCAGCGGGATGTCCTTGAACAGGACCTCCATGTCCGCCGCCGAGTCGACGGCCACCCCGCAGTGGCCGACCTCGCCGAGCGAGCGCGGGTCGTCGGAGTCGCGGCCCATCAGCGTGGGCATGTCGAAGGCGACGGAGAGCCCGCCGCCGCCCGCCGCCAGGATCATCTTGTAGCGCTCGTTGGTCTGCTCCGCGTTGCCGAACCCGGCGAACTGGCGGATCGTCCAGGTACGCCCCCGGTAGCCGGTGGGATACAGGCCGCGGGTGAAGGGGTACTCCCCCGGCCAGCCGATCCGCTCGAACCCCTGGTAGGTGTCTCCGGGCCGCGGCCCGTACACCGGCTCCACGGGATCGCCGGAGAGCGTGGTGAAATCAGCGTCGCGCTTGCGCGCGGCGTCGTATCGGGCCTGCCAGCGGCTGCGGCCCTCCTCCATGCCGTGAGCGTCCATACGGACAAATTTACTAGGACGTCCTAGTAACTGTCGACGGCTGTGAGGCGGATGCCACAGAGAACGGCGCCCGTGACGGACGGGCGCCGGCGCAATCGTGCCGCGGTCCTGCCGGGTCAGACCTTGGACGCGACCGCCGGTGCGGCCTCGGCGACCCTGGCCTCCAGCTCGTGGCTGATCCTGCGCTCCACGAAGAAGGCCGCCGTGGGCACGGTCCCCGCCAGCAGCACCCACAGCTGCTTGGCGACCGGCCACTTCGCCTTGGAGCCGAGGTCGAAGGCGCAGACCAGGTAGACCACGTACAGCCAGCCGTGTGCGATGGCGACCATCATGGTGAACTGTGCGGCGCCGTCGACGTGCAGGAGGTATTTCCCGATCATGCCGAGACACAGCAGGACCAGCAGCACACCCGTGACGTAGGCCATGACGCGGTAGCGGGTCAGCACGCTCTTTTTCATGGGGACGAGCGTATCGACCCGATCCGGGAGGTCTTGCCCCGGGTCACTCCTCGAAATCGTGCGCGGCCACCCGCAGCGGCCTGAGCATCGCGAAGATCTCCGCGCACTCCTGCGCGTCGTACGCGCCGAGCCCGAAGTCCATGGCCATGAGGTCCTTGGTGGCGGCCTCGACGACCTCGCGCCCCTTCTCGGTGATCACGGCGAGCGTGCCGCGCCCGTCGTTCGGGTTGGGCCGCTTGTCCACCAGGCCCGAGCGCACCAGCCGGTCGACGGTGTTCGTCACCGACGTCGGGTGCACCATGAGCCGCTCGCCGATCTTCGACATCGGCAGTTCGCCCGCCTTGGAGAAGGTGAGCAGCACCAGCGCCTCGTAGCGTGCGAACGTCAGCCCGTACGGCTTCACCACGGCGTCGACCTCGGCGAGCAGGATCTGGTGGGCCCGCATGATCGAGGTGATGGCGGGCATCGAGGGCACGTTCCCCCATCGCTGCCGCCAGAGGTCGTCGGCACGCGCGATGGGGTCGAAGGGGAGGCTGAGAGGCTTCGGCACGCTCTCGACCCTACCGGCCGGTCATATGCCGGTCAGCTCCGTCTCGGCTTTCGGTCGCCCGGTACGCCAGCGCCAGCGCGCAGCCGCTCACCACCCCCAGCGCACCGGCCCCGGCGACGGTCGCCCGTACCCCCGCCGCCTCGGCCGCCGCCCCCGCCAGCGCCATGCCCACGCCCTGGACGGTCATCAGCCCCGCGCTCAGCACGGTCATCGCCCGGCCGCGCAGCTCCTCCGGCACGGCCCGCACGAACCGCTGGTCCAGGCCGAGCGTGTACGCGGACCCGGCGCCCGCGGCCAGCAGGAGCAGCAGCGAGGCCACAAGGCCGGGGCGCAGCAGGTAGCCGAGGTAGGGCAGCAGGGTCAGGCAGACCAGCGGCTGCGCGATCCGCTCCCGGGCGGCCGGGCGCAGCCGCGCACCCGCGTACAGCTCGCCCAGGACCGTCCCGACCGGCAGCGCGCACATCAGCAGGCCGAGTCCGGCGGATCCCGTGCCGAGCGCGTCCGCGTACGGGGCGGCCAGCGCCTCCGGGACGACGGAGAACATCGCCGGCACCCAGAACAGGAGCAGCAGCACGCGCACCCGCCGGTCGGCGAACAGCCGCCGGGCTCCGGCGCGGGCGTCGCCGGGCGCGTTCGTGTGCCGGGCCCGCGCGGGCCGCCCGCGGGTGCCGAGGCGCAGCAGTACGGCCGAGCAGAGGAAGGTGCCGACGGTGATCAGCAGCGCGTGCCGGGGCGAGACCGCGGTGAGCAGCAGCCCGCCCAGCCCGTACCCGACGAGCAGGGCGCTCTGCGCCACGATCCGCAGCAGCGAACGGCCGAGCACGAACAGATCGCCGCCGCCGAGGACGTCGGCGAGGGTCGCCATGCGGGTCCCGGAGAACACCGGGCCGACCGCACGCCGCTACGGGCACGAGGTGCTGTACGAACGGACTCCGCTGGGCATCGCACTGGCCTCGGGGGAAGCCCGGTAGCTCGCTCGGGATGTCGGCCGCGCGCCCGCACGAGCCCACCACGGGCCACGGGCCATGGCCCACCTCCCCGCACAGATCCACCGCGCACCACGACCCGCTCCCCCGCACGGACCCCGCCGCGGCCCCGCCGCACAACCCCGCACGAGCCCCGCCGCCGGCCACGAGCACGGGCAGCTGCCCGGCGTCGGTCACCGGGTGTCGGTACGCCCGGCGCCGGTTCAGCGGCGGCCCGTGCGGCGCAGATGGTGACGGACCGCGCGCTGCGCGACCGGGCCGAGTTCGTCCAGCGCGGCCACCAGGGCGCCGAGTTGTTCCAGGGCGTCCAGGGCCGCCTGGGCGCCCCGGTCGTCCACCCCCTCGTACAGCTCGATGCCGACGAAGGCGGCGGCGACCGCACGGGCCAGGCCCGCCGGCTCGGTCAGACCGGCGAGCGGGGTGGCCGCCAGGACCCGGGTGAGGACCGCTTCGATCTCGGTGATCCACAGGTCGAGGCCGGCCGCCGTGGCCGGACCGAGGGCCGCATGGGTCTGGGCGCCGGCCAGCAGCTGGCCGAGCAGCGCGACCTGGCCGCCGGCCCGTTCCTGCTCGTGGATGGCGCGGCCGACGGCCAGCAGGTCGGCGAGGGAGGTGACGGAGGCCAGGCGGATGCGGTACCGGGAGACCGCCTGCTCGGCGCCGTAGCGGCAGGCGGCGGCGAGGAGTTCGTCCACCGAGCCGAAGTGGTAGAAGACGAGCGCCTGGTTGACCCCGGCCGCCGCCGCGACCGTACGGGCCGACGTCCCGGCGATGCCCTGCTCGGTGAGGGTCCGCAGCGCGCCCTGAAGGAGCTTGGTCTTCGTCTCCAGGGACTTCGCCGTCTCCGGCTTCATGCGCGCGCCTCCCGGCGTACCGGACGTGGGCGGGGGTGTTCCCGGCCTGCCGTGGGGGCCGCCGCCGTCCCGACGGGTTCTCCGGGGAACGTCATGACGGGCTCTCCAGCGAGCACAGCAGGCGCGGGGCACGCGCGCGTGCGGGCGGGGTGCGCAGGCAGCGGCGGGCGGCGGGGGTGCCGGGCAGGGGCGCCTTGAACAGCGCGAGGGACATGGCGACGAGCAGGAGCAGCGGGCACAGGTACGCCACGGCGGGGCCCAGCGCGCCGAACGCGCGGCCCGGGGAGCCGAGCGCGAGGCCGGTGCCGCCCGTGGTGAGCACGAGGGCCCGGACCAGCAGCTCGGCCAGCCAGTTCAGCAGGGCGCGCTCGGGGGTGATCCCGCGCTCCAGCCACAGCCGCAGCCGGTCGAAGGACCAGGCCGTCGCCCAGGCCAGCAGCGGGCGCAGCAGCAGCCGGTCGGCGACCACGCCGAGGGTGCCCCCGCGCGGGCGGTAGTCGTAGCCGGTGAGGAAGCGGACGCCGTCGCCGTCGGGGACGTAGCGGAGGTAGCCGCCGCCCTCGGTGATCGGGGAGAGCGGGTGCGCGGACGCGACGCGCAGGGCGGAGGCGCGGCTGCCGTCGGGCCGCTCCTTCTGCCCGGCCGTGATGCCGATGCCGGAGACCGTGAGGAAGGGCAGCACGCGCGTGGCGTACCGGAACCGCCGGGGTCCGTCCTCGGCGCCCGGGATGCGGGTGATCCGGGTGAACCGCAGGTCCCAGCGGCGGCGCTGGACGGGATCCTGCGTACGGTCCCAGAGCGCGTCGAGACCGGCACGTACACGTGTCTCCGCGTAGAGCCCCACCTGATTCCCCCAAGCCGGACCGCAGTTGAGCGATCGCTCAACCACCCGACGGCAACGTACACCCGTTTGAGCGACCGCTCAAACTGCTGAACAGGCGGGAGTACGGCGGGAGATGAAGAACCCCGGCCCTGGAGGGGCCGGGGTTCCGGTGCGGGCCACAGTTCCCTGGGCCGGGGTTCCCGCGGGCCCGGGTTCCCGCGGGCCGGGGTTTTCGTGGGCCGGGGTTTTCGTGGGCCGGGGTTTTCGTGGGCCGGGTCGCCGGGCTCAGCCGGCCAGATGGCGTTCCACGGTCTCGACCTTGGAGGTGAGGCCGTCGGTGACACCGGGCCGGATGTCCGCCTTGACCACCAGGGAGACGCGCGGCGCACGCTCCTGCACGACGGCGACGGCACGCTTCACGACGTCCATGACCTCGTCCCACTCCCCTTCGACGGAGGTGAACATGGCGTCGGTGCGGTTGGGCAGCCCGGACTCGCGCACGACGCGGACGGCGTCGGCGACGTACTCCCCGACGTCCTCGCCGACGCCCAGCGGTGTCACGGAGAAGGCGACGATCATGCGTTGACGACCCCTTCCTTGCGGGCGCGGGCGGCGATCACCGCGTCCTCGGCCGCCCGGCGCAGCTTGCGCTCGGCGAAGAAACCGCCGGTGGGCAGGACCGAGAGGACGAAGTAGAGGGCGGCGGTCCCCAGGCTCCACTTGGCGCGGTTCCAGGCGTCGGCCCAGAAGATCACGTACAGGATGAACAGGACGCCGTGGATCGAGCCCATCACGGGCACCGCGTTGAAGTCCGTGGTCCGCTTCAGCACGGAGCAGATCAGCAGGAGGAGGAAGGACACGGCCTCGGGGGCGGAGACCAGGCGGAGGCGGCGGAGGGCGGTGGCGGTCTTGATGTCCACGGGTCACCTTCGGTGGGAGCGGGGTCGGCAGTTCGTGCGGCGCCGGTTTGTGAACGCAAGCACAAACGTTCCCCCATTGTGGCAAACCGCGGAGACGTACTCGGGAGGGGGGCCGACCGCGGGCGCGGTTCCACCCGGGCGACGGTCCCGTCCGGCGCGCCGGTCTCCCACCGGGGAGCCCGGCGCGCCCCGCCGTCGGCCCGAACCCCTCCCCGGCCGGGCGCGCGCCCGCTACCGTCGCCGGGTGGCGATGTTTCGACTTGAAGGCAGCAGGGTGCTCGCCGTCGACATGACCGGGGACGCCGTGAAGGCGAAGAACGGGGCGATGGTCGCGTACGACGGGCGGATGAGTTTCAAGAAGCTGACCGGGGGCGGTGAGGGGCTGCGCGGCATGGTGACCCGGCGGATCACCGGTGAGCAGATGACCGTGATGGAGGTGAAGGGGCACGGCACGTGCTGGTTCGCGGACCGGGCCTCGGAGATCAACCTCGTCGATCTCCAGGGGGACAAGCTGTATGTGGAGTCGAGCAATCTGCTCGCGACCGATGCCGGGCTGCGCACGGGGACGACGTTCACCGGCCTGCGCGGCGCCTCGCAGGGCAACGGGCTGTTCACGACCACCGTCGAGGGCCGCGGACAGGCCGCGATCATGTCGGACGGGCCGGCGGTGGTGCTGCGCGTCAGCCCGCAGTACCCGCTGATCGTCGACCCCGGCGCCTACATCGCCCACCAGGGCGACGTGCGGCAGACCTTCCAGTCGGGGGTGACCTTCCGCACCTTCCTCGGCGAGGGCGGCGGCGAGGCGTTCCAGATCCGGTTCGAGGGGGACGGCCTGGTGTACGTGCAGCCGAGTGAGCGCAACACCGTCGCGGGGGATGTGTGAGATGGGGCTGCGCGAGGTCAATTCGAAGATGGTGGAGGCCACCGTGGTGCCCGGTCAGCGGCTGTACAGCCAGCGCGGCGCCATGCTCGCCTACCGGGGCGACGTCTCCTTCACCCCCAACATCCAGGGCGGCCAGGGCGGTCTGATGTCGATGCTCGGCCGCCGGGTGGCGGGCGAGGCCACCCCGCTGATGTCCGTCGAGGGCAGCGGCACCGTGTTCTTCGGGCACGGCGGCCACCACGTGCAGGTGATCAACCTCTCCGGCGACACCCTGTACGTGGAGGCGGACCGGCTGCTCGCCTTCGAGGGCACGCTCCAGCAGGGGACGATGTTCATGGGCTCCCAGGGCGGGGTCATGGGGATGGTGCGCGGGCAGGTCACCGGGCAGGGGCTGTTCACCACGACACTCAAGGGGCACGGGGCGGTGGCCGTGATGGCGCACGGCGGGGTGTTCGAGCTGGCGATCACGCCGCAGCGTCCGGTGCACGTGGACCCGCAGGCGTACGTCGCCCACCACGGCGACGTACGCAACAAGCTGTCCACCGCCCTGGGCTGGCGCGAGATGGTGGGCCGCGGCAGCGGCGAGGCGTTCCAGCTGGAGCTGAGCGGGAACGGCACGGTGTACGTCCAGGCCTCGGAGGAGAAGCTGTGAGCGGCTACGGAGGTCCGGGCGCCGGGCCGGTGGTGTACGACCCGATGACGCTGCCCGCCGACGACAACGTCAACAGCTACACCTTCTGCGTGGAGCTGTTGAGCGGGCAGTGGTTCCTGCAGAAGGGAAAGATGATCGCCTACTACGGGGCGATCGAGTTCAACGGCATCGGGCACGGACGGCTGGACCGGCTGGTGCGCACGTCGTTCCATTCGCCGTTGCACGCGAGCGACTGGGTGGTGGCGGAGGGCTCGGGCAAGATGCTGCTCGCCGACCGGGCCTTCGATGTCAATTCGTTCGACCTGGACGACGGCAATCTGACCATTCGCGCGGGCAACCTGCTCGCGTTTCAGCCGACCCTCGCGCTCAAACAGTCGATCGTGCCCGGGTTTCTGACCCTCATCGGCACCGGGAAGTTCGTGGCGGCGTCCAACGGCCCGGTGGTCTTCATGGAGCCCCCGCTCCGGGTGGACCCGCAGGCACTGGTCGGCTGGGCCGACTGCCCCTCCCCGTGCCACCACTACGACCACGGGTACCTGACCGGTGTCATGGGCGGCCTGCGGGCGATGACGGGCCTCGGCGGGGCCTCCGGGGAGGAGCACCAGTTCGAGTTCGTGGGCGCCGGCACGGTGCTGCTCCAGTCGACCGAGAAACTGATGGAGGAGCAGTTCACGGGGGCCGTTCCGGACGAGCCCGGGGTGCCCGGCGGCGGGGCGTCCGGGGGCCATGGACCGGGGCAGGGCGCACCACGCCTGCCCGGACAGCTGGGGGACCTCCAGCGCCGCTTCGGGCTGTGAACGATAGTCTGCGGAGTGTGATGTCGAACGCGTGCCCAGGGACACGCCACTCCCGTTAGTTCGCCTTTCAACCTCTTAGGTAGACTTCATTCATGGAGACCGAGACGACCACGCGCTGGCTGACCGATGCGGAGCAGTGCGCCTGGCGCACCCACCTGGAGGTCAACAAGCTGTTGACGTACCAGCTCGAAAAGGATCTGCAGCCGTTCGGACTGACGATGAACGACTACGAGATCCTGGTGAATCTCTCCGAGTCCGAGGACGTGCGGATGCGGATGAGCGACCTCGCGTCCGCCACCCTCCAGTCCAAGAGCCGGCTCTCGCACCAGATCACCCGTCTGGAGAACGCCGACCTGGTGCGGCGCGAGAACTGCGAGTCCGACCGGCGGGGGCTGTACGCCGTGCTGACCGAGCACGGCATGGAGACGATGCGGAAGGTCGCGCCGCATCACGTGGCATCGGTGCGCAGGCACTTCATCGACCTGCTGGCGCCGGAGTCCCTGGTGGAGCTGGAGAAGGGCCTGAAGCCGATCGCCGAGCACCTGAGGGGCCAGCGGGGCCGCCCCTGAGCCCGCGGGGCGGCCGGACGGCGGGCCGGGCCGGTTCAGGTCCCGTCCGCCGCGGCACGCCGGACCGCGCCCAGCGCGGCCACGGCGGTCACCACGCCCGTCAGCAGGAAGCACATCCCGAGCGGCAGCCGCCCGACGAGCAGCCCGGCGAGCGGCGCGCCGCTCGAACTCCCGGCGTTGACGGCCGTGTTCACCCAGGCCCCCGCCCGGGTCCGGCGCCCCGCCGCGGCGGTCTCGTCCGCCAGCAGGTACGCGGTCGTCAGCGCGGGGGCGATGAAGACACCCGCGCAGGCCATGGCCACGGTGAGCGTGCCCAGGCCCGGTGCGAGGCCCGCCGCGGCCACCACGCCGCCGAGGCCCGCCGCGCACCACGGCAGGCGTACCCGGGCGGGGGCCCGCCAGTCGACGGCGCCGTTCAGCAGCCCGCCCAGCGCGCTGCCCGCCGAGAGCGCGGCCAGCATCCAGGGCACCACGGTGTCGTCGTACGCGTGGCGCGTCACGAAGGCCATCACCAGCAGCTCCACCGCGCTCAGCACGAGCCCGACGGCGGCGGCCACCACGACGGGGGCCGGCAGTCCCCGGCCGCCCGCGGACCGGCGCCACGGCCGGTCCCGGCGGGCGGGCGGCCTGGCCCGCGGGCCGGCCACCGCCGGGGATGCCATGAACACGAGCGTGCCCGCCACGTTCAGCACGGCGCTCAGCAGCACGCCGCCGGCCGGCGGCGCGTACGGCAGCAGCGCGCCGACCAGCACGGGACCGGTCACGAACAGCAGTTCCTCGGCGACCCCGTCCAGGCTGTACGCCCGTTGCAGCAGCCGCCGGTCGGCGACGAGTTCGGCCCACAGGGCGCGCATGGTGGGCCCCAGCGGCGGCGCACAGGCGCCCGCGAGGGCGGCGGCCACGCCGATCGCCGCCGCTGGCGCCCCGGGGCGCCAGGTCAGCGCCGCCAGGACGCACAGCAGGACGCCGTACACCGACGCCATGGGGACGAGGGCCCGGCGCGGGCCGTACCGGTCCACCAGGGCCGCCCGCACGGGCAGCAGGAAGACGGTCGCGGCGCCGAACAGGCCCATCACCGCGCCTGCGACGGCGTACGACCCGGTGGCCCGGGTGACGGAGAGCAGCACCGACAGCGACACCGTGCCGTACGACAGGCGGGCGACGAGGGCGGCGGCGAAGGTACGGCGCGCGTGCGGGACGCGCAGGACGGCGGCGTACGACGGCCGCGGGAGGGAGGCGGGGCGCGACGAAGCGGGCGCGGACATGAGTGGGTTCCTCAAGGCGGGCGTGGCGGGGGGACACCGGGGCGCCGCGCAGGCCGGCGGTCACTGGGGACCGGCACGGTACGCGCGGCCACGGTGCGCACTACGCCAAGGAGAGGAACATGCGGCTCAACGTACCAGCAGCCCCGACACCCCGACGACGCGCCCGGCCCCGTCACAAGCGGCGAGCACCCGCTCCGCCGCCACGCGGCCCTGGTCGGCAGGTGTCCGGTACACCCGCGGCCCGCGCCCCCGGCCGCATACGACGGGCGTCCGCCCCGCCCGACGCCCACCCCGGCCTCCGCACCACCGGACCGACGCTCCGGCCGCCGAGCACACCCCGGCCCGCACGCCCAGTCCCCGCCCCTGCCTTCGGCCCGCGGCCTGCCCGGCACGTAACCCGCCGGGCGGGGCGTCGGCGGGGGCCGGGCCCCGCCCGCCCCGACGCGGCGTCGCACACGGGTCAGGGCCCGTCATGGCCGTACGGCCCCGGAGGGCCGCACCGACCGGCGTGGAGATCCCGTCCCCGCCCTCGGCGGCCTGCCTGGCGCAAGCAGTCCCGCGCGGGCAGCCGCGCGTCAGCTCTCCGTGAGGTCCGCCACCAGTTGGTCCGCGGCGCCGTACGGGTCCAGTTCGCCCGCGACGATCCGTTCCGCGAGGGCGGTCAGGTGGCGGTCGCCGGGCAGGCCGCCGATGCGCTCGCGCAGGGCGGTGACGGCGATCGTCTCGACCTCGCGGGCGGCGCGGGCCAGCCGGCGTTCGGCCAGCACACCCCGCTCCTCGGTCCAGGCCCGGTGCTTCTCCAGCGCCTCGACGACCTCGTCGATGCCCTCCGCGCGGGAGGCGACCGTCTTCACGATGGGCGGGCGCCAGTCGCCGGGGCCGCGGGACTCGCCGAGGCCGAGCATGTGGTTCAGTTCCCGGGCCGTGGCGTCGGCGCCGTCCCGGTCGGCCTTGTTGACGACGTACACGTCACCGATCTCCAGGATCCCCGCCTTCGCCGCCTGGATGCCGTCGCCCATCCCGGGGGCGAGCAGGACGACGGACGTGTCGGCCTGGGAGGCGATCTCCACCTCGGACTGGCCGACGCCGACCGTCTCGACGAGGATCACGTCGCAGCCCGCCGCGTCCAGGACGCGGATCGCCTGCGGGGCGGCCCAGGCGAGCCCGCCGAGGTGGCCACGGGTGGCCATGGACCGGATGTAGACGCCGGGGTCGGAGGCGTGCTCCGACATGCGCACCCGGTCGCCGAGCAGGGCCCCGCCGGAGAACGGGGAGGAGGGGTCGACGGCCAGGACGCCGACCCGCCGGCCCTCCTTGCGGTAGGCCGTCACCAGCGCCGACGTCGTCGTCGACTTGCCGACGCCCGGGGAACCGGTGAGGCCGACCACGTACGCGGTGCCGGTCAGCGGCGCGAGCGCCGCCATGACCTCCCTGAGCTGCGGGGACGCCCCCTCCACCAGGGAGATCAGCCGGGCCACGGCCCGCGGCCGGCCGTCCCTGGCCTGGGCCACCAGAGAGGAGACGTCCTGCATCGCTGCTCCGTTCGCTCGCTCGACGTGCCCGCGGCCTCCTGCCGTACGGGCGGGCTCAGGTCCTCGGTACCCGCACGATCAGCGCGTCACCCTGACCGCCGCCCCCGCACAGGGCGGCGGCGCCGACCCCGCCGCCGCGGCGCTTCAGCTCCAGCGCCAGGTGCAGCACGAGCCGGGCGCCGGACATGCCGATCGGGTGGCCGAGGGCGATGGCGCCCCCGTTGACGTTCACCTTTTCGGTGGATACGCCGAGGTCCTTCATTGACTGGACGGCCACGGCGGCGAAAGCCTCGTTGATCTCGATCAGATCGAGGTCGGAGACGTCCAGGCCGTCCTTCTTCAGGGCCTGCCGGATCGCGTTCGACGGCTGCGACTGGAGGCTGTTGTCCGGGCCCGCCACGTTCCCGTGCGCGCCGATCTCCGCGAGCCAGTCGAGGCCCAGCTCCTCGGCTTTGGCCCTGCTCATCACGACGACGGCCGCGGCACCGTCCGAGATCTGCGAGGAACTGCCCGCGGTGATGGTGCCGTCCTTGGTGAAGGCCGGGCGCAGCCGGCCGAGCGTCTGAACGGTGGTGTCGCCGCGGATGCCCTCGTCCTGGCTGAACAGGACCGGGTCGCCCTTGCGCTGCGGGATCTCCACCGGGGTGATCTCGGCCTCGAAGACGCCGTTCTTCTGGGCGGCGGCGGCCCGCTGGTGGGAGAGGGCGGCGATCTCGTCCTGCGCCGGGCGGCCGATGCCGAGGCGCGTGTTGTGCCTCTCGGTGGACTCGCCCATGGGGATGGCCTCCCACGGGTCGGTCAGACCGTCGTGGGCCATGGCATCGAGCAGTTCGACCGCGCCGTACTTGTAGCCCTCGCGGGACTTCGGGAGCAGGTGGGGGGCGTTGGTCATGGACTCCTGGCCGCCGGCCACCACGATGTCGAACTCACCCGCGCGGATCAGCTGGTCGGCGAGGGCGATGGCGTCGAGCCCGGACAGGCAGACCTTGTTGACGGTGAGCGCCGGCACGCTCATGGGGATGCCGGCCTTGACCGCGGCCTGCCGGGCCGGGATCTGCCCCGCTCCGGCCTGGAGCACCTGCCCCATGATCACGTACTGGACCTGGTCGCCGCCGATCCCCGCACGGTCGAGGGCGGCCTTGATCGCGAAGCCGCCGAGGTCGGCTCCCGAGAAGGACTTGAGCGAGCCGAGCAGCCGTCCCATCGGAGTCCGGGCACCTGCGACGATGACGGAGGTCGTGCTGTTCGTAGCGGACATGAGGTGCGATCCCCTTTCAGCTGCACAGAAGCTGAGGAGTGAACGAGGGTTTACATCGAATGTACTGAGGGGCGGTCGCGGCCGTCATCGGCCTTTCGGTGTGATCGCGCGCACGTTGCGTAACCACCTCCGGAGCGCTCCACTGATTCCATGCTGACGCGAATCGACCACATCGGGATTGCCTGTCATGACCTCGACGCAACGGTCGAGTTCTACCGGGCCACGTACGGCTTCGAGGTCTTCCACACCGAGGTCAACGAGGAACAGGGCGTACGCGAGGCCATGCTCAAGATCAACGATACGTCCGACGGCGGCGCTTCGTACCTCCAGCTGCTGGAACCGGTCCGGGAGGACTCCGCGGTCGGGAAGTGGCTGGCGAAGAACGGCGAGGGCGTGCACCACATCGCCTTCGGCACGGCGGACGTGGACGCGGACGCGGCGGACATCCGCGGCAAGGGCGTACGCGTCCTGTACGAAGAGCCACGGCGCGGCTCCATGGGGTCGCGGATCACCTTCCTGCACCCGAAGGACTGCCACGGCGTACTCACAGAACTGGTCACTTCGGCGCCTGTTGAGTCACCTGGGCACTGACCCGCGTACATAAGGGCCGGTAGGGTTGGGACCGGTCGCCCCGGAAGGCGGGGCGGCCCGGTCCTGCCGTCAAAGGTGGCATCTGCCGCGCGACGTCTGGCACGCACGCTCGCCGCGTTGCCAAAGGCCCTGGTAGCTCCGCTACGAGGACCTTCCGGCACCTTGCGGTCGCCTGCACCGGACACCGTGCGGTACGCCCTGTGGGCGTACGATTCCTCCTTTGCCGGAAGGACCACCGGGGTCCGGGTTTCGGGGGACGAGCGCCGGGGCGGCAGCCCGCGCTCCGCCGTTGATCTGACACCATTCCCCGGGGGCCCCGTTCGGCGGACGGACAGGGCTCGTTCGGAGAAACTTGCGACCAGGGGACGGATGGGACCGCGCAGTGCGGGGCTACGAGAGCCAGGAGCGAGAGCCGGCGGCTGACGTCGACCACCTCTCTCGGTTCGAGGCCGAGATGAAGCGGCTGAAGACCGAGCGGGAAAAGGCGATCCAGCACGCCGAGGACCTCGGCTACCAGGTCGAGGTGCTGCGCGCCAAGCTGCACGAGGCGCGGCGCACCGTCATGTCCCGGCCCGCCTACGACGGCGGTGACCTCGGCTACCAGGCCGAGCAGATGCTGCGCAACGCCCAGATGCAGGCCGACCAGCTGCGCCAGGACGCCGAGCGCGAGCTGAGCCAGGTCCGCGCGCAGACCCAGCGCATCCTCCAGGAGCACGCCGAGCAGGCCGCCCGGCTCCAGGCGGAGCTGCACCAGGAGGCGGTCACCCGCCGCCAGCAGCTGGACCAGGAGCTGGCCGAGCGCCGGCAGACCGTCGAGTCGCACGTCAACGAGAACGTGGCGTGGGCGGAGCAGCTGCGCGCCCGTTCCGAGTCGCAGGCCCGCCGGCTGCTCGACGAGTCACGCGCCGAGGCGGAGCAGGCCATGGCCGCCGCCCGCACCGAGGCCGAGCGGCTGACCGCCGCGGCCCGGCAGCGGCTCCAGGCCGAGGCCGAGAGCACCCGCACCGAGGCCGAGCAGGTGCTGCGCCGGGCCCGCGCCGACGCCGAACGGCTGCTGAACGCCGCCTCCACGCAGGCCCAGGAGGCCACCGACCACGCCGAGCAGCTGCGCACCTCCACCGCGTCCGAGTCGGACGCGGCCCGCCGGCAGGCCGGTGAGCTGAGCCGGGCCGCCGAGCAGCGGATGACCGAGGCCGACACGGCGCTGCGCGAGGCGCGCAGCGAGGCGGAGAAGCTCGTCACCGAGGCGAAGGAGAGCGCCGCCAAGGCGCTGGCCGGCGCGGAGGCGACCAACGAGCAGCGCACGCGCACCGCCAAGGAGCAGGTCGCGCGGCTGGTCAGCGAGGCCACGAAGGACGCCGAGAACACCAAGGCGGAGGCCGAGCAGGTCGTCGCCGACGCCCGCGCCGAGGCCGAGAAGATCGTCGCCGAGGCCGGCGAGAAGGCCCGTACGGCCACCGCCGAGGAGGCGGCCTCCCAGCTGTCGAAGGCCGCGAAGACCGCCGAGGACGTCCTCAACAAGGCGGCCGAGGAGGCCAAGCGGACCACCAGGGCGGCGGCCGAGGAGGCCGAGCGGATCCGTACCGAGGCGGAGACCGAGGCGGACCGGCTGCGCGCCGAGGCGCACGACATCGCCGAGCAGCTCAAGGGCGCGGCGAAGGACGACACCAAGGAGTACCGGGCCAAGACGGTCGAGCTGCAGGAGGAGGCCCGCCGGCTGCGTGGCGAGGCCGAGCAGCTGCGGGCCGACGCGGTCGCCGAGGGCGAGAGCATCCGGGCCGAGGCCCGGCGCGAGGCGGTCCAGCAGATCGAGGAGGCGGCCGGCTCCGCCGAGGAGCTGCTGGCCAAGGCCAAGGCGGACGCGGACGAGCTGCGCCAGGCGGCCACGACGGACAGCGAGAAGGTCCGTACGGAGGCCATCGAACGGGCGACGACCCTGCGTCGGCAGGCCGAGGAGACCCTGGAGCGCACCCGCAAGGAGGCCGAGCGGCACCGTGCGGAGGCCGCCGAGCAGGCCGAGAAGACCACGGCGGAGGCCGAGCGGGCCGCGCGCGAACTACGCGAGGAGACCGAGCAGGCGGTCGAGGCCCGGCGCACGGAGGCGGCCGAGGAGCTGACCCGGCTGCACACCGAGGCCGAGGAGCGGCTGACCGCCGCCGAGCGGGCGCTGTCCGAGGCCCGCGAGGAGGCCGCCGGCATCCGCCGCGAGGCCGCCGAGGAGACCGAGCGGCTGCGCACCGAGGCCGCCGAGCGGATCCGTACGCTCCAGCAGCAGGCGGAGGCCGAGGCGGAGCGGCTGCGCACCGAGGCCGCCGCCGACGCCTCGGCGTCCCGCGCGGAGGGCGAGGCCGTCGCCGTACGCCTGCGTTCGGAGGCCGCGGCCGAGGCGGAGCGGCTGAAGACGGAGGCGCAGGACACCGCCGACCGGGTGCGGGCCGAGGCGCAGGCCGCCGCGGAGCGGCTGGCCGCGGAGGCGTCCGAGACGCTGGCCGCGGCCCAGGAGGAGGCCGTCCGGCGCCGCCGCGAGGCCGAGGAACTCCTCGGCTCCGCCCGTCAGGAGGCCGACCAGGAACGCGAGCGGGCCCGCGAGCAGAGCGAGGAGCTGCTGGCCTCGGCGCGCAAGCGGGTCGAGGACGCGCAGGCCGAGGCGGTCCGGCTGGTCGAGGAGGCCGACCGGCGCGCCACCGAGATGGTGGCGGCGGCCGAGCAGCACGCCCAGCAGGTCCGGGACTCCGTGGCCGGGCTGCACGAGCAGGCCCAGGAGGAGATCGCCGGGCTGCGCTCGGCGGCCGAGCACGCCGCGGAGCGGACCCGGCGGGAGGCCCAGGAGGAGGCGGACCGGGTCCGCGCCGACGCCTACGCCGAGCGGGAGCGGGCCGGTGACGACGCGAGCCGGATGCGCCGCGAGGCCCAGGAGGAGTCGGAGGCGGCCCGCGCGCTCGCCGAGCGGACCACGGCGGAGGCCATCGCCGAGGCGGAGCGGCTGCGTTCGGACGCGGCCGCGCACGCCCAGCGGGTGCGCACCGAGGCTTCGGACACCATCGCCGAGGCCGAGCAGGCCGCCACGCGCACGCGTGCGGAGGCCCGCGAGGACGCCAACCGCATCCGGTCGGACGCGGCGACGCAGGCGGACACGCTGATCACCGAGGCGCGGAGCGAGGCCGAACGGCTCCAGTCGGAGACCGCCGCCGAGGCCGAGCGGGTGCGGGCCGAGTCGGTCGCCCAGGCGGAGCAGCTGATCTCGGACGCGACCGGGGACGCGGAGCGGCTGCGCGCCGAGGCCGCCGAGACCGTCGGCTCGGCGCAGCAGCACGCCGAGCGGATCCGCAGCGACTCCGAACGGGTCAGGAACGAGGCGGAGGCGGAGGCCGAGCGGCTGGTGTCCGCCGCGCGCGACGAGTCCGACCGGTTGCTGGACGAGGCCCGCAAGGAGGCCAACAAGCGGCGCTCCGAGGCGGCCGAACAGGTCGACACCCTCATCACGGAGACCACGGCGGAGGCCGACAAGCTGCTCACGGAGGCGCAGCAGCAGGCCCACAAGACCACCGCGGACGCCGAGGCACAGGCCGACACGATGGTGGGCGCGGCCCGCAGCGAGGCCGACCGGCTGGTGTCCGAGGCGACGGTCGAGGGCAACTCGCTGGTGGAGAGGGCCCGTACGGACGCCGACGAACTGCTGGTCGGCGCCCGCCGGGACGCCACCGCGATCCGGGAGCGTGCGGAGGAGCTGCGCGAGCGGCTCACGGGCGAGATCGAGGAACTGCACGAGCGGGCCCGCCGCGAGGCCGCCGAGACGATGAAGTCGACCGGCGACCGCTGCGACGCGCTCATCAAGGCCGCCGAGGAACAGCTCGCCAAGGCGCAGGCGAAGGCCAAGGAGATCGTCTCGGAGGCCAACTCCGAGGCGGGCAAGGTCCGTATCGCCGCCGTCAAGAAGGCCGAGGGGCTGCTCAAGGAGGCCGAGCAGAAGAAGTCGGCGCTCGTCAAGGAGGCCGAGGCGCTGAAGGCCGAGGCGATCCGCGAGGCCAGGCGCACGGTCGAGGAAGGCAAGCGCGAACTTGAGATCCTGGTGCGCCGCCGCGAGGACATCAACGCGGAGATCTCCCGTGTCCAGGACGTCCTGGAGGCGTTGGAGTCCTTCGAGGCCCCGTCGTCCGGCAAGGACCCGGGGGTCAAGGCGGGCGCGACGGTCGGCGCTCCCCGATCGGGTGGCAAGTCGTCAGAAGGCTAGCGGGCAGGGCGCGTTCCGGTATGTTCTGGGGTCTTTGCCCAAGTCCTTGGCAAGTCGTCCACAGGTCAGCCACTCAAAAGGGGTGTCATTCTCCAGATCAAACACGCATCCGCTCGATGACACACCGCATCGGCGCCTAGGATTCCACCTATCACCTCACCGGTCTCTTTCGACAGGAACCCCATGAGCGACACTTCCCCCTACGGCTTCGAGCTTGTGCGGCGTGGGTACGACCGCGCTCAGGTGGACGAACGGATCTCCAAACTCGTCTCCGACCGTGACAGCGCGCTCACCCGCATCACCGCTCTGGAAAAGCGCATCGAGGAACTGCACCTCGAAACGCAGAACGCCCAGGCTCAGGTAAGCGACGCGGAGCCGTCGTACGCAGGTCTCGGCGCGCGTGTCGAGAAGATCCTCCGCCTCGCCGAGGAAGAGGCCAAGGACCTGCGCGACGAGGCACGCCGGGCGGCCGAGCAGCACCGCGAGCTGGCCGAGTCGGCGGCCCAGCAGGTGCGCAACGACGCCGAGTCGTTCGCCGCCGAGCGCAAGGCCAAGGCCGAGGACGAGGGCGTCCGGATCGTCGACAAGGCCAAGAGCGACGCCTCGCAGCTGCGCACCGACGCGCAGAAGGACGCGCAGTCCAAGCGCGAGGAGGCGGACGCCCTCTTCGAGGAGACCCGTGCCAAGGCCGCCCAGGCCGCCGCCGACTTCGAGACGAACCTCGCCAAGCGCCGCGAGCAGTCCGAGCGCGACCTGGCCTCGCGTCAGCAGAAGGCCGAGAAGCGCCTGGCCGAGATCGAGCACCGCGCGGAGCAGCTGCGCCTGGAGGCCGAGAAGCTGCGCACCGACGCGGAGCGCCGCGCCCGTCAGACGGTGGAGACGGCCCAGCGTCAGGCCGAGGACATCGTGGCCGACGCCAACGCCAAGGCCGACCGGATCCGCTCGGAGTCCGAGCGCGAGCTGGCGGCGCTCACCAACCGCCGCGACAGCATCAACGCCCAGCTGACGAACGTGCGCGAGATGCTCGCCACGCTCACCGGCGCCGCGGTGGCCGCGGCCGGTTCCCCGGCCGAGGACGAGCCGATCTCCCGGGGTGTGCCGGCGCAGCAGTCGCGCTGACACCCGCCGTACACCGGCTGAACAGTGACGAAACCCTCTGCCACTCCGGGTGGCAGAGGGCTTCGTCGCGTCTTAGCGTGTGCGCATGATTGAGCTGGCGGGGCTGACCAAGCGGTACGGCGACAAGGTCGCGGTGGACGACCTCACGTTCGCCGTGCGGCCGGGTGTCGTCACGGGCTTCCTGGGGCCCAACGGTGCCGGCAAGTCCACGACCATGCGGATGATCCTCGGGCTCGACCGTCCCACCGCGGGCGACGTCCGCATAGACGGCAAGCACTACGACCAGCTGACGGACCCCCTGACATACATCGGTGCGCTGCTGGACGCGAAGGCCATGCACGGCGGGCGGAGCGCCTACAACCATCTGCTGTGTCTGGCGCAGAGCAACGGGATCCCGGTCAGCCGGGTGAACGAGGTGCTGGACACGGTGGGACTGACGGCGGTGGCCCGGAAGAAGGCCAAGGGGTTCTCGCTCGGGATGGGGCAGCGGCTCGGGATCGCGGGCGCGCTGCTCGGCGACCCGCGGATCCTGATGTTCGACGAGCCGGTCAACGGGCTCGACCCCGAGGGCATCCACTGGATCCGGAACCTGATGAGGTCTCTGGCCGCGCAGGGCCGGACCGTGTTCGTCTCCAGCCACCTGATGAGCGAGATGGCGCTGACCGCCGACCACCTCGTGGTCATCGGGCAGGGGCGGCTGCTCGCCGACACCTCCATGGCCGGTTTCATCCGGGAGAACTCGCGGTCGTACGTCCGTATCCGCACCCCGCAGCGCGAGCGGCTGCTCGACGTGCTGCACCAGGACGGGATCACGGTCGTCCAGACGGGTGGCGGCGCGTTGGAGGCGGAGGGCGGCAAGGCCGAGCGGATCGGCGAGCTGGCCGCCCGGCACGGGGTCGTGCTGCACGAGCTGAGCCCGCAGCAGGCATCCCTCGAAGAAGCGTTCATGCAGCTGACGGCGGAGTCGGTGGAGTACCACGCGCACTCCGAGACCACCCCGGTCCCGCGGGACTGGGGTGCCGACTGGAAGGGAGCCTGAGCCATGGCGGCCGCGCAGGTCATCCGGTCCGAGTGGACGAAGATCCGGTCCGTGGCGTCGACGGTGTGGACCCTGTCCCTCGCCGTGGTCGTCACGATCGCCCTCGGCATGCTGATCTCCGCCCTGTCGCGGAGCCAGTTCGCCGACATGCCCGCCCGGGAGCGGGTGTCCTTCGACCCCACGTACGTGAGTTTCGCGGGCATGACCCTCGGCCAGCTCGCATTGATCGTCTTCGGGGTGCTGGTGGTGTCGAACGAGTACAGCACCGGCATGATCCGCACCTCGCTGGCCGCGGTCCCGCGCCGCGGCACGTTCCTGTTCGGCAAGATCGCGGTGGCCACCGCGCTGGCCCTGGTGGTCGGCATGGCGACGAGCTTCGCCGCGTTCTTCCTCGGGCAGGCGATGCTCGGCTCCCACCGGACGCAGCTCGGCGACCCCGGGGTGCTGCGGGCGGTCGTCGGCGGCGGGCTCTACATGACCCTGATCGCCGTGTTCTCGATGGGCGTCGCCTCGATGCTGCGCTCACCGCTGCTGTCGCTCGGCATCCTGATGCCGTTCTTCTTCCTGATCTCGAACATCCTCGGCAACGTCGACGCCACGAAGAAGATCGGCCGGTTCCTGCCCGACCAGGCCGGCAGCCGGATCATGCGGGTGGTGCCCCGGGTGGACGACAACCCCCCGTACGGGCCCTGGGGCGGCCTCGGCATCATGGTGCTGTGGGTGCTCGCGGCCCTGATCGGCGGTTACGTCCTGCTGAAGAAGCGGGACGCGTAGTGATCGCGGGCCTTTGCGTTCTCTTGGGCGGAACCGTCAGCGCCCCGATAAGCTCCTAACCCTTACGGGGGCGTGGCCCCGTCGTCCTGAACTGTTCGAGGCAAACCTTCCGATGGGGACCGGAGCATGATCGAGGCTGTCGGCCTGACCAAGCGCTACGGCGACAAGACCGCCGTCCACAACCTTTCCTTCCAGGTGCGGCCCGGGGCCGTCACCGGCTTCCTCGGGCCGAACGGCTCGGGCAAGTCGACGACCATGCGGATGATCCTCGGCCTGGACAATCCCACCGCCGGCTCGGTGACGATCGGCGGCTACCCCTACCGGAGGCTGCCGAACGCTCCCCGCCAGGTGGGCGCGCTGCTCGACGCGAAGGCGGTGCACGGCGGCCGGGCCGCGCGCAGCCACCTGCTCTGCCTGGCACAGCTGTCCGGCATCCCGGCCCGCCGGGTGGACGAGGTGCTCGGCGTCGTCGGCCTCCAGGACGTGGCCAGGAGGCGGTCCAAGGGCTTCTCGCTCGGTATGGGCCAGCGGCTGGGCATCGCGGCGGCGCTGCTCGGCGACCCCCAGGTGCTGCTGTTCGACGAGCCGGTCAACGGGCTCGACCCCGAGGGCATCCTGTGGGTGCGGAACCTGATGAAGGCGCTCGCCTCGGAGGGGCGGACGGTGTTCGTCTCCAGCCATCTGATGAGCGAGATGGCGCTGACCGCCGACCACCTGATCGTCATCGGGCGCGGACAGTTGCTCGCCGACATGAGTGTGTCGGACTTCATCTCGGCCAACTCCGCCGACTTCGCGCGCGTGCGGACGCCGGACACCGAGCCCAAGCTGCGCGAGAAGCTGACCTCCGCGCTCACCGAGGCGGGCGGGCACGTACTGCCGGAGCAGGACGGCGCGCTGCGCGTCACGGGGCTGCCGCTCCCCCGCATCAGCGATCTGGCGCACGAGGCCGACGTACGGCTGTGGGAGCTGTCGCCGCACCAGGCGTCGCTCGAAGAGGCGTACATGCGCATGACGCAGGGCGCCGTCGACTACCGCTCCACCATCGACCAGAAGGCGGGGCTCCAGCAGCCGCTGCCGCCCGGGGCGCAGCCGCCGATGCCGGTACCGGGTCAGGGCCAGCCGGGCTGGTACGCCCCGCCGGCGCCCCAGCAGGGCGGTCAGCCGTTCGCGATGCCTCCGGGGCAGCAGGGGCCCGGCGCGGCGCCCGCGGGGCCGTACGGCGGACAGGGAGGGCCCGCCGGGCCGTACGGTGCGGCGGGGGGCGCGCCCCATCCGTACAGCGCGCCGACGGCACCCGCCGCGGGGCACCCGAACCCGTACGCCCAGCCGGCCCCGCCGCCGCCCCCGGCGCAGCCGCCGGCGGCTGCGCCGGCCCAGCCCGCCGCGCCTGCCGCGCCCGCCGCCGACCCGACCGAGCCCGAGGACGCCCGATGAGCACCCACCAGCCCCCGATGCCCCAGGCAGTGCCGGACGCGGCGCTGCGGCAGCCGGCGCCCGACGGGTCGTACCCCGGTTACACCTCGCCGATCCCGGTGGTGCGCACGCACCTCGGGCACGCGCTCGCCTCCGAGTGGACGAAGATCAAGTCGGTGCGCTCGACCATGTGGACGCTCGGCGTGTTCATCGTCCTGGTGGTCGGCATCGGCCTGCTGGCCGGCCTGCTGGTCAGCCGCGCGGCGTCAGCCTCGTCCGGTGACAACTCGCTCGCCCTCGGCTTCTTCGGACTGCTGCTGGGCAGCATGTGCATCATCACGCTGGGCGTGCTGACCACCGCGTCGGAGTACGGCACGGGCATGATCCGTACGACGACGACGGCCTGCCCCTCCCGGGTGCGGGTGCTGGCCGCGAAGGCGATCGTGTTCTTCACCCTCGCCTTCGTCATCACGCTGGTGTGCACCGTCGTCGTCGCCCTGGCGCAGACCTCCATGCTGGACAGCGTCCCCGGCGCGCGGACGCCGAGCGGCGCGGAGTGGCTGAAGGGCACGGTGGGCGTCAGCCTGTACGTCGCGCTGCTCGGGCTGCTCTCGCTCGTCGTCGGCTCGATCATCCGGCACTCGGCGGGCGCCATCACCATCATGATCGGCGTCCTGCTCGCGCCGCTGGTGATCGCCCTGTTCATGTTCTCGTCGTCGCTGGAGAAGCTGCGCGAGGCCCTGTTCGAGTACTCGATCCCGAACCAGATGAGCATCTTCTACTCCAACTCGCTGAGCCGTTCCGGTCCGTCGGGCTGGGACCCGCTGTGGATCGCGCTGGGCGTGACGGCGGTCATGTTCGCGGTGGCTTGCTTGTCGCTGGAGAAGCGCGACGTGTAGCTCCGCTGGTGGGGCAGGGGGGGCGCGGGTTCGTAGGGCGTTCCGGGATGTTGGCGGCTGCGGGTGCGCTGGGGCTGGTCGCGCAGTTCCCCGCGCCCCTTCAGGGGTGACAGGCCGTCCCGCGGCTGCGGGTGCGTTGGGGCTGGGCGCGCAGTTCCCCGCGCCCCTTCGGGGGCCCCTGCTCGTCCTGGGGTGGCGTGGTGGGGGTGTTCAGAAGCGGGGGGTGTTTCGGGGCCGTTGCACCCTGGTGGTGCGGCGGTCCTTCGCGTTCCAGCAGGCCTTGTGCCAGTGGCGGCGGTCGTCGACGCCCGCGTGCTCCGGCCAGGCCACCACGTGCGGGACGCCGGACGGGATCACCTGGTCGCAGCCGGGGCAGCGGTACGTCTTGCCCTCGGCGCTGGCACCGGCGACATGGCGCACACTCCACTCCTCGCCCTGCCAGGACTCCGTGGACTGCCAGCCGCCGTAGCGGCCGGCACGGTCGTCCTCGGCGCTCCGGCCGGACGAGGCCGCGCCCTTGGGGTCCTTGGGCCGGTTGCGACGCGGGGACACGGGACACCTCACGGGGCTGTACGGGAAGCAGGGGCCCTGTCCAGCCTACGCGGCCCGCACGGGGGTAGGCGAAGGACGTCAAACCGCATAAGTCGCCGTCCAGAACGAGGCATTCCGCCGACAATCCGCACATCCCTTCCCAGGCCGTGTCCTCGGCACGTGGCGGGCGGTTATGCCGGGGTGGGGGAGCTCCGTGTCGGAGCCAGGAAAGCAGGAAGCACCATGCGCGTAGGAACCTTTGTGCTGGCCGCCCAGTTCCCCGGGCAGGGCCAGGGGGAGGCGCTGCACCGGGCGGTCCGTTCGGCGGAGGCCGCCGAGGAAGCGGGGCTCGACGCGGTCTGGCTGGCCGAGCACCATTTCGTACCGTACGGCACGTGTCCGTCCGCGATCACCCTGGCCGCGCTGCTGCTCGGCCGCACCCGTCGCATCCGGGTCGGCACGGCCGTCAGCGTGCTGCCCACGGCCCATCCGGTCGCCCTCGGCGAACAGGCCGCGCTGCTGCACGTCACGAGCCGCGGGCGCTTCACCCTGGGGGTGGGCCGCGGCGGCCCCTGGGTGGATCTGGAGGTGTTCGGCTCGGGCCTGGCGGCGTACGAGCGGGGGTTCCCGGAATCACTCGATCTGCTGGTGCGCTGGCTGCGCGAACCGGCGGTCGCCGCCGCGGGCGAGCGGTTCACCTTCCGCGAGGTGCCCGTCGTGCCCCGCCCGGTGGAGGCCCTGACGGAGCTGCCGGGACCCGAGGTCGTGGTGGCCTGCACCTCGCGGGCGAGCGTGCGGCTGGCGGCCGAGCACGGTCTCGCGATGCTGCTCGGGATGCACGTCGGGGACGAGGAGAAGGCCGAGATGATCGCCGCGTGGCGGCAGTACGCGCGCGCGGTGGGACGGCCCGCGGACGAGATCGCCGACGCCGCCCATGTCTCCGCGGGCGTCTGCCAGATCGACGACCGGCGCACCGACGCCGTGGAGACGCTGCTGAAGTCGTTGCCGGGCTGGCTGAAACAGGGCCTGGAGGCGCACGTGACGGTGGACGGCCGGAAGCGGACGATGCGCGATCCCGTCGCCTACACCGAACTCCTCTGCGGGCTGCACCCGGTGGGGACCCCGCGGCTGTGCGCCGACCGGCTCGCGGCGACCTCCGAGCGGACGGGCATCTCCCGCTTCGCCCTGCTCGTCGAGGGCTCGGGCGACCTCGCGACGACGGAGGAGAACGTACGGCGGCTGGGCGCCGAGGTCCTCCCCCACCTGCGGTGACGCCGTTCTGCTCCCCTGCCGGGCGGGGAGCTTGCCGCCCCGGTACTGATCGCACCTCCCGCGGGTGGGGCGGCAAGCAGGCAGCTCACATCGTCAGCAGTCCCGCAGTTCGGGCGACTGGTTGAGCAGCTGGGCGCGCACCGAGGTGAAGCGGGCCAGCCTCTCGTCGACCGAGGCGTCCAGCGGGAACACCGCCACCCGGTGGCAGTTCTGGAACGCCAGCCGTACACCGAAGTGCCGCTGCAGCGCGCCGCGTATCGCGTCACTCGCGAGCGCACGCAGCAGCTGTCCGCGCGCCTGCTCGTCGGGCGGCGGCGTCTGGTTGTCGGCGAAGTCTCCGCCGTCCACCTTGAGCTGGGCCACCAGGGAGCTGATCATCTCCCATGCGTAAGGCAGGGAGGTCCGGACGCAGTCGACGAATTCGGCTTCGTCGACCTCGCCTCGCTCGGCCTGTTCGAGTAGGGCCGGTGAGACGTCGAGCGACATGGGTTCTCCTCTCGCACCCCCGAACAGCGGGGGTTGCCGGACAGGTAAGGGAGCACGCGACAACCGGACACGCTGAGTACACATGTCGCGACCTCCCGTTCCTACGGTAGGCAACCGACGGTGACGCCACCACCAGAATGCGTACATGGACCGATCTCTTTGAGCACACAATCGGCCAGGGATGAACAACTGTTTACACGGGCAAGAGGGACGGCCCACCGGGGCCCGGTCGGGGAGGCGGCGGGAGACCGGTGGTCGAATCGCGGGTACCGGGGCGCGTCCAGTAGCGTTGCCGACCATGCGTCTCGTCATTGCCCGGTGCTCCGTCGACTACGCCGGCCGGCTCACCGCCCACCTTCCCTCGGCTCCCCGTCTGATTCTGGTCAAGGCGGACGGCAGCGTCTCGATCCACGCGGACGACCGGGCCTACAAGCCCCTCAACTGGATGTCGCCGCCCTGCACGCTGAAGGAGGAGACCGGGGACGCCGACGGCGCCGGCGGGGTGTGGACCGTCATCAACAAGGCGGGCGAGAAGCTCATCATCACGATGGAGGAGATCCTCCACGACTCCTCGCACGAACTCGGCGTGGACCCCGGCCTGATCAAGGACGGTGTGGAGGCGCACCTCCAGGAACTGCTCGCCGACCGCATCGAGACGCTCGGCGAGGGCTACACGCTGATCCGCCGCGAGTACATGACGGCCATCGGCCCGGTGGACATCCTGTGCCGGGACGCGGCGGGGCAGACCGTCGCCATCGAGATCAAGCGGCGCGGTGAGATCGACGGCGTGGAGCAACTCACCCGCTATCTGGAGCTGTTGAACCGCGATCCGCATCTCGCCCCGGTCCGCGGCATCTTCGCCGCCCAGGAGATCAAGCCCCAGGCCCGGGTCCTCGCCACCGACCGGGGCATCGGCTGCCACGTGCTGGACTACGACGCCCTGCGCGGCATCGAGGACGACAAGCTGCGGCTGTTCTGAATCGTTCCGGGTTTTCCCGGGACTTCCGGGACTTCCGGGACTTCCGGGACTTCCGGGACTTCCGGGACTTCCGGGAAGAGGTGCCGGGGCTGTTCCGGGCCGGCGGCCACGACTCCGTACCGGCAGGCGACCGGCCGGGGCGACCGCACCGGCACCGGATCCGGCACCTGTGGACAACGGCGGGGCCTGGTCCGGCCGTCGTCCGCTGGGCGGCGGTAGGGCCGTGCGGCGCGATGTCCGTCGGAGGGCCGGATGGGCGGCGCGCTCGACGGCAGCGGAAACGAAACGGCGCGGGCCGGATCCGGGGTACGGATCCGGCCCGCGCCGTCTCAGGCGAGCTGGTCCCGGCCGCCCGGCGCACCGGCGCCGCCGCCGCGGGCGCTCGCCGCGCCGCTCGTCTCCACCGACCCGGTGGGAAGGGGCCCGCCGGCCGAGTCGGACATGGACGGCGAGGACGGCGGCGGCTGCGAACTCGGCGGCTCGCTGGTCGGCGGCGGGGTGGACGGTGTCGTGGGCGGTTTCGACGTCGGCGGCCTGGAGGTCGGCGGCTTCGACGTCGGCGGCTTGCTGGTGGGCGGCTCGGACGTCGGGTCCGACGGGTCGTGACCGCCCGGTCCGCTCGTCTCGCTGGGCTGGTCCGACGCCCCGGTCGTGGCCGACGCCGACGGCGTCGGGTCGTCCGAGGTGCCGGGCGTGCCGTCGGAGTCCGCGCCGCTCGGCGTGGCGGTCGCCCCGCCGGTGGCTCCGCCGCCGTTCTCCGGGGTGCCCGCGCCCGGGACGCCGTCGTCGGTGCCCTGGCCCGCGGACGGGCTGACGTCGATGGTGCCGGACGGGTCGTCGGTGCTGTCGTGGGAGGTCATGCCGAGCGTCACCACCGTGCCGAGCACGGCCGCGAGCAGGACGCCGGATCCGGCCGCCACGGCGTTGCGGCGGGCCAGCCGGCGCAGCCTGCCCCCACGGGACTCGGGTACCGGAGCCGGGACCGGGGCGCCGATCCGCTGGGTGACGGCCGTGTCGCCGAACCGCGGTGCGGCGGACGGGAAGGCCGCCTGGGCGGCGGCGGACGGCGAGACGGACTCGTCGTGGCGCGCGTCGGGCACTTCCTCGCCCCCGGTGGCTCCGACCGCGGGCACGCCGCCCGTGCGGTCGACGACCAGGGCGAGGGCGCGGCGGCCGGCCACGGCCCCCCGCCGGTCGGCGAGCGCGCCGCGCAGGCCGATGGACGCCTCCAGTTCGGCGCGGGCCCGGTCGAGTTGTCCGCCGCAGAGCGCGAGTACGCCCAACTCGTGGTGGAAGTAAGCCTGTTCGGCGACGTCTCCGGCCAGCCGGGCGGCCTCGGCGCCGGACCGCAGCGCCCGCTCCCAGGCGCCCCAGTGCAGCCCCGCGGCGAAGGCGGGCGCGGCGGCGCGGGAGAGCTGCACGGCGGGGTTCACCGCGTCCTCGCCGGGTGGCGTGCCGACCGGCACCAGGACGGCCAGCGCGGCGAGCACCGCGTCGGCCTCGGCGCACACCCGGCCGGGCGTGACCGAGGGGTGACCGGCCCACCAGGAGTAGTGCTGGGCGGCGGCCAGGGCCTCGGTGACGAGGTCGTCGGCGTATCCGGCGGCCTCCAACTGCAGTTGCACGCCCGCCGCGAGCCGGTAGCGGGAGCCGGCCGCGGAGACCAGTCCGCAGCTCGCGAGTTCGCCGAGCGCGGCGTCCGCGTGGGTGTCACCGATCAGGGCGGGCAGGTGCGCCTGGTGCGGGAACTCGCCGCCGAGCGCGACGGCGAACCGCAGCGTGGTGCGCGCCGAGGCGCTCAGCCGGGAGGCGAGCAGCGGCGCGGGCGCCGCGGCCTCGCCGAGGGACGGCAGGGGCACCTCGTCGGCGGCGCCGGCGTCCGCGTCGAAGGGCACCGGGCCGTCGCCCGGGTCGCCCGCCGTCGGCAGCGGGGAGGCGGGGCGTACGTTCTCGAAGACCCCGAACTCGTCCACGGCACCGGCGCCGGCCCGCAGCCGGTCGCGCTGCCGGAGAAGGGCCCCGGCCTGGACGAACCGCAGCGGCAGGCCCTCGGACTCGAACCAGAGGTCGCCCGCCCAGTTGGCCTCCTCCTCGGTCAGGACCCGGCCGGCGGCCCGCTCCAGCAGGTCCAGGCTCGCGGCGCGGTCGAGGCCGGGAAGGAAGACCTCCTCGACGGCGGAGTCGGCGGACGGCGCGGGCACCTCGGGGGTGGCGCCGATCAGGAGGGCGCACTCGGGGGTGGCCTCGATCAGCTCGTCGAGGGCGGCCCCGCCGAACTCGATGTCGTCGAGGACGACGACGGCGCCGATCTCCCCGACCAGGCCGAGCAGTTCCTCCCGCTCCGGGCGGTGCAGGGGCGCGTCGTACACGGCGTGGAAGAGGTCGTACAGCAACTCGCCCGCGGTGCGGTGGAAGCCGCTGAGGCGGACCACGCCGTCCGGGGCGAGGTCCGCGCAGTCCTCGGCGACGAGGTCGAGCAGGGCGGTGCGGCCGGATCCGGAGGGACCGGTGAGGCGTACGGAACGGCCGCGGGCCAGCAGCCGGACCAGGCGCTCGCGCTCGTCCTGGCGGGCCAGGAGCGGCAGGGTGGGCTGTGCGGGGCCCGGCGGCACGGGCGGCCGGGCGGTGCGGCCGGCCTCGGCCCGCTCGGCGGCGGTGAACTTCTCGGGCCTGCCGGGCCGCTCGCCCGGCGGGCAGGGCTCGATCTCGCTGCCGTCGACGGGGTTGACCGTCAGCAGGTAGTCGCCGGAGACGAGCCGCACCGTGCGGACGGGCACGGGTGTGCTCTGGCCGAAGTCCGGAGTGAGGGATTCCCTGGGCGGGCGCGGGCGCGGTGTGAAGCCGTCGCCCCGGCCGTGGTCCTCGGGTCCCGGGTTGATCGGGTCCATAGGTGTCAAGCCCCCAAAAGCGTCGTGTGCCCGTGTCCGGCCCCTCCCGGCCTCCTGCACGCCGCGCTGTCGCTTCTGGTCCGGGCCCGCTTGAGGGTTGCGTGGCAGCGGGCGACCGCACCTTAAACCTTCGCACCGTATCCACGACAAGCCGGGGTACCGGACGGCCCGAGACATCACGGTCTCATGAGGATTGCGCACGACGCGCGGTTATGCGGCCTGCGCCCCGGTCTCCCCCGCCACCGGGTGCTCCCCCGGCGGTCGCGGCGGCGGCATCACACCCGGGGCAGGGACTCGACCCCGATGCCTCCCTCGATGGCCAGGATCCGGTGCAGCCGGGTGGCGACCAGCAGGCGCTGCATCTGGGGCGGTACGCCGCGCAGCACCAGGCGTCTGCCGCAGCGGCCGGCCCGCCGGTGCGCCCCCATGATCACCCCGAGCCCGGTGGCGTCCCAGGAGTCGAGTTCGGACAGGTCGAGCACCAGGTCGCCGACGCCGTCGTCGACAGCCGAGTGCAGGACCGTACGGGCGTCCGCCGCGCTGCGGACGTCGAGGCGGCCCCCGACGACCAGCTCGGCGTGGTCGCCCCTGATGTGCATATGCGCTCCCCGTGAGTGCTGCGGCGTACTCCCATGACAGTGCCAGTGCTGTGCACCGTCTGACTGCTTCAGTGGCATTCAGGTTGCCGTCTGTAAGCGAACCGATACCGAATTCACCCCTTGGGGTGATACCCCAGGGGCCTGTGCGGTCTCAGTGCTGCCACCCGACCGGATGTCAGTAGGTGTAGAAGCCCTGCCCGCTCTTGCGTCCGATGTCACCGGCGTCAACCATCCGGCGCATCAGCTCCGGCGGCGCGAACTTCTCGTCCTGCGACTCGGCGTAGATGTTGCCGGTGGCGTGCAGCAGGATGTCGACGCCGGTGAGGTCCGCCGTGGCGAGCGGGCCCATGGCGTGGCCGAAGCCGAGTCTGCAGGCCAGGTCGATGTCCTCGGCGGTCGCGACCCCGGACTCGTACAGTTTGGTCGCCTCGACGACGAGCGCCGAGATCAGCCGGGTGGTGACGAACCCGGCCACGTCGCGGTTGACGACGATGCAGGTCTTGCCCACGGACTCGGCGAACTCCCGCGCGGTGGCGAGGGTTTCGTCGCTGGTCTTGTAGCCGCGGACGAGTTCGACCAGTTGCATCATCGGCACCGGTGAGAAGAAGTGCACGCCGACCACCCGCTCCGGGTGCTCGGTGGCCGCCGCGATCTTGGTGATCGGGATGGCCGAGGTGTTGGAGGCGAGCACGGTCTCAGGACGTACGAGCTTGTCGAGCGCGCGGAAGATCTCGTGCTTGACCTCCAGCTTCTCGAAGACGGCCTCGACGACGAGGTCGGCGTCGGCCGCGGCCTGGAGGTCGGTGGTGGCGGTGATGCGGGCCAGCGCGGCGTCGGCGGCGTGCGCCTCCAGCTTGCCCTTGCCCACGAACTTGTCGTACGAGGCCCTGATCGCGTCGGTGCCGCGCTCGAGAGCCTCGTCGGTGACGTCACGCAGGACGACGTCCCAGCCCGCCTGAGCGGCGACCTGGGCGATGCCGGACCCCATGAGGCCGGCCCCGACGACGGCGAGCTTCCCTGCCACTCCGACTCCCCTTACCCGCTGTTCGCGTACGCTTCTCCGGCGGACCCTAGCGCCCCGGAGCCGCCGTGTGACCGGTAAGTAACGCGGGTCACGTCCCACTTGACGGACGTCACACCGGCAGCGGTCAGCGCTCGCCCCGCACGGCGTAGTTGAGCACCTTCTCACTCAACAGCTCCTCGATGTCGTCGAGGAGGACGAGTACCTCACGTGATACTTCGTCCGGTTTGCGCCCGGTCATCATCTCACGGCCGATGCGCGCGACCGCCGTCTGGTGGATCCAGCAGATCTGACTCGCGATCAACCCGGTCAGCGGGTCGTCGACGGGGGCGGCCACCTCCGCCCGCAGGGTCTCCTCAAGGCTGTCCTGGGTCTCCTGCTGCATCGTCCACAGCCGGGAGCGCAGCGCGGGCGCCTCGTGGACGACGCGCAGGAAGCGCTCGCAGCCCGCCATGAGGCCGACCCGCGGCGAGACCGCCTCTACCTCCGCGCGCAGTTCGCGCAGCACGGCGCGGGCGGCGGACTCCCCCGCGTCCCGGCCACGCACCCAGCGGGCGAGCCGGCCGACGGTGCCCGCGGACCGGTCGAAGATCAGGTCCTCCTTGGCCGGGAAGTAGTTGTAGACGGTGTTCACGGAGACGTCGGCCGCCTCGGCCACGTCCGCCATCGTCACCGTCACGAAGCCGTGCTCCAGGAACAGCCCGGTGGCGATGTCCGAGATCCGCTGCCTGGTCTCGCGCTTCTTCCGTTCCCTGAGCCCTTCTGCCATGCCCGCATCCTAGGCGCGTCCACCGTTATTTGGCGTGACTTAAATTTTGGTGACATTGCAAAAATGGTGAGCGTCTGTTTTTCTGTGGAGCATGCCCCTCATCAGTACGGCCGGACTGGCCCGTACCTTCCGGACGAAACAAGGCCCCGTGGCGGCGGGGCGCGGCATCGACCTCACCGTCCGGGCCGGCGAGATCATCGGCTTCCTCGGCCCCAACGGCGCGGGCAAGACGACCACCCTGCGGATGCTGACCACGCTGCTGCGGCCGACCGGCGGCGCGGCGACCGTGGCCGGCCACGACCTGGCCACGGACCCGGCCGGGGTGCGGCGGGCCTGCGGGTACGTCGCCCAGACCGGCGGGGTCGACGGACAGCTCACGGTGCGGGAGGAACTGTCACCCAGGGCCGCCTGTACCGCCTGCCGAAGGCCCGCGCCATCGAGCGGGCCGCGGAACTCGCCCGCGACCTGGACCTCACCGGCCTGCTCGAACGCAGGACGTCCGCGCTCTTGGGCGGCCTGCGGCGCCGCCTGGACATCGCCATGGCCCTCACCCACCGCCCCCGGCTGCTGTTCCTCGACGAACCGACGACCGGCCTCGACCCGGCCGCCCGCACCGACCTGTGGAACCTGGTCCGCCGGCTGCGCGACGAGCACGGCACGACGGTCTTCCTCACCACCCACTACCTGGACGAGGCGGACGCCCTCGCCGACCGCCTGGTGATCGTCGACGGGGGCGTGGTCGCCGCCGAGGGCACACCGAGCGCGCTCAGACTGCGGCACTGCGGTTCCCTCGACGCCTCGCTCCAGGACGCCTTCCTCGCCGTCACCGGCCGCGGCCCCGCCCCGGCCGGCTCCGCCCCCGCAGCCGTACAGGACCCGCCCGATGCTCCTCCACGACACCGCGCTCGGCTACGGGCGCTGCCTGCGCCAGTCGCTGCGCTCCCGTGCCGGTCTGGTCTTCGGACTGCTGATGCCGCTGCTGTACCTCTTCTTCTTCGGACCGCTGCTGACCGGTCTGCCGCTGGGCGGGCGGACCAGTTCCTGGCAGGTCCTGGTGCCCGGCCTGCTGCTGCAACTCGGCCTGTTCAGCTCCTCGTTCGCGGGTTTCGCGATCATCCTGGAGAACGGGCAGGGAGTGGTCGAGCGGATGCGGGTGACCCCGGTGAGCCGGCTCGCGCTGCTGCTCGGCCGGGTGCTGCGGGACGCGACCGTCCTCGTCGGCCAGGCGGTGCTGCTGGTGCTGGCCGCGGTGGCGCTGGGCCTGCGGGCCCCGCTGCCCGGGGTGCTCATCGGCTTCGCGTTCGTCGCCCTGCTCGCCGTCTCGCTCGGCTCCCTGTCGTACGCGCTCGCGCTGAAGGTCCCCACCCCGCAGGGGTTCGCCCCGGTGGTCAACGCGGTCTCGATGCCGTCGGTGCTGCTGTCCGGCCTGATGCTCCCGATGACCCTGGCGCCGGCCTGGCTGGACCTGCTCTCCCGCCTCGTCCCGCTGCGCTATCTGGTGGACGCGGTGCGGGACGCCTACGCCGGCTCGTACGCCACGGCCCACATGCTGTACGGCGTCCTGGTCGCGGTCGGTTTCGCCGCCTTCGCCGTGACGGTGGGCACGCGGGTGTTCCGCACGGCCGGAGCGTGACGGGCGGAGCATAACTACGCTGGTCGCATGGTCAATCTGACACGCATCTACACCAGGACCGGCGACCGGGGCACCACGAACCTCGGTGACATGAGCCGGGTCGCCAAGACGGACCTGCGGATCGCCGCGTACGCGGACGCCAACGAGGCCAACGCGGTGCTCGGCACGGCGATCGCGCTGGGCGGCCTCGACCCGGAGGTCGTCGCGGTCCTCACCCGGGTGCAGAACGACCTCTTCGACGTGGGCGCGGACCTGTCGACCCCGGTGGTGGAGGACCCGGAATTCCCGCCGCTGCGGGTCGAGCAGTTCTACGTCGACCGACTGGAGGCGGACTGCGACCGCTTCAACGAGCGGCTGACGAAACTGCGCTCCTTCATCCTCCCGGGCGGCACCCCCGGCGCGGCCCTGCTCCACCATGCCTGCACGGTCGTACGCCGCGCCGAACGCTCGACCTGGGCGGCCCTCGAAGCACACGGCGACACCATGAACCCGCTCACCGCGACCTACCTCAACCGCCTGTCCGACCTCCTGTTCATCCTGGCCCGCACGGCGAACAAGGAGCCCGGCGACGTCCTGTGGGTACCGGGCGGAGACCGTTAGGAGCACCCCGAAGAAGCGCCGGAAGCCCCCATTCCACCCCGCCCCGAGCCCCGAAGGAACACGGGGAACCACGCGACCGACCCCACCAACCAAGGGGCGCGGGGAACTGCGCGACCAGCCCCCACCCCACCGCACCCGACCGACGACCCATCACACCCCACCCCTCACCACCGGCCACGCCACCAACCAAGAGCCACAGAAACCCACCAGACCGACCCGCAGGCCACAGCACGGGCCCACCCCCACCAACCAAGGGGCGCGGGGAACTGCGCGACCAGCCCCCACCCCACCGCACCCGACCAACAACCCACCACACCCCCCTCACCACCGGCCGACCCGCAGGTCACACCCCACCCTTCCCAGCGGAGCGCTCCCGCTTGGGAAACAGCGTGTAGCTGCCCGCGATCACCACGTTGATGCCGATCAGAACCACCATCCTCGACTGCCACGCCCGCAGCGAACCGGTCTCGCCCTCCCCACCGACGTACCAGATCGCGGCCTGCAACAGCGCGATGGCGACCACACAGGCGAGGGTCCACCGACCCGCCGTCCGCCACTCGTGGACCGCACGGGCCCGGCCGTACTTCGGCGGCTTCACCGGCGGCGGCCCGCCCGCGAAGCGGTGCGCGACCCGGGCATCGGCCCACTTGATCGTGGCGTGCCCGAGACCCACCGTGAAGCCGATGTAGACGGCGGCCAGCCCGTGCCGCCAGTCCGGCTCGGCACCGTTCTTGAGGTCGATCGCGGTCACCACGAACAGGACGACCTCCAACAGCGGCTCGCACAGCAGCAGGGCCAGCCCGGTGCGCGGCATCCGCAGCAGATAGCGGAAGGCCAGTCCGGCTGCCAGCAGCACCCAGAACGCCACCTCACAGGCGATGATCAACCCGACGATCACAGTTCGCTCCCTTCGCTCACCCCTCCAGGCTCCCGGCCCCGGCCGCCGGTTTCGTCGTCGGCCGCGATGAACTCGCGGGCCCTGCCCATACATCGAAAGATGCAGTCGCGGACCCTTCCCGGGGCGCAGGCGGTCGTGCCGCGGACCGTGTTCACTGGAGGGCATGTCCCAGGCCCGCTGCCGCCCGCACCGCGACGACCTGCGCATCGCCGTGGGCGGGCTGGCCGGGGGGCTGCTGCTGTGGGCGTTCGGTGTCTTCAGCCGGGGGGTCTCGCTCGCCCTGGTCGGGTGGCCCGCGTACTGGGCGCCCCTGGTGCCGCTGGCCGTGATGGCGGGCTGCGCGACGCTGCGCCGCGTCCGGCCCGGCCTCGGCCTGCTGCTCGGCACGGCCGCGCTGGCCGCGGACCTGCTGACCCGGGGCAGCATCGTCACCGTCGTGCTGTACACGGACCTGGTGTACGCGGCCGTTCTGTACGGCTCCCCCGCCGCGGCCCGCCGCCTCACCTGGATCACCGGGCTGCTCACCGTGCTCGGCGGCGTGCTGCCCGCCGCGCTCCTGCGCTCCGCGCAGGGGCTGCTCATCGGGGTCGCGGTCGGCGTCGTCGCCTTCGCGCCGGCCACGACCGGCTGGGTGGTGCGCAGCCACCGGGACGCGGCCGAGACGGCGCGGCTGCGGGCGGAGCAGACCGCGCTGCTCGCCGAGAAGGACCGCACCCAGGCGGTGAACGCGGAACGCGCCCGGGTGGCACGCGAGTTGCACGATCTGGTGGCGGGCCATCTGTCCGCCATCGCCATCCACTCCACCGCGGCGCTGTCGATCGACGATCCCGCCACCTCCAGGGAGGCGCTCGGGGTGATCCGCGAGAACAGCGTCGAGGGGCTGGCCGAGATGCGGCGCCTGATCGGGATACTGCGGGACCACGACGGCGGCGGTGTGTTCGCCACCCCCACGCTCGACGGCCTGGCCGCCCTGGTCGACGGCGCCCGTGCGGGCGGCCTGGACGTCGCCCTCGACGCCGACCACGGCCGGGTGCCGGCGCCCGTGGAACTCGCCGCCTACCGGATCGTGCAGGAGTCCCTGACCAACGCGCTCAAGCACGCGGGACCCGGCCGGGTCGCGGTCCGCGTCGCCCAGCGGGACGGCGTCCTCGACGTGCGGGTGACCAGCCCGTACGGCGGTGCGGACGGCCCGCGCGCCCCCGGTTCCGGCGCCGGTCTGGTCGGGATGCGGGAGCGGGCGGCGCTGCTCGGCGGCGCTTTCGAGGCCGGGTCCGACGGCGCCGTGTGGACCGTACGCGCGACCCTTCCCGTGTCCGAAGGAGACCCCGAGTGAGCCCCCGAGTGATCCGTGTCCTGGTCGCCGAGGACCAGTCCGCCGTCCGCGCCGGGCTCGTGCTCATCCTGCGCAACGCGGCCGACATCGAGGTGGTGGGGGAGGCGGCGGACGGCGACCGGGCGGTCGAACTGGCCCGGCGACTGCGTCCCGACCTGGTGCTGATGGATGTCCAGATGCCGCGCAAGGACGGCGTGGCGGCGACCCGGGAGATCGTCGCGGAGCGGCTCGCGGACGTGCTCGTGCTGACCACCTTCGACCTCGACGACTATGTGTTCGGGGCGCTGCGGGCCGGGGCGTCGGGGTTCCTGCTGAAGAACACCGAGGCGGCGGAACTGCTCGCGGCGGTGCGCACGGTGGCGCGCGGGGAGGGCGTCATCGCCCCCGCGGTCACCCGGCGGCTGATCACCGAGTTCGCCGCCCGGCCCGCGAGGGAGCCGAAGGCGGATCCCGCGGTGCTGGACGTGCTGACGCGACGGGAGCGGGACGTTCTGTCCCGGCTGGGCGAAGGGCTGTCCAACGCGGAGATCGCCGAGCGGCTCGGCATGGCGGAGGGGACTGTGAAGACGCACGTCAGCCGTCTGCTGGCCAAGCTGGAGCTGCGCAGCCGGGTGCAAGCCGCGGTGCTGGCGCAGGAGTTGGGGATCTAGCGGCCGACAGCGGGAATGGTCCAGACCTATTGACCCGTGGTCCAGACCTTTCTATTCTCGCGGCACTGTGGGCGTGAAGGCTCAGTCACGCCCCTGACACCCACGGTCACCGATTCTGGCGCCCCGGTGGCCGCAAACAGAAGAGGAGGCGCAGGATGCGCTTCAGACACAGAGCCGCGGCAGGGTTCGCGACCCTGTTGCTCCCCCTCGCCGGACTGGTCGGCCTCGCGGCCCCCGCGCAGGCCGCCGACTCCGCGACGGCCACCTACGCCAAAGCCTCGGACTGGGGAACCGGCTTCGAGGGCAAGTGGACCGTCAAGAACACCGGCACCACCTCGATCAGCTCCTGGACCATCGAGTGGGACTTCCCCTCCGGAACGTCCGTCACCTCGGCCTGGGACGCGGACGTCACGTCGTCCGGCACCCACTGGACCGCCAAGAACAAGTCCTACAACGGCGCCCTCGCCCCGGGCGCCTCGGTCTCCTTCGGCTTCAACGGCGCGGGCTCCGGCTCCCCGTCCAACTGCAAGCTGAACGGCGGCAGCTGTGACGGCGGCACGGTGCCGGGCGACAACCCGCCGTCCGCGCCGGGCACCCCGACCGCCTCGGGCATCACCAACACCTCGGTGAACCTGTCCTGGCCGGCGGCCACCGACGACAAGGGCGTCAAGAACTACGACGTGCTGCGCGACGGCGCCAAGGTCGCCACCGTCACGGCCACCTCCTCCCCCTCCTACACGGACAGCGGTCTGACCGCGGGCACCGACTACTCGTACACCGTCCAGGCCCGTGACACCGCCGACCAGACCGGCCCGGCCAGCGCCGCGGTCGCCGTGCACACCACCGGCGGCGGCACCAACCCCCCGCCCACCGGTAACGCGGTCAAGCTCGGCTACTTCACCGAGTGGGGCATCTACGGCCGCAACTACAACGTCAAGAACCTGGTGACGTCCGGCTCCGCGTCCAAGATCACGCACATCAACTACGCCTTCGGCAACGTGACCAACGGCCAGTGCGCGATCGGCGACTCCTACGCCGACTACGACAAGGCGTTCACCGCCGACCAGTCCGTCAGCGGTGTCGCCGACACCTGGGACCAGCCGCTGCGCGGCAACTTCAACCAGCTGCGCCAGCTGAAGGCCAAGTACCCGAACATCAAGATCCTGTGGTCCTTCGGCGGCTGGACCTGGTCCGGCGGCTTCACCCAGGCCGCGCAGAACCCGGCCGCCTTCGCGCAGTCCTGCTACAACCTGGTCGAGGACCCGCGCTGGGCCGACGTCTTCGACGGCATCGACATCGACTGGGAGTACCCGAACGCCTGCGGTCTGAGCTGTGACGCCAGCGGCCGGGACGCCTTCAAGAACCTGATGTCGGCGCTGCGCGCCAAGTTCGGCTCCACCTACCTGGTCACCGCGGCCACCACGGCCGACGGCTCCTCCGGCGGCAAGATCGACGCCACCGACTACGCGGGCGCCTCGCAGTACGTCGACTGGTACAACGTGATGACGTACGACTTCTTCGGCGCCTGGGCCGCCCAGGGCCCGACCGCTCCGCACTCCCCGCTCACCTCGTACAGCGGCATCCCGACGGCCGGCTTCACCACGGCCGACGCGATGGCCAAGTACAAGGCGCAGGGCGTGCCCGCGAAGAAGCTGCTCATCGGCATCGGCTTCTACGGGCGCGGCTGGACCGGCGTCACCCAGGACGCCCCGGGCGGCACCGCCACCGGAGCCGCGCCGGGCACCTACGAGGCGGGCATCGAGGACTACAAGGTGCTCAAGACGTCCTGCCCGGTCACCGGCACGGTCGCGGGCACGGCCTACGCGAAGTGCGGCAGCAACTGGTGGTCGTACGACACTCCGGCGACCATCGGCACGAAGATGTCGTGGGCCAAGACCCAGGGTCTGGGCGGCGCCTTCTTCTGGGAGTTCAGCGGTGACACCAGCAACGGTGAACTGGTGAGCGCCATCAACAGCGGCCTGTCGTAGCACCGTTCGCGGAGCCGGACGGTCCCGCGATGTTGACGGTTCCCCCGGACCGCCGTCCGGGGGAACCCCGGGAAAAGCAAAGGGTGAATGTGGCTAAGCCACATTCACCCTTTGTCCTGGCGGGGCCGCCTCGAGCCAGGCGAGGAAGCCGGTGAGCGCGTCCTCGCTCATGGCCAGTTCGAGGCGGACGCCCCGATGGGCACAGGCCAGGATGACGGCGTCGGAGAGCAGGGCCAGTTCCTCCTCGCCCTCCGGGACCCGGCGGCCGACCACCTCGATCGCGGAACGCTCCAGGAGGCGGCGCGGGCGGTAGGCGTAGGAGAAGACGCGGTACCACTCGATGCGGTCCCCGTTGTAGCGGGCGACCCCGTAGCTCCATCCTTTGCCGCTGGTGTCGGCTTTCTCCGGCACGTCCCAGCGCAGCGAGCAGTCGAACGTACCCCCGGAGCGCTGGATGAGCCGACGGCGCAGACCGAAGAGGAACAGCCCCACCACTACGAGCGCTACCACGACTCCGCACACAGTCAGAGCGAGGACCATCGGCACCGACCTCCTCGTCTCCTAGGTAACGGAACGGAAAAAACACCCACATCTGCCTCAGCCGCGGCTGGTGCCGGATCCCTCCGGTACCAGCCGCGGCTGAGTAAGTCTTCACACGACGCTCCCCGGAACCCTGAGGCCCGGGAGGCGTCCCCGGTCAGCGCGCCGTCGCCGCCCGCAGGCGGACGTCCGCACGCCGCTCGGCGGTGGCATCGCCCTCCGCGCGGGCGCGTTCCAACTCGCGCTCCGCGCGCTGGACATCGATCTCGTCCGACAGCTCGGCGATCTCGGCCAGCAGCGACAGCTTGTCGTCCGCGAAGGAGATGAAACCGCCGTGCACCGCGGCGACGACCGTTCCGCCATCACTCGTACGGATGGTCACCGGGCCCGACTCCAGCACACCGAGCAGCGGCTGGTGACCGGGCATGACACCGATGTCGCCGGACGTGGTACGCGCGACGACCAGAGTGGCCTCACCGGACCAGACCTGACGGTCGGCGGCGACCAGCTCGACGTGCAGCTCAGCAGCCAAGGGTGGCTCCTCGGGTCACCACCCGGCTGGGGTGCCGGGTGTTGGGGTCAATTCTAATGGGAGTGGAGAGAGGGGCCGGACACCCCCCTGACGGGATGCGTCCGCGCCCCTCTCGCACCGGCACCGGGCTCAGGAGACGCCCAGCTCCTTCGCGTTGGCCTTGAGGTCCTCAAGACCACCGCACATGAAGAACGCCTGCTCGGGGAAGTGGTCGTACTCACCGTCGCAGATCGCGTTGAACGCGGCGATCGACTCGTCCAGCGGCACGTCCGAGCCGTCCACGCCGGTGAACTGCTTGGCGACGTGAGTGTTCTGGGACAGGAACCGCTCCACCCGGCGGGCCCGGTGGACGACGAGCTTGTCCTCCTCGCCCAGCTCGTCGATGCCGAGGATGGCGATGATGTCCTGGAGGTCCTTGTACTTCTGCAGGATCGTCTTGACGCGCATCGCCGCGCCGTAGTGGTCCTGCGAGATGTAGCGCGGGTCCAGGATCCGGGACGTGGAGTCCAGCGGGTCCACGGCCGGGTAGATGCCCTTCTCGGAGATCGGACGGGAGAGCACCGTCGTCGCGTCGAGGTGGGCGAAGGTGGTGGCCGGGGCCGGGTCGGTCAGGTCGTCCGCGGGGATGTAGATCGCCTGCATCGAGGTGATCGAGTGACCGCGGGTCGAGGTGATGCGCTCCTGGAGGAGGCCCATCTCGTCGGCCAGGTTCGGCTGATAGCCCACCGCGGAGGGCATGCGGCCGAGCAGGGTCGACACCTCGGAACCGGCCTGGGTGAAGCGGAAGATGTTGTCGATGAAGAACAGCACGTCCTGCTTCTGGACGTCACGGAAGTACTCGGCCATGGTGAGGCCGGCCAGCGCGACGCGCAGACGGGTGCCCGGGGGCTCGTCCATCTGGCCGAAGACCAGCGCGGTCTTGTCGATGACGCCCGACTCGGACATCTCCTCGATCAGGTCGTTGCCCTCACGGGTGCGCTCACCGACACCGGCGAACACGGAGACACCGTCGTGGTTGTTGGCGACACGGTAGATCATCTCCTGGATGAGCACCGTCTTGCCGACGCCGGCGCCGCCGAACAGGCCGATCTTGCCGCCCTTGACGTACGGGGTGAGCAGGTCGACGACCTTCACGCCCGTCTCGAACATCTCCGTCTTCGACTCCAGCTCGTCGAAGTTCGGGGCCTTGCGGTGGATCGGCCAGCGCTCGCCGGCGTAGGTCTCGTCGACGTTCAGTACCTCACCGAGGGTGTTGAACACCTTGCCCTTGGTGAAGTCACCGACGGGGACGGAGATGGCGGAGCCGGTGTCCGTCACCGGGGCCTGGCGGACCAGACCGTCGGTGGGCTGCATGGAGATGGTACGGACCAGGCCGTCACCCAGGTGCTGGGCGACCTCCAGGGTCAGTGTCTTCTTCTCGCCCTCGTTCGCCGGGTCGGCGACGTCCACGTGCAGGGCGTTGTAGATGTCCGGCATCGCGTCGACGGGGAACTCCACGTCGACGACCGGGCCGATGACCCGGGCGACGCGGCCCGTGGCCGTCGCGGTCTCAACAGTGGTGGTCATTAGCGGTCACTCCCCGCGGTCGCGTCGGCCAGGGCGCTCGCGCCACCGACGATCTCGCTGATTTCCTGGGTGATTTCGGCCTGGCGGGCCGCGTTGGCAAGCCGGGAGAGCGTGTTGATCAGCTCGCCCGCGTTGTCGGTGGCCGACTTCATCGCGCGCCGCGTGGCGGCGTGCTTCGAAGCGGCCGACTGGAGCAGCGCGTTGTAGATACGGCTCTCCACATAGCGCGGCAGCAGGGCGTCGAGGACGTCCTCCGCCGAGGGCTCGAAGTCGTACAGCGGAAGGATCTCGCCCTTGGGCTGCTCCTCCGCCACCTCGTCGAGGCGCAGCGGCAGCAGTCGGGCGTCCAGCGCCGTCTGCGTCATCATCGACACGAACTCGGTGTAGACGATGTGGAGTTCGTCCACCCCGCCGTCCGCCGTGTCCTGCTCGATGGCTTCGATCAGGGGCGCCGCGACCCTCTTGGCGTCCGCGTAGGTCGGCTCGTCGGTGAAGCCGGTCCACGACTCCGTGACCTTGCGCTCACGGAAGTTGTAGTGGGCCAGCCCACGACGGCCGACGACATACGTGTCGACCTGCTTGCCCTCGCGCTCCAGGCGCTCGGTCAGCTGCTCCGCCGCCTTGATGGCGTTGGAGTTGAAGGCGCCGGCCAGGCCGCGGTCGCTCGTCAGGAGCAGGACCGCGACACGGGTCGGGTTCTCCGCCTCCGTGGTGAGCGGGTGCCTGGTGTTCGAACCGGTGCCGACCGCCGTGACCGCGCGGGTCAGTTCCTGCGCGTACGGCGTGGAGGCCACCACCTTGCGCTGCGCCTTGACGACGCGCGAGGCGGCGATCATCTCCATCGCCTTGGTGATCTTCTTGGTCGCGGTGACGGATCGGATGCGACGCTTGTAGACCCGGAGCTGGGCTCCCATGAGTCAGGTCCCTTCCTTACGTCACTTGGCGGCAGCGGCCGGAGCGTCCTCGCCGAGCAGCTTGCCGTCGGAGGTCTCGAACTGCTTCTTGAAGTCCACGACCGAGTCCGCGACGGCCGTCAGCGTGTCGTCGGACATCTTGCCGCCCTCCCGGATGGAGGTCATGAGGCCCTGCTCCTTGCGGTGCAGGTACTCCAGCAGCTCCTTCTCGAAGCGGCGGATGTCGGCGACCGGCACGTCGTCCATCCGGCCGGTGGTGCCGGCCCAGACGGAGACGACCTGGTCCTCGGTGGACATCGGCTGGTACTGGTCCTGCTTCAGCAGCTCGACCATGCGCTGACCGCGCTCCAGCTGGGACTTGGAGGCGGCGTCCAGGTCGGAACCGAAGGCGGCGAACGCCTCCAGCTCACGGAACTGGGCGAGGTCGACGCGGAGCCGGCCGGAGACCTGCTTCATCGCCTTGTGCTGGGCGGAGCCACCGACGCGGGAGACCGAGATACCGACGTTCAGGGCCGGCCGCTGACCGGCGTTGAACAGGTCGGACTCCAGGAAGCACTGGCCGTCGGTGATGGAGATGACGTTGGTCGGGATGAACGCCGACACGTCGTTGGCCTTGGTCTCCACGATCGGCAGACCGGTCATCGAACCGGCACCCATCTCGTCGGAGAGCTTGGCGCAGCGCTCCAGGAGCCGGGAGTGCAGGTAGAAGACGTCGCCCGGGTATGCCTCGCGGCCCGGCGGGCGGCGCAGCAGCAGGGACACGGCGCGGTAGGCGTCGGCCTGCTTCGAGAGGTCGTCGAAGATGATCAGGACGTGCTTGCCCTGGTACATCCAGTGCTGGCCGATGGCCGAGCCGGTGTAGGGCGACAGGTACTTGAAGCCGGCCGGGTCGGACGCCGGGGCGGCGACGATGGTCGTGTACTCCAGCGCACCGTTCTCCTCCAGCGCGCGGCGGACCGACGCGATGGTGGAGCCCTTCTGGCCGATGGCGACGTAGATGCAGCGGACCTGCTTGTTCGGGTCGCCCGTGCGCCAGTTGTCCCGCTGGTTGATGATCGTGTCGACGGCCAGGGCGGTCTTGCCGGTCTGACGGTCACCGATGATCAGCTGGCGCTGGCCGCGGCCGATCGGGGTCATCGCGTCGACGGCCTTGTAGCCCGTCTCCATCGGCTCGTGCACGGACTTGCGCTGCATGACCGTGGGGGCCTGCAGTTCGAGTGCGCGGCGGCCGTCGGTCTCGATCTCGCCGAGGCCGTCGATCGGGTTGCCGAGCGGGTCGACGACGCGGCCGAGGTAGCCCTCGCCGACCGCGACGGAGAGGACCTCACCGGTGCGCTGCACCGGCTGCCCCTCCTCGACGCCGCTGAACTCACCGAGGACGATGGCACCGATCTCGCGCTCTTCCAGGTTCAGCGCGAGGCCGAGGGTGCCGTCCTCGAACTTCAGCAGTTCGTTGGCCATGGCCGAGGGGAGGCCCTCGACCTTCGCGATGCCGTCGCCGGCAAGGGTGACCGTACCGACCTCCTCGCGCGAGGCCGCGTCCGGCTTGTACGACTGGACGAAGTTCTCCAGCGCGTCCCGGATCTCCTCCGGCCGGATCGTGAGCTCCGCCATCTGGGTTCCCTGCTCTCCTTGTTGGGCCCGAAGTTTCACTTTGGGGGGATGGGGACTCCCCCCATCAGGAGGTGAATCCTCTGTACGGCCCAACCAGGGCCGCCATCAGTACGTACTGCTTATTGAGTTGCTGCTAGCCGGCCATCCGGCGGGCGGCGTCCTCCAGCCGGTCGGCGACCGAGCCGTTGATGACCTCGTCCCCGACCTGCACCCGGATACCGCCGACGACCTCTGGGTCCACATCGAGGTTGAGGTGCATCGTGCGGCCGTAGAGCTTCGTCAGGGCCGTGCCCAGGCGCCGCTTCTGCGTGTCGCTCAGCGGTACCGCCGAGGTGACGACGGCGACCATGCGGTCCCTGCGCTCGGCGGCGAGCTTGGACAGGGATTCGATTCCCGCCTCCAGGCTACGTCCACGCGGCGCGGTCACCAGGCGCGTCACCAGGCGCTCGGTCGTCACGTCGGCCCGGCCGCCGAGCAGCCGGCGCAGCAGCTCGGCCTTGGCCGAGGCGCGGGCACTACGGTCGGTGAGCGCGGCGCGCAGCTCCGTGTTCGAGGAGACGATCCGGCCGAACCGGAACAGCTCGTCCTCGACGCTGTCGAGGCGGCCCACCTGCTGGGCGGCCGTGAGGTCGGCCACGTCGGCCAGCTCCTCCAGCGCGTCCACCAGGTCGCGCGGCTGCGACCAGCGGGAGCGGACCAGGCCGGACAGCAGGTCCGTGGCCGGGCCGCTGATCTGGCCGCCCACCAGGCGCCGGACCAGCTCGGCCTTGGCCTCCCCGGCCTGCGCCGGGTCGGTGAGGACCCGGCGCAGTGACACCTCGCGGTCGAGCAGCGCGGTGACGGCCGCCAGCTCGTCGGCGAGCTGCGTCGCGTCCACGGACGTGCCGTCCGTCAGCGCGTCGAGCCGCTCACGTGCGGCTGCCAGTGCCTCGCGGCTCGCTCCGTTCATCGCGCGGCCTCGGCCTTCTCGTCAAGCTCGTCGAGGAAGCGGTCGATCACGCGGCTCTGCCGGGCGTGGTCCTCGAGGGACTCGCCGACGAGCTTGCCGGCCAGTTCGGTGGCGAGCTTGCCGACGTCCTGGCGCAGCGCGGCCGAGGCGGCCTTGCGGTCGGCCTCGATCTGGGTGTGACCGGCGGCGACGATCTCCTCGCGCTGCCGCTGGCCCTCGGCCCGCATCTCGGAGATGAGCGCGGCACCCTGCTCCTGCGCCTCCTGGCGCAGTCGCGCGGCCTCGTGCCGGGCCTCGGCGAGCTGGGCCTTGTACTGCTCAAGGACGCTCTGGGCCTCGGTCTGAGCGGCCTCGGCCTTCTCGATACCGCCCTCGATGGCCTCGCGGCGCTGCTCCAGAACCTTGTTGATGTTCGGAAGGAGCTTCCAGGCGAGGAAGCCGAAGACGATGACGAAGGCGATCAGGCCGATGACAAGCTCGGGGATCGGCGGGACGAGGGGGTTTTCGCTCTCCTCGGCCGCCAGAATGAGCAGCTGGCTCATGTCAGTGCCTTTCGTCTAGTCGGCTGGTCGTGGATCGCTAGATCACTTGCCGTAGACGAACGGCATGACCAGACCGATGAGGGCGAGCGCCTCACAGAAGGCGAAGCCGAGGATCTGGTTGGCGCGGATCAGGCCGGCCGCCTCGGGCTGGCGGGCCAGGGCCTGGGTGCCGTTGCCGAAGATGATGCCGACGCCGACGCCGGGGCCGATGGCGGCCAGGCCGTAACCGATGGAACCGAGCGAGCCGGAGACGGCGGCAAGGGTCTGGAGCATGCCAGTTCTTCCTTCTTCTTTACGGACCGGTGGGGGTTGGCCACCGGACGATCAGGGGGTTGGGTACGGGGCCTCAGTGGTGCTCGGCGAGGGCGCCCTGGATGTAGGTGCAGGTCAGCAGCACGAAGACGTACGCCTGCAGCGCCTGGATGAACAGCTCGAAGGCCGTCATCACCAGGGTCATGATGAAGCTGACGCCGGCGTAGGCGACGCCGATGCCGTTCAGCAGGTACCAGCTGGCGATGGTGAACAGCAGCAGCAGGGTGTGGCCCGCGAACATGTTCGCGAAGAGTCGCACCGCGTGGGTGAAGGGCCGCACGAGCAGGTTCGAGAAGAACTCGATGAGCATCGCCAGGGGCAACACCGGGCCGAGCGACTTGTCGTAGCCGGTGACGTTCTTGAAGAACCCGACGAACCCGTGCCGCTTGAAGGTCAGCGAGACCCACAGGACATAGACGACCAGGGCCAGGATCGCCGGGTAGGCGATGATCGACGTGACCGGGAACTGGGCGACCGGGATGATCGACCACAGGTTCATCATCCACACGAAGAAGAACAGCGAGACGATGAGCGGTACGTACTTCTCGCCCTCCTTCTTGCCGATCGTCTCGTACACGACACCGCGCCGGATGAAGTCGTAGCCCGTCTCGGCCACCATCTGCAGCTTGCCGGGCACGACCTTCGGCTTGCGGAAGGCAGCCCAGAAGAATCCGACGACGATGATCGAACCGAGCAGCGCCAACAGCATCGGCTTGTTGAAGTACAGGTTGCTGTCGGCGTCGCCCCAGAGGGGCTTGAACAGGAACGAGTGCAGGCCCGGAGCGGGGAAGCCACAGCCGTCGAAGATGTGGCAGTCGGTCTCGAAGGCGAGCACCTGCGTCGGGTCAGCACTCACCGCGGGCTCCTTCTGCGTGGCGCATGGGTACGGCAACCTCGTTGTGTCGGCGCGGCACACGGCCGCGGTTCGGCACCGGACTGGTGTTACGGATGTGGGGGCGGCTTGGGGGCATCTCGCCTCGCGATTGAGCAGGCGTCAGCTCAAATGCCCGCGCCCGCGATGCCGCAGTTGGCACCGGACGATAGCAGCATCTCTCAGGCGTCTTTATCCCGGCCCTACCTCTCACGACGAGTGACCAGTCGTCTCGGACCGGTCACCGGTCGGAGATGGGGTCGAATCAGGCTGGACGTAGAGGATCTTGGACTTCATGTGCGCACGCGTCTGCGCGGCGATCCAGGTGAGGGTGCCGGCGACGAGCGTGAGCGCGAAGGCCCGTGGGTTGAACAGCGTCGTGTTCTTGAACACCGCGACGAACACGAACAGCAGCAGGATCTGCGCTGTGTAGAGCATCAGGCCCATGGCCTGGAACAGATGCGGAAGCGATACGGCGGTCCGCTGGAGAGCGTAGAGGCCGAGCCCCATGAACAGGATCACGATGACCGCCGCGACGACCGCCCCGAGCGCGCCCTTGCCACCCGCGACCACCGCACTGACGACGGCGGCGAGCGCGCCGACGGCAGCCGTGGGCACGGCGGCCTGGGCCAGGGTCCGGACGTCATTGGACGGCATGGCGGCAACTCCGCTTTTCACAGGGGGCGTGGGGTGTCGTCATGGACGAGCGTAGCCCCGGGCCGAGTAGGGCAGACCTCGCACCGATGGGCTGCGGTAGCGCGGTCCGTCGGCTCTGTCCGGGGTTCTCGTGAACCGTATCACAAACTATTTGATGAGGTCTTTACCTGGTAGGTGTGCTCGCTGTCACACATGAGAGTGAAGCTGCGCGTCTGTGCAAAAACCCGGCTCAGTTGTCTGGTATTAGGGGCTTTTGCTCCCCCACGAGTTGGCAATGCTCTAGTCAGATTCTTACCTTGAGCGTCAGCGCGACGTACCGGCATTGCGCCTATCCAGGAGGCGCGAACGGGGTCCGACCGCACTCGCTCCGTTGACCCCGGGCGCCCCCGCGGTGACCGGAGTGCGCTGTTCGTCCTCGGCCGGAGCCGGCGACGGGCAGGGCTCCACGGCGTCGGCCGCCACGGCCCTCCGACGCCGGTAGCGGGGCGGCACGAAGCGCTCGGCCCAGCGCGGGGCGCGGGGCGTGAACCGGGGCAGCAGGAGCAGCCCCAGACCGATCGCGCTGAGGAAGACCACGCCGAGCACGATCCACATGGACGCGGAGTTCACGGAGTAGGCCAGCGCCCCGAAACCGATCAGCGCGGACCAGAAGTACATGATCAGCACCGCCCGGCTGTGCGAGTGGCCGATCATGAGCAGCCGGTGGTGCAGGTGCCCGCGGTCGGCGGCGAACGGCGACTGGCCCCGCCAGGTCCGGCGGACGATCGCCAGCACCAGGTCGGCGGCCGGCAGCGCGATGATCGTCAGCGGCAGCAGCAGCGGGATGTAGACCGGCACCGTCTGGTGCACCGCCGCCTTCTCGGAGCCGGTGAACAGGGCCAGCGCGTCCGGGTCGACCTGCCCCGTGATGGAGATCGCACCCGCGGCCAGCACGAGGCCCAGCAGCATCGAGCCGGAGTCGCCCATGAAGATCCGCGCCGGGTGCATGTTGTGCGGCAGGAAGCCCAGGCACATGCCCATCAGGATCGCCGCGAACAAGGTGGCCGGGGCGGCGGCCTCGATGCCGTACGAGTACCAGATCCGGTAGGCGTACAGGAAGAACGCCGCGGCGGCGATGCACACCATGCCGGAGGCGAGGCCGTCCAGGCCGTCCACGAAGTTCACCGCGTTGATCGTGACGACGACCAGCGCCACCGTCAGCAGCGTGCCCTGCCACGGGGTCAGCGCCACGTTCCCGACGCCCGGGATGGGCAGCCACAGGATCGTCAGACCCTGCATGACCATCACGCCCGCCGCGATCATCTGCCCGCCCAGCTTGATCAGGGCGTCGATCTCGAACTTGTCGTCCAGGACGCCGATCAGCCAGATCAGCGCGGCCCCGGACAGCAGCGCACGCGGCTCGTTGGACTTGGTGAAGACCTCGTTGAGATTGGTCAGGTGATCGGCCACCAGCAGGCCCGCACACAGGCCGAAGAACATGGCGATCCCGCCGAGACGCGGAGTGGGCTCCCGGTGCACGTCACGGGCCCGGATCTCCGGCATCGCACCGGCCACGATCGCGAACTTCCGTACCGGCCCTGTCAGCAGGTACGTCACCGCGGCCGTGACACAGAGCGTCAGCAGGTATTCACGCACAGGCTTCCCCACAGGTCTCGCTGGCCATCACAGCCCCACACCCTAGCGAGGGACGCATATGTATGGGGACTTCCGGGTAGCGACGATGGTTGCACGCATGGCTGTGCAGCAGGTGCACGGTCCTGCGCCTACCCTCGCTCAGCCGGGATACGGCGGAAATCTACCGGCAAGCTCGCGCACCTCGTCACGGGCCCCTGCCGGATCGACGTCCCCGCGCAGCACTTCGGCCAGCAGCGCCCCGATCCTGGCCAGTTCCGCGTCCCCCATGCCCTGGGTGGTCACCGCCGCGGTGCCCAGGCGCAGCCCGCGGGCGTGCCCGTGCGGCAGCACACAGCTGTCGAGGACCAGCCCGGCGGCGGCCAGCAGGCCCCGCGCGGCCCGCCCGTCGACACCGAGCGGCGCCGGATCGGCGGTGATCAGATGGGTGTCCGTGCCGCCGGTGGTCACGGCGAGGCCCTGGGCGGCCAGCTCGGCCGCGAGCACCCGTGCGCCCGCGACCACCTGCCGGGCGTACGCGGCGAACGCCGCAGTGGCCGCCTCGCCGAACGCGACCGCCTTCGCGGCGACGGCGTTCATCTGGGCGCCGGCCTGGGTGAACGGGAACACCGCCCGGTCGACCCGCTCGGCCAGGTCGGCCCCGCACAGCAGCATCCCGCCGCGCGGCCCGCGCAGCACCTTGTGCGTGGTGGCGCAGACGATGTCGGCGTACGGCACCGGGCTGGGCGCCGCCTTCCCCGCGACGAGCCCGATCGGGTGGGCGGCGTCCGCGATGAGGTAGGCGCCGACCTCGTCGGCCACCTCGCGGAAGAAGGCATAGTCCAGGTGCCGGGGGTAGGCGATCGACCCGCACACGATCGCCTTGGGCCGGTGCGAGCGGGCCAGCGCCCGCACCTGGTCCTGGTCGACGAGCCCGGTCTCCGCGTCCACCCCGTACCCCACGAAGTCGAACCAGCGGCCGGAGAAGTTGGCGGGCGAGCCGTGGGTGAGGTGGCCGCCGTAGGACAGCCCCAGGGCGAGGACGGTGTCCCCGGGGCGCAGCAGGGCGGCGTACGCGGCGAGCACGGCGGAGGAGCCGGAGTGCGGCTGGACGTTGGCGTGCGCGGCCCCGAACAGTGCCTTGGCCCGGTCGACGGCCAGCCGCTCGGCGACGTCCACCAGTTCGCAGCCGCCGTGGTAGCGGGCGCCCGGGTAGCCCTCGGCGTACTTGTTGGCGAGCGGCGAGCCCAGCGCCGCCAGCACGGCCGGTGAGGTGTAGTTCTCGGCCGCGCTGAGCTGGAGGGTCGTCGACTGCCGGGCCAGTTCGCCCAGCAGGACCTCGGCCATCTCGGGATCCTGCCGGCGCAGCACATCGGTCGGTGCGAGCGTGTGGGTGACCGGCATCACGGGCTCCCGGCGGTCGACGGCGGCGTACGTCCAATGTAGGCCCGGGGCGGGTGGGGTGCGCGGTCGCTACATGTGTGCGGGAACGCCCGTCAGGGCCGTGACGACCGGGTCCAGAGCCTCGTGTATCTCGTCGCCGATGGACCGGAAGAAGGTCAGGGGGGCGCCGTAGGGGTCGTAGACCTCGTCGGCCTCGGCCGTGGGGGCCAGCAGCCAGCCGCGCAGCGCGGCGGCCGCCCGGACCAGCGCGCGGGCGCGCGCGACCAGCCCGTCCTCCAGCGGCGGCAGCGTCGTCGGGTCTATCGCGCGCACCAGCCGGGTGAACTCCTTCAACGTGAAGGTCCGCAGCCCGGCCGAATGGCCCATGGAGATGACCTGGGCCCGGTGGTCACGGGTCGCGGTCAGCACCAGGTCGGCCCTGATCACGTGCTCGTCGAGGAGTTCCCGGCCGGTGAAACCGGAGGCGTCCGCGCCGAACTCGGCCAGCACGGCTTCCGCGTTGGCCTCCATCGGCGCGCCCTCGTGGCCCCAGGTGCCCGCGCTCTCCACGATCAGCCCGCCGCCCAGGATGCCGAGCCGTTCCATGACGAAATGCCGGGTCAGCCGCTCGGTGATGGGCGAGCGGCACACGTTTCCGGTGCTGACGTGGAGGATGCGGAAGGTGTCGCGGGGAAAGCCGAAGGTCGTCGTCTCCTCCGCGCTGTACCCGGTTCCTATGCCGCCCATGGGGGTCCCCCCTGCCCGGGAGCAGCCGGGAGCGGGAGCCCGGGGGAGGTGTCAGGGGCCGTCAATTCGCCACCTCAAGGTCGGGTACGACCTTGCGCAGTTCCTCCGGGGAGAGCGCGCCCTCGCGCAGCAGCACCGGCACGTCACCCGTGACGTCGACGATCGACGACGGCACGTTGCCGGGGGTCGGGCCGCCGTCGAGGTAGACGGAGACGGAGTCGCCGAGCATCTGCTGGGCGGCGTCGCAGTCCTCCGGCGCCGGGTGGCCGGAGAGGTTGGCCGAGGAGACGGCCATCGGGCCGACCTCGGTCAGCAGTTCGATGGCGACCGGGTGCAGCGGCATGCGCACGGCGACCGTGCCCCGGGTCTCGCCGAGGTCCCACTGGAGGGACGGCTGGTGCTTGGCGACCAGGGTGAGGGCGCCCGGCCAGAACGCGTCGACCAGTTCCCACGCCTTCTCGGAGAAGTCCGTGACGAGGCCGTGCAGGGTGTTCGGGGAGCCGATGAGCACGGGCGAGGGCATGGCGCGGCCCCGGCCCTTGGCGTCCAGCAGATCGGCCACCGCCTCCGCGGAGAACGCGTCGGCCCCGATGCCGTAGACGGTGTCGGTCGGCAGGACCACGAGTTCGCCCCGGCGGACGGCGGACGCGGCCTCGCGCAGGCCGGTCGCGCGGTCGGTGGCGTCATTGGTGTCGTATCGCCGTGCCATGTCTAGCGGTCTCCTTCTGTTGTCGCTCGGGGCGCCTCCGGGGTGCCCGCGGCCGGCTCGCCCACTGCGGTGGGTGCGGGCGCCGGCCTCACGGCAGGGCCCTGCGGGCGGTCGCGAACCGGGGGCGGTTGTTGAGGTCGGGGTGGTCGGCCGCGTCGGCCCAGCCCCGTTCCTCGGTGAAGATCCACGGCACCTGACCGCCCTGGGTGTCCGCGTGCTCGATGACCACGACGCCGCCCGGGCGCAGCAGCCGGTGCGCGGCGCGCTCCAGGCCGCGGATCAGGTCGAGGCCGTCCTCGCCGGAGAACAGGGCCAGCTCCGGGTCGTAGTCGCGGGCCTCGGGGGCGACGTACTCCCACTCGGTGAGCGGGATGTACGGCGGGTTGGAGACGACGAGGTCGACCTGGCCGTCGAGGTCCCGGAAGGCGTCCAGGGCGTCGCCCTGGCGCAGGTCGACCCGGGAACCCGCCATGTTCTTACGGGTCCACTGGAGGGCGTCCTCGGACAGTTCCACGGCGTGCACGCGCGAGCGCGGCACCTCCTGGGCGAGGGCGAGCGCGATGGCGCCGGAACCGGTGCACAGGTCGACGATGAGCGGCTCGACCACGTCCATCGCGCGCACCGCGTCTATGGCCCAGCCGACCACCGACTCGGTCTCCGGCCGGGGCACGAACACGCCCGGCCCGACCTGGAGCTCCAGATACCGGAAGTAGGCCCGCCCGGTGATGTGCTGCAACGGCTCGCGCTGCTCGCGGCGGGCGATGACCTCCCAGTAGCGGGCGTCGAAGTCGGCGTCCCGCACGGAGTGCAACGCGCCCCGCTTCACGCCGTGCACGAACGCGGCGAGTTCCTCCGCGTCGTTGCGCGGCGAGGGCACGCCGGCGTCGGCGAGCCGCTGGGTGGCCTGGGCCACCTCCGCGAGCAGCACGCTGCGGGAGGTCGGGGGTCGCCCCCCAGAAGGTTGCTGCACGCTCGTCCTCCGGTGTTCGGTGCGTGGCCCAGTCGTCCTGAGCGCCTCAGGCGGCGGCCAGTTTCGCCGCCGAGTCCGCGTCGACACATGCCTGGATCACCGTGTCGAGGTCGCCGTCCAGGACCTGGTCCAGGTTGTACGCCTTGAAGCCGACGCGGTGGTCCGAGATGCGGTTCTCCGGGAAGTTGTACGTACGGATCTTCTCGGAGCGGTCGACGGTGCGGACCTGGCTGCGCCGGGCGTCGGCGGCTTCCTTCTCCGCCTCCTCCTGCGCGATGGCGAGCAGCCTGGAGCGCAGGATACGCAGAGCCTGCTCCTTGTTCTGCAACTGGCTCTTCTCGTTCTGGCAGGAGGCGACGACTCCGGTCGGAAGGTGCGTGATGCGCACCGCGGAGTCGGTGGTGTTCACGGACTGGCCGCCGGGTCCCGAGGACCGGTAGACGTCGATCCGCAGGTCGTTGGGGTTGATCTCCACGTCCACCTCCTCGGCCTCCGGGGTGACGAGGACACCGGCCGCCGAGGTGTGGATCCGGCCCTGGGACTCGGTGGCGGGCACCCGCTGCACGCGGTGCACTCCGCCCTCGTACTTCAGCCGGGCCCACACGCCCTGTCCCGGCTCGGTCTGCCCGCGGGTCTTCACCGCGACCTGGACGTCCTTGTAGCCGCCCAGCTCGGACTCGGTGGAGTCGATGATCTCGGTCTTCCAGCCGACGCGTTCGGCGTAGCGCAGGTACATGCGCAGCAGGTCGCCGGCGAACAGGGCGGACTCGTCGCCGCCCGCGCCCGCCTTGATCTCCAGGATGACGTCCTTGTCGTCGCTGGGGTCGCGCGGGACCAGCAGGAGGCGCAGCTTCTCGGTGAGTTCCTCGCGCTGCTTCTCCAGGTCCTTGACCTCGGCGGCGAACTCCGGGTCGTCGGCGGCCAGTTCGCGCGCCGTGTCGATGTCGTCGCCGGACTGCTTCCAGGAGCGGTAGGTGGCGACGATGGGAGTCAGCTCGGCGTAGCGCTTGTTGAGCTTGCGCGCGTTGGCCTGGTCGGCGTGGACCGACGGGTCGGCGAGCTGCCGCTCCAGGTCGGCGTGCTCACCGACGAGTTCCTCGACGGCCTCGAACATCTTGGGCTCCTGATACTGCTCGGAAAGCGGGGCGGCGGGCGACCAAAAACGCCGGTCCCGGGCGTGCCCCGGTGAGGGGCACGGCCGTGGACCGGCGAATGGGGGCTCGCTACTTCTTGGAGCCGGCGGCAGCCTTGCCGAAGCGGGCCTCGAAGCGGGCCACACGGCCACCGGTGTCGAGGATCTTCTGCTTGCCCGTGTAGAACGGGTGGCACTCGGAGCAGACCTCGGCCCGGATGGTGCCGGACTCGATGGTGCTACGGGTGGTGAACGACGCGCCGCAGGTGCAGCTGACCTGCGTCTCGACGTACGCGGGGTGGATGTCGCGCTTCAAGGTTTCTCCTAGTTTCCGGGAGGGCGCCGGGTCGCCGCTGCGGGGGTGCGGAGGCGTGAACCGGAGCCGACGTACCAGTCTGCCAGGACTGGGGCCATCCCCCAAAACCGGGGGTGTGGGGGATCTATTCCGCCTCCGGCCGGGGAGGGTGCGCCGGGGGATGGCAGGCCGGCGCCGGAGGCGGGTGCGGGGGGATGCGCGGCTGTGCACGCCGTGCCCCGCGCCCGCCCTCGCCTGCCGCCGGTGGCGAGGGGGGTCAGTTGCTGACCACTCCTGCCGCCTTGCCGGTGGCTGTGCCCTGGGTGGCCGTCTTCGGGATGGTCCGGTCCTTCTTCAGGGCGTTCCAGACGAGCTGGGCCTTGGTCTTGTCGAGGAGGACGCGGTTGGGGTTCGCGGGGTCGTACTGGACCGGCATCGTGACCATGGTCATGTGCGACGCGCTGATGCCCTTGAGGCCGTCCGCGAAGCTCACCAGGGAGTTGACCGAACCCAGGTCGGAGTCGGTGGTGACCGACTTGGTGGCGGTGTCGGCGAGGGCGTAGAGCTTCGTGGGGTTGGTCAGGACGCCGAGCTGCTTGACCTGGTTGACCAGGGCCTTGATGAAAGCCTGCTGGAGCTGGATGCGGCCGAGGTCGGAGCCGTCCCCGACGCCGTGCCGGGTACGGACCAGCCCGAGGGCCTCGTCGCCGTTCAGCTTGTGGGTGCCGGCCGGCAGGTCGAGATGGCTGTCGGGGTCGTTGATGGCCCGGGTGGTGGTGACGGTGACCCCGCCCAGCTCGTCGATGAGCTTCTGGAAGCCGCTGAAGTCGACCTCCAGATAGTGGTCCATCCGGAGCCCGGTGACGGACTCGACGGTCTTGACCGCGCAGGTGGCGCCGCCGGTGGAGTAGGCGGAGTTGAACATGGCGCCGGACTCCGCCGGGTGCACGCCGCCCTTGGAGTCGGTGCACTCGGGGCGGTCGACCAGGGTGTCGCGCGGGATGGAGACCACGCTGGCCTTCTTGTGCCCCTCGTAGACGTGGACGATCATCGCCGTGTCGGAGCGCGCGCTGCCGTCGTCGACGCCGCCGCCGAGTTTCTTGTTGGTACCGGAGCGCGAGTCCGAGCCGAGGACCAGGATGTTCTCGGAGCCGTTGTCGACCTTCGCCGGCCGGTCGGTGCCCAGGGCCTGGTTGATGTCCACGCTCTTGATGTTGCCGTTGAGCTTGTAGTAGACGTACCCGGCGCCCGCGCCGCCCAGCACCACGACGCCCGCGGCCGTCCAGGCCATGACCCGCAGGGCCTTGTTGCGCCTGCGGCGCTTCCCGCGGTGGCGCGGCCTCTTGCTGCCGGACCCGGATATGCCGGGTCCCAGCGTGCTCTCGGCGGACATGTGCTCCTCGGTCCTGGTCGGGTCCTTCGGTTACCCCCTGCTGTCAGGGTCGGGCGTGGTGCCTGTCGCACCATCGTCGCTCCCGCCCGGTCAGACGGCGAAACCCGGGACAGGGTTGCACAACGTACTGTGCCCGCCCTGTGAGAGGGCGGGCACAGTACGTGGGGTCACATGCCGGATCTATCGGTCCACCTGGGGTTTCAGCCCCAGATGTCGTACTGCTGGTAGCCGGAGCCGACCGTGATCCTTGTGGTGAAGATCTCGCTGGTCGCCTTGCCGGTGCCCCGGTACAGGTAGAGCGTCCCGCTCGGGCTGCGGGTCAGGAAGTCCGCCTTGCCGTCACCGTTGACATCGCCGACGGCGTCGAAGACGTTGTAGCCGGTCCATGCCTTGCGGACCAGGACCCGCGCGGAGAACGCGCCGGTGCCGGCCTTGCCCGTGCCCTTGTACAGGTACAGGTCGCCGGTGCTGCTCTTGCGGGCGAGCAGGTCGGCCTTGCCGTCACCGTTGAAGTCGCCGTGGCCGCGGACCATGTTGAACTGGTTCCAGCCCGGACCGACCTGCACACGCGGGGCGAAGGTCCCGTTGCCCTTGCCCGGGTAGATCCACAGGGTGCCGCCGGAGTCCACGGAGAGGACGTCGGGCAGGTAGTCGCCGGTGACGTCACCGGGCGTGATGATGCGGGTACGGGTCTTCCAGCCGGTGAAGATCTTCGTCTGCGCCCAGGAGTCGTCGGCGCGCACGTAGTGCACCCAGAAGACGTCACCGGTGCCGCTGTCGCGGACCACGAGGTCCTCGCAGCCGTCGCGGTCGAGGTCGGTCTGCAGGACGACGTTGACGCCGTCCCAGTCGCCCCAGGACTGGCGGGGGCCGAAGGAGTTCCCCGTGGAGTCCTTCTCGTACCCCGTCCGGCCGGCGGCGGTGCGCATCCAGACGTCGGCCTTGCCGTCGGTGTAGCTGAGGTTGGCGTCGTCGATCTGCGCGTAGGCGGCACCGACGTACGGGCCGACCTTGGTGAAGACGCTGTAGGCCCCCTTGGCGACGCAGTCCGTCACGCCCCAGGAGACGACGCCGACGATCCGGCCGCCGACCACGAGCGGGCCCCCGGAGTCGCCGTTGCAGGCCGAGGTGGTGCCGGTGTCGCTGCCGGTGGCGGGGGTGCCCGCGCAGACCATGTGGCCCTTGGCGAAGTCGGAGCCGTAGGCGCCGGCGCAGGTGGTGTCCGACTGGACGGGCAGCGTGGCCGTCTTCAAGGTGTCGGAGATGTCCTCGGAGGTGGACGAGGTGCGTCCCCAGCCGTACACCTTGGCGCTGGTGCCCGAGGCGTAGGAAGCGGTGTCGCCGTACGTCGTCATCCGGATCGGCGTGGCCTTGACCGGGGTGTCCAGGGTGAGCACCGCGATGTCGTTGTCGGGGACGCCCCTGGTCGACACGGTGTACGACGGGTGGTTCCACTGCCGCAGTACGGCGGTGACTGTGCCACCGTGCAGATTGGCGCTGCCGTCGCTGTTGGTGGTGGGCAGCGAGGCGGTGCCGGTGACGACCGCGGAGGCGGTGGTGCCCCACTTGAAGCCCTTGACGCAGTGCGCGGCAGTGAGGATCTTCGTGGGCGAGATGACCGAGCCACCGCAGAAGAAGCTGACGTCGTCGCTGGTGCTGGTGGTGCCCTTGGTGTCGTCGTACCAGAGCTGGGCCATCCAGGGCGCCGCGGAGATGGTGGTCGTACCACCACCGATGACGTTCGGCGAGACGGCGGAGCCGCTGCTCGTCCGGGACGTCGTCCTCGTCGTCGTCCCGCTGTCGGCGGCGATCGCACGGGCGATCCGCTGGTTCAGCTCGGCCTGCGACGGCGTGCTGACGGCCGGCTTGACCGTCGGCGTCGGCTGGGTGGCGGCGCTGGCGGAGCCCGACAGCAGCGCGGCGGCGGTGGCCACGGCGACGCCGACGACGGCGGCCGCCGGCGCGATGCGTATCGGGCGTCTGCGGCGTCCGCGGCCGGACATGGTGGTTGGCACGAAAGTCCCCCCAGATGAACTTGCGTTGGAAAGGGTGCGTGGACACACCCGTTCCTCTCAGCGCCAAAAGGCCGGCCCCCGTCACACACCGACGGAAACCGGCCTCCACCACCCACAAGCCCCCACCAGAAGGGGGTCGAGCGCCCCTATAGGGGCGCGGGGAACTGCGCGACAAGCCACAACGACGCCGCAGTCAACCGCTCACGCCGTCACACCCCCGACAGGGGCGCGGGGAACCGCGCAGCAAACCCCCCACTCCGCCGCACCCAACCGACAACGGAGCACCCCACAGGGGCGCGGGGAACTGCGCAACCAGCCACGGCAACCGCAGCCGACACCACCGCACAACCCCGCCCCCCAGCGGAGCGCCTAGTCTCCGTTGCCAGGCGTAGGCGTCGTCTTCTGGATCTGCATCAGGAACTCGACGTTCGACTTCGTCTGCTTCATCTTGTCGAGGAGCAGTTCGATCGCCTGCTGCTGGTCGAGCGCGTGCAGCACCCGCCGCAGCTTCCAGACGATGCCCAGTTCCTCGGCGCCGAGCAGGATCTCTTCCTTGCGGGTGCCGGACGCGTCGACGTCCACCGCCGGGAAGATGCGCTTGTCGGCGAGCTTCCGGTCGAGCTTCAGCTCCATGTTGCCGGTGCCCTTGAACTCCTCGAAGATCACCTCGTCCATGCGGGACCCGGTGTCGACGAGCGCGGTCGCGAGGATGGTCAGCGAGCCGCCGTCCTCGATGTTGCGCGCCGCACCGAAGAACCGCTTCGGCGGGTACAGCGCGGTCGAGTCCACGCCACCGGACAGAATGCGGCCGGAGGCGGGCGCGGCCAGGTTGTACGCGCGGCCCAGACGGGTGATGGAGTCCAGCAGTACGACGACGTCGTGGCCCAGCTCCACCAGGCGCTTGGCCCGCTCGATGGCGAGTTCGGCGACCGTGGTGTGGTCCTCGGCCGGGCGGTCGAAGGTCGAGGAGATGACCTCACCCTTGACCGACCGCTGCATGTCGGTGACTTCTTCCGGACGCTCGTCGACGAGGACGACCATCAGGTGGCACTCGGGGTTGTTGTGGGTGATCGCGTTGGCGACCGCCTGCATGATCATGGTCTTGCCGGTCTTCGGCGGGGCCACGATCAGACCGCGCTGGCCCTTGCCGATGGGCGAGACGAGGTCGATGATCCGGGTGGTGAGGACGCCGGGGTCGGTCTCCAGGCGGAGCCGGTCCTGCGGGTAGAGCGGGGTCAGCTTGTTGAACTCCGGTCGGCCACGGCCGTGTTCGGGCGCCATGCCGTTGACGGAGTCCAGGCGGACCAGCGCGTTGAACTTCTCACGCCGCTCGCCTTCCTTGGGCTGACGGACCGCGCCGGTGAGGTGGTCGCCCTTGCGCAGGCCGTTCTTGCGGACCTGGGCGAGGGAGACGTACACGTCGTTCGGACCCGGAAGGTAGCCGGACGTACGAATGAAGGCGTAGTTGTCCAGGATGTCCAGGATGCCCGCGACGGGGATCAGGACGTCGTCCTCGGCGACCTGCGGCTCGGCGATGTCGTCACGGCCCCGGCGGCCCCGACGGTCGCGGTAGCGGCCGCGACGGCCACGACGGCCGCCCTCGAAGTCGTCGTCGTCCTGCTGACGGTCCTGCTGGCGGTCCTGCCGGTCCTGGCGACCGCCCTGCTGGCTCTGCTGCCGGTCCTGACGGTCCTGCCGGTCCTGACGACCCTGGCCCTGCTGCTCGTCGCCCTTGCCGCGGCGGTCACGGTCCCGGCCGCGCTCGCGGCGGTCACGCCGGCCACGGCCCTCGCCGTCGTCGCCCTTGGCCTCGCCCTGCGCGGGCTGCTCGCCCGACGTCGCGGACCTGGCGGCCGGCGACTCGGCCCTGGCATCGCTCTGCGCCTCGGCGGTGACGGTCTCGGGGCTGCCCGCCTCGGCGGTGACCCGGCGCCGGCCGCGCTCGGCCGGGGCGTCGTCGGCGGCTGCCTGCTCGGCAGGTCCGGAAACCTTGGGAGAGGGCTGGCCGGGGATCTCGATCTGCTGCTGGCCCACGGCCTTGTCGGCGGCGGCCCCGTCCGTGGCCTCGGCCTTCTTGCCGGCCTCGTCGCCCGTGCGGGCCCGGGACGTGGCCCGGCGCTTCGGCTTGGTCTCGGTGGCGTCCGCCTTGTCGGCGGACGCGCCGCCTCCCGCCTGCGCCTCCTTGATGACCTCGATCAGCTGGCTCTTGCGCATGCGCGCCGTACCCCTGATGCCGAGGCCGGATGCGACCTGTTGCAGCTCGGCCAGCACCATGCCCTCAAGGCCGGTACCGCGGCGCCGCCGGGAGCCGGCACCGCTGGCAGGCGCGGAGGCGTCCGTGGCGGGCGCGGCAGCGGTCTCCTCGACACGTGCGCCCATCAGATCGGTGGTGTCGCTCACGAAGGGTCCTTCCCTGGAGCGGACGTCGGCCTGTCTGGCTCGGCGACCGGTTGTGCTGTCCGGCTTTGGTCCTTGCTGTGTGGACCGTGCCGGGGCGGTGGTCCGCCAAAGCGGCGGAAGAAATATCTGGTGATGGCGCTTCCTTGAGCCGTGGCACCCAGTGTCACGTGGCGGGGTCGCACCGATTCCGGAGCGTGTCCGGCAATCCGCTCAATGTCCACGGGCGACGCACTGCCCAGGTACGACGTACGGAACACGGAGTGGCTTGGGAGGCTCCCGGAAGAATGTCTGTCCCGGACGGGGACACGAAGCACCTCGCCGTGGTGGGGTCGGGTGCAGACTTGAGGTTAACACTACCGGATCCAACAAACATTCCCCCTCTCCAAATCCGGCAACCGGGTGTCAGGTCGCAAGCGGCAGCACGCTCGCTCCCTGGACATCGAGGCCCAGCCGGTTGGCGGCCCAGTCCGCGCCCGCCAGGGCTTGCACCTTGTCGGCGGTGCCCTCGTCGGCCAGCGCCATGACGGTGGGTCCGGCACCGGAGATCACCGCGGGGACGCCGTCGGCGCGCAGCCGCTCCACCAGCGCGGCGCTCTCGGGCATGGCCGGTGCGCGGTACTCCTGGTGGAGGCGGTCCTCGGTGGCGGCGAGCAGCAGTTCGGGGCGCCGGGTCAGCGCCTCGACGAGCAGGGCGGCGCGGCCCGCGTTGGCGGCGGCGTCGACGTGCGGCACGGTGCGCGGGAGCAAACCGCGCGCGGTTTCGGTGAGGACCGGCTTCGCGGGCACGAAAACCACCGGAACGATGGAATCGTCGGGCTCCAGCCTGATCGCCCGGGCGGCGCCCGCCTCCGTCCAGGAAATCGTGAAACCGCCGAGCAGACAGGCCGCCACGTTGTCGGGATGGCCTTCGATCTCGGTGGCCAGTTCCAGCAGGACGGAGTCGTCGAGCCGGGCCTCGCCGCCTATGGTCACCGCCCGCGCGGCGACGATGCCGGCACAGATGGCGGCGGAGGAGGAGCCCAGGCCGCGGCCGTGCGGAATGCGGTTGGCGCAGACGATCTCCAGGCCCCGGGGCTGTCCGCCCAGCAGGTCGAAGGCGGTGCGCAGGGCCCGTACGAGGAGATGGTTCTCGTCACGTGCGAGCGTCTCGCTGCCTTCACCGGCGATGTCGATGTGCAGCCCGGAGTCGGCCACCCGGACGACCACGTCGTCGTAGAGCCCCAGCGCGAGGCCGAGGGCGTCGAAGCCCGGACCGAGATTGGCGCTGGTGGCGGGAACGCGCACCCGGACGGCGGCGGCGCGGAACGCTGGACCGGCCATCGCTCGATGACTCTCCTTGAGCTGCGTGATTGTCGAATGACATTCGATGTGTGCGTACGTGAGGCCCCTCGGGCCGCGAGGACGGCGCGGCACCGCCCTATGCGGAGGCATATGCGGCAGGCGGGTTCGCTACAGCCTATCGAAGGAAGGTTCCCTGGCGACATAGGGCGCACAGGAGGCGCACGATGCGTGTCGCAAGCCCCCTGTGCACCCCTCATAGGGAGTCCCCGGGTCAGGACGCCGGGCGGGCCGGTCCGGCCGGCCCGTGGACGGGCCCCGCGGACCCGTCCACGAAACAGTTCGCGGGCCCGACCGCGGATCGGCCGGCAGGCCGGTCCGCGGGCCGCCCCCGGGCCGGTACGGCCGGTCCGCGGTTCCGTCGCGGGATCCGCGGTCCCGTCACGGGATCCGCGGTGCCGTTCGCGCGCTTCCCGGTCCGGCGGGTGCCGAACGCTGTCAGACGAGCCCCAGCCGCTGGGCCGCGGCCGCCGCGTCGACCGGCACGGTGACCGGCTGCGGGGCGCCCGCGACGGCCCAGTCGGGGTCCTTGAGGCCGTTGCCGGTGACCGTACAGACGATGCGCTGGCCGGGGTCGACCCGGCCCTGCTCGGCGGCCTTCAGCAGACCGGCCACCGACGCGGCGGACGCGGGCTCCACGAAGACGCCCTCCTGTGCGGCCAACAATCGGTACGCGCGCAGGATTTCACGGTCCGTCACCTCGTCGATGAGACCGCCCGACTCGTCGCGCGCGCGGAGGGCGTACTGCCACGACGCGGGGTTGCCGATACGGATCGCGGTGGCGATGGTCGACGGGTCCTTGACGATCTCGCCTCGCACGATCGGAGCACTGCCCGACGCCTGGAAACCCCACATTCGGGGGGTCTTGGCGGACACACCGTCGGCGGCGTACTCCTGGTAGCCCTTCCAGTACGCGGTGATGTTGCCCGCGTTGCCGACCGGCAGCACATGGATGTCCGGGGCGTCGCCCAGCATGTCCACGATCTCGAAGGCGGCCGTCTTCTGCCCTTCGATACGTACCGGATTGACCGAATTGACGAGGGCCACGGGGTAGTTGTCGCTCAGCTTGCGGGCCAGCGTCAGACAGTCGTCGAAATTGCCGTCGACCTGGAGGATCTTCGCGCCGTGCACCAGGGCCTGGCCCATCTTGCCGAGCGCGATCTTCCCCTGCGGGACGAGCACGGCGGAGACCATCCCGGCGCGCACCGCGTACGCCGCCGCGGAGGCGGAGGTGTTGCCGGTGGAGGCACAGATGACCGCCTGGGCCCCCTCCTCCTTGGCCTTGCTGATGGCCATCGTCATGCCGCGGTCCTTGAAGGACCCCGTCGGGTTGGCACCCTCCACCTTCAGGTGGACGTCACAGCCCGTGCGCTCGGAGAGCACCCGCGCGGGGACGAGCGGCGTGCCGCCCTCGCGGAGCGTCACGACCGGCGTGGTGTCGGAGACCGGCAGCCGGTCCCGGTACTCCTCGATGATTCCGCGCCACTGGTGGGTCATTGCTGGTTACTCCCCTTCAACCCGCATGATGCTGGCGACACCCCGCACGGTGTCGAGCTTGCGCAGCGCCTCGACGGTCCCGGACAGGGAGGCGTCGGACGCGCGATGGGTGACGACGACGAGGGAGGCTTCGCCGTCCTCCCGACGCCCACCACCCTGTTCGGCGGCGGCTCCGTCGCCACCGCCCTGGTTGCGGCCCTGCTGCCGAACCGTGTCGATCGAGACACCGTGCTCCGCGAACACGGTGGCGACCTGAGCGAGAACACCCGGCTTGTCGGCGACGTCGAGGCTGATGTGGTAGCGCGTGACGACGTCGCCCATGGGCGAGACGGGCAGTGCCGCGTACGCCGACTCGCCGGGTCCCGTGGCCCCGCCCAGCCGGTTGCGGCAGACGGCTACCAGGTCGCCGAGGACCGCGGAGGCGGTGGGGGCGCCGCCCGCGCCGGCGCCGTAGAACATGAGCCGCCCGGCGGCGTCCGACTCGACGAACACGGCGTTGTACGCGCCGCGCACGGAGGCGAGCGGGTGGTTCAGCGGAATCATCGCGGGGTGCACGCGCGCGGTGACCGACCCGCCGTCCTGGGCCCGCTCGCAGATCGCGAGCAGTTTGATGGTGCAGCCCATCCGGGTGGCCGAGGCGAAGTCGGCGGCGGTGACCTCGGTCATGCCCTCGCGGTGGACGTCGTCGATGCGTACGCGCGTGTGGAAGGCGATCCCGGCGAGGATGGCGGCCTTCGCCGCGGCGTCGAAGCCCTCGACGTCGGCGGTGGGGTCCGCCTCCGCATACCCGAGGGCGGTGGCCTCGTCCAGGGCCTCCTGGTAACCGGCGCCCGTGGAGTCCATCTTGTCGAGGATGAAGTTGGTCGTGCCGTTGACGATGCCGAGCACCCGGTTGACCTTGTCCCCGGCGAGGGACTCGCGCAGCGGTCGGATCAGCGGGATGGCACCGGCGACGGCGGCCTCGTAGTAGAGGTCCTCGCCGTTGTCCTCGGCGGCGGCGTGCAGCGCGGCGCCGTCCTGGGCGAGCAGCGCCTTGTTGGCGGAGACGACGGACGCCCCGTGCTCGAAGGCCGTGGTGATCAGGGTGCGGGCGGGCTCGATGCCCCCGATCACCTCGACCACGACGTCGATGTCGCCCCGTTTGACCAGGGCCATGGCGTCGGTGGTGACGAGGGCCGGGTCGATGCCCTCGCGCACCCGGTCGGCCCGGCGTACGGCCACACCCGCCAGCTCCACCGGGGCTCCGATGCGGGCGGCGAGGTCGTCGGCGTGCGTCGTCATGATGCGCGCCACCTCTGAGCCGACTACCCCACAGCCCAGCAGCGCCACTTTCAGCGGACGCGTACGCATCATCCGACCTCGTTTCCTCATACCGTCTACGGTTGGACCAGTCTCACTCACCGGACGGGACTTTCTACCCTTGGTCCGGATTGTGAGACATCTATTTCATTTTCGCGGGACGGGAAACGGGAGATCTTCCGGCCCGCACCGCCTGTGTCACGCACGTCACGCCCGCCGGCCCCTGACGCCGGCCTCCGGCACCGGCCGCCGACCGCCGTCTGCCGCGCAGCTGTTGGTCTCCGGTGGCAGAAACTCGGGGGCGGCGGGGGCACGACGTGGAGCACGGCGCAAAGGCACGGCGTGGGACGCGGCGGGTCACGACGTAGGACCTGACCAGGACACGACCTCCGGTGTCACCCGACCGTCACCCGACGTCGAGCCGCAGCAGGTCCTCCTCGGTCTCGCGCCGGACGATCACCCGGGCCTCGCCGTCGAGCACCGCGACCACCGGCGGCCTGAGCGCATGGTTGTAGTTGCTGGCCATGGACCGGCAGTAGGCGCCGGTCGCCGGGACCGCGATGAGGTCACCCGGTGCCAGGTCGGCGGGCAGGAAGGCGTCCTTGACCACGATGTCCCCGCTCTCGCAGTGCTTGCCGACCACCCGGCACAGCATCGGCTCGGCGGCGGACTCCCGGGAGACGAGGGCCACGCTGTACTCGGCGTCGTAGAGCGCGGTCCGGATGTTGTCGGACATCCCGCCGTCGACGGAGACGTACGTCCGCAGCCCGTCGAGCGGCTTGATGGTGCCGACCTCGTAGAGCGTGAACGCGGTGGGCCCGACGATGGCGCGGCCCGGCTCGACCGAGATGCGCGGGGTACGCAGCCGTGCGGCGTCGCAGGCACCGGAGACGATCTCGGTGAGCGCCTTGGCGATCTCGTGCGGCTCACGCGGGTCGTCGTCGCTGGTGTACGCGATCCCGAGGCCGCCGCCCAGGTCGATCTCGGGCAGTTCGACACCGTGCTCGTCCCGGATCTCCTTGAGCAGCCCGACCACCCGGCGGGCGGCGACCTCGAAGCCCGACATGTCGAAGATCTGCGACCCGATGTGGCTGTGGACGCCGATGACCTCCAGCCCGTCCAGTTGCAGCGCCCGCCGCACCGCCTCGGCGGCCTGCCCGCCGGCCAGCGGAATGCCGAACTTCTGGTCCTCGTGGGCGGTGGCGATGAACTCGTGCGTGTGGGCCTCGACGCCGACGGTCACCCGGATCTGGACCTTCTGCCGCTTGCCCAGGGACTGTGCGATGTGCGCGACCCGCACGATCTCCTGGAACGAGTCGAGGACGACGCGGCCGACGCCGGCGCGCACGGCCCGCTCGATCTCGCCGGCGGACTTGTTGTTGCCGTGGAAGGCGATCCGCTCGGGCGGCATGCCCGCGGACAGCGCGGTGGCCAGCTCGCCCCCGGAGCACACGTCCAGGTTGAGTCCTTCCTCGTGCAGCCAGCGCACCACGGCGCGCGACAGGAACGCCTTCCCGGCGTAGAAGACGTCGGCGTCGTGCCCGAAGGCGGTGCGCCAGGCCCGGGCCCTGGCCCGGAAGTCGGCCTCGTCGAGGATGTACGCGGGCGTGCCGAACTCCTCGGCGAGCCGCTTGACGTCGATACCGCCGACCGTGACCGCGCCGTCCGCGTCGCGCCGTACCGTGTGGGCCCACACCTTGGGGTCGAGCGAGTTGAGATCGGTGGGAGGGGCCGAGTAGTGCCCCTCCGGCAGGACGTCGGCGTGCCGGGGCCCGGCGGGATGTGCGGAACGACTCATGACGGTGACTTTCTGTCTTTCAGGCTCAAGACTTTCTCCGCTGCTCCACGGGGCTCTCGCCGGAAGCGCTCAGAGATGGTCGGGGGCGTCGATGCCGAGCAGGGACAGGCCGCCGGCCAGCACCGTCCCGGTGGCTTCGGCGAGCGCGAGCCGGGCGCGGTGGGCGGCCGAGGGTTTCTCCTCGCCGTGCGGCAGGACGGTGAGCAGGAACGGCAGCGCGACGTCGGCGACGACGACGAGGTGCCGCGCGACCCGGTCCGGCGAACGGTGGACGGCGGCCGCGTGCAGGATCCGCGGGTAGTCCGCCAGGGCGGTGAGGAGGGGGCGTACGGCGGCTGCCGGACGCGGCGGCACGGCGAAGGCGAAGCCTGCCGGTGGCGTCTTCGTCCCCCCGACCGCGAGACGGGCCGTTGTCGCCACCGTCGTGAAATCGGCCGTGGTGGGGGCCGGAGCCACCAGGTCACCGGGCTCGGCGCTGAACCCGAGACGAGCGGCGTTGCGGGTGAGGGCCCGGGTACGGGCGTGTGCGTACCTGATCCGGAAGAGGGGATTGCCCTCGCGCTGGACCAGATGGTCGGCGGTGATCCGGGGCCGGTCGTGCGGGGCGGGGTGCAGCAGAGCCCAGCGGGCGGCGTCGGGACCGAGCGGAGCGGGGTCCTCCGGGACCGGCACGGGACGCAGGTTCACCGGTTCGCCGTGCTCGACCTCGGCCCGGCCGCCCTGGGTGGCGACGATCCGCACCAGCGCGTCGGCGACGGCCTCGGCCCGCGCCTCGTACGGCACACGAAGCTCCACGACCTGCCCGGCGAGGGCGTCACTGTGACCGTAGCCGGTCCCCCGGTCCCGGATCTCACGCACGAGCGCGCCGTCCGCCGCGGCGCCCGGCACGAGGCTGATGTTGATGAACCCCGGCCCGGTGACGACCACGTCCCCGACCCCATGGGCATCGACGAGATGCGGCCGCAGGATCTCGGCAACCCGCCGAGCGGGCTTCCCGGCCGACCGGGCGAGTTGCAGGGCGACGCTGGTGGCGTAGTCCCCGCACCCTCCCGGCCCCGGCACGGTCACCACGACCCGCTCAGGCACGGTCACACTCAGTTCCCCCACGTCCACAGCACGACGCACCGCGTGCAACACGGTACGGGAGAGTTCGACGGGGGTCACGGGACAAGGGTAGGGGAGGAACCTGAGGACTTGCCGAGCCGGTTCGAAGCGGACCGCCCCCCGGAGAAACCCACGCCACGGCGACCACGCCACCCGGCGCGACTGCTACGCGACGCCACCCCCACCCAGCACCACACCTACGCGGCACCACGGCCGTCCGACACCACGGCCATCCGGAGAACTCCCCCTCCCCACCTACCCGGAGAACTCCGCATCGGCGGTACGCGCCCCGTCCCCGGCATCAAGGCTCCCGCCCAGACGCTCATCCCCCACGACACCACCGGAGCCGGCCCCGGGGCCGCCCCCGAGATCGTCACCGAGGGAACCGCGCCCCGCACGCCCCAGCGCTCCCCCTGCCCCCTCGCCCCCACTCGCGGGCCCCCGCCCTCTCCCCCGCCCCAGCTCAAGCAAGTGCTGTACGAGCCGTACGAGTTCGGCGGGCTCGAAGGGCTTGGCGAGGAAGGCGTCGACACCAGCGTCGAGCCCGCCGTCGACCTCCTGCTCGGTACAGGCGCTGACGATGGCAAGGGGAAGATCACGGGTCCGGGGATCGGCTCGCAGCCGCGCGGCGGTACGCACACCGTCCAACCGGGGCATCACGACGTCGAGGGTCACGGCATCGGGCCGCACCTGATGAATGACATCCAGACACTCGGCACCGTCGGCCGCGGTCACGACCTCGATACCCTCCAGTTCGAGATTGACCCTGATCAGCTGTCGGATGACCTTGTTGTCGTCCACAACAAGCACCCGTCCCGAAGCGCCTGGCACACCTTGAGAGTAGGTCCGGACCGGCCACCGCGTCCGGCTTTTCCCCACTTCCACCCGCGCGAGCGAGCCTCCACCGCCCCCACCCACGGCAAACCCGTTCCTGATCACCTCGGAAGACCTGCTAGTGTTCTACTCGTCGCAGCGAGCAACAGCTCCACAACCGACACGCCCCCGTAGCTCAGGGGATAGAGCAACGGCCTCCGGAGCCGTGTGCGCAGGTTCGAATCCTGCCGGGGGCACTCCGGAACAAGGCGCTGAACAGCAGAAATGCCGTTCAGCGCCATTCTTATGCATGTCAAAACGAGGTACGCCGCGGCAAGAACCCACGCAATCCCGGAGTCACCCGACGTCCCGTCGGTAGAGGTGACCGGCAGCGCGTCGACCTCGTGCCAAATCGCAGCCCCCACAAACTGAGGTGCCCTCGGCTACGCGGCCAGGTGGCAGATTCCCGCCCGGCTCGGAGGCACTGCCATGGCCTGGATCCCGACGACCTCAACAGCCACGCCCCATGCTTCAAGCATGTTGGCCGTCTGCACGAGGGTGACCTGGGAGAACGGGAAAAGCGTGTCGGCGGTGAGGCCGGTTCCGCTCTTCAGCAGGATCGCAAATACGACCTTCGACGGCCGGAAGCCGTCCGGCAAGGCCCGGCCGGGCCGGGCCGCGGCCACCTTTCGAGCGAACCCGTCCATGGCCTCCGGCGAGTGCAACAGGGTCTGAACGGCGACCACGGCCTGACTGAACAGATGGCTCAGCGCGTCGGAGCCCTTGGCCCGCTTCACCATGACCAGGACGTCGTCCGGGCTCAGCAGATCGCAGATTTCCACGCCGTTGCCCCGGTGCAGCGCGGTCCGAACGTTGTCACGGTCGAAGCAGAGGTACCCGGGCCGCAAGTCGGGCACCGACTCGTTGTAGTCCCGCTCCTTGTCCCCGAGCACCCAGGCCGGAAGGTCGATCGAGGGCGTGTCGGTGATGAGCCGCTCCACCTGCGAACGGATCGTCTCCAGGTACGCCTCACCGATCTCGTACCACTGCCCGTCCAACAGGAAGAACCGGCGGGCATCGAGCGCCACCTCGGCCTCGATCCACCGCAACACGCTCGACGTCCAGATGACGTCATCCCTCTCCGCCCGGGTGTGCGCGTAGAGGGTGACAGTGCCGTCCCGGAGCGCGGCGAAGCGCGTTCCCGCCCTCTGCACGCGGGCCCGGTTGAGGACGTACTCCAGGCTGAAGTCGTCAGTGAGGTGCCCCTCCAGGCTGTGCACCTTGATGGCGAATGCCTGGGCGCCGCCGTAGTCGTCCCAGTGATCGGCCGGGACGGCGACCGCGATACGTCCGTCCGTTACCTCGCCCAGCATGCCGTCGAGCCGCTCCTCCAGCCGCGTGAGGAGGTCGGCGTCCTTGACCGAGACGATGTGCTCGACGAACTCCAGTTCCGGGGCCGGGGCCTCGTCCCGGAGGACACGGGCGATGGCCCGGATGTCCGCGACCAGGTCCGCGGCATCGATGCCGAGGCGCATCCGCAGCCCGGTACCGCCCTCGACGCTGGAGATCTTGGTCCGGTCGTCCTGAGCGAGGGTCAGCTGGATCCCGTCCAGTCGACCGCCCAACCGCCGCACGATCTGCGCGTGCTCCTGGACACCGAGGCTCCAGACCGGAGCGCCACCGGGCACAAGGGTGATGTCGGTCCGGCCGCCGCCCGGCGTATGGGAGACCATGTCCCGGATCTGGGCGGGGTCCACCCTGCGGATCACGAAACTCAACCCGAACCGCCGGTCCTTGACCCGGTCGGGCACCAGGCGGAAGCCCTGGTCGTAGCCGATGGCGTACACCTCGCCGTCGACCACGAGCATCAGCAGCCCGGCGGACCGGTTCACCGGCCGCGACACCTCGCATCCAGTCGTGCGATTGATCTCGCCGCACCAGCTCGCGACCGGCTGCTCGAAGCTGCCGGTGACCAACAGCGACGGAACGCCCAACCACTCCTGCGGGAAGTGCAGTTCCGCGTCAACGGCTTCGAGCCGAGCCGGGTCGAGGACGTCGAACATCGCGTCGACCGTGGGAGCGACACCAGTGAGTCGGTACAGGGTGCGCTTGGACGTGCCGGAAGTGCTGGTGGCCATGATGCCGCTCCATTCGAATCGACGTGTTGTGGGCAGGGGGAAACCCGGGAGACGTGGGACACCCGAACGAGCCGGGAAGCCGAGTGAAAGCACAACCAGTAGAGCGCCAACTGAAAGCACTGTCAAACACTCCACATTGGTTGGGTGTCGGTATAGAGTGAAGCCGTCCAGTACGCCCGCCCCCCACGTCACCCGGCAGGAGCCCATGAACCAGCAGGCCAGTGCCCTCGTGACCGCCGCCGGGATCTCCCGGCTCGCTGGAGTCACCCGCGCCACGGTGAGCAACTGGCGTCGTCGGCATCCGGACTTTCCGGCCCCTGCGGGAGGCACGGACACCAGCCCGACCTACGACCTCGATGCCGTACGCGCCTGGCTCTCCGCCCGCGGCCAACTCCCCGAGGACACACCGGCGGATCAGCTTCGCACCGCACTGCGTACCCACCCCGGCGAAGCCGAACTGGCCCTGTACCTGCTACCCGTGGCGCTCGCGGCTGCCCGGCTGGACCGGCGAGAACGCGACGCCCTTCCGGAATTGCGTGACGACGCGCTGCTGCGGTGGGTCCGGTCAGCCGCGGGCGACGAAGCCCGGGACGTCCCGGGAGCCGAGGACGCCACCTACGCCCCCGAGGCGGCCGGGCCGCTGAGGGCCTTTTTGCGGTTCGTCGCCACGGATGGCGCCGAAGCCGCGACAGATGTCCTGGCCGAACGGCTGCTGGAGGACACGGGGGGTACCGGCACCTACCGCACGCCCCGCCCCTTGGCCGACCTCATGGCCCGGCTCCTGGCCGACAGCGCGGGCGCTTTCCCCGCCCGGGCGAGCGTTCTCGACCCCGCGTGCGGCACCGGATCGCTGCTCGCCGCCGCGGCGTCCGTCGGCGCGACCGCACTGTACGGCCAGGACGTCCTGTACGGCCAGGCCGCTCAGGCCGCCGTGCGGCTCCGGCTGAGCGCCCCCGAGGCGGCCGTCACCGTACGTACGGGAGACAGCCTGCGCTCCGACGCCTTCGAGGACCTCACCGCGGACGCCGTCCTGTGCAATCCTCCGTACGGAGTCCGTGATTGGGGGCACGACGACCTGGCGTACGACCCACGCTGGGCCTACGGCGTGCCACCCAAGGGCGAGCCCGAGCTGGCCTGGGTCCAGCACTGCCTGGCCCACCTCACCCCCTGCGGCCGTGCCGTACTGCTCATGCCGCCCGCCGTCGCGGAACGCACCGCCGGCCGGCGTATCCGGGCTCAGCTCGTACGCGACGGAGCCCTCCGCGCGGTCGTCTCGCTTCCCCAGGGCGCGGCCACCCCGCTCCACATCGGCCTGCACCTGTGGGTGCTCGAACGGCCCGATCCGCAGGCTGAAGCCCCGGGTACGGTCCTGCTCGTCGATGCCGCCGCCGAGATCCGAGAGCTCGACTGGGACGCCGTCAACGACACCGTGCTTTCGGCGTGGCGGCCCTACCTTGATGACGAGGACGCCTTCACGGGAGCCCCGGGGATCGCCGCCGCCCTGCCGGTCACCGACCTCCTGGACGAAGGCGTGGACCTGACCCCGGCCCGCCGCATCCGGACGGCTTCCCGGCAAGCGCTCCGCCCCGCCTTGCTGGCCCGGCAGGCAACGGAGCTGTACGACCAACTGCGTCAAGGGGCGACAGACCTGCTCGGCCTCAGCACCGACGACGACTGGCCGCCTGCCGACGACCGGCCCCGCGACTGGCGCACCGCAACGGTTGCGGACCTTCTGCGTGGCGGCGCTCTCAGTCTGCTCCACACCACGCCCCCGGGCCGCCGGACCCGTAGCGGCGAATCACAGCCTCGACCCGAAGCAGAACCTGGCGCACGACCGGCGCTCACGGCTTCCGATGTCTTCGAGAACCGGCCCGCCTCCGGAACGGAAGCGGACCTTCCCACCGGCGTCACCCTCCCCTTGGTCCAGGCGAGTGACGTGCTTCTCACAGAGATCCTCCGCGTGGGACGCACGGCCGTGGCCCGGGTCGTCGAGCCGGGAGAGACGGGCAGCTTCCTCGGCCCCCACCTGCTGCTGTTCCGCCCGGATCGGCGTCGGCTCGACCCATGGTTCCTCGCCGGGTTCCTCGCAGCGGAGCGGAACGTCAACGCCGCAGCCACCGGCACATCCATCATCCGGGTGGACCCGCGACGCCTGCGCGTTCCCTTGCTCCCGCTCGCCGAGCAGCAGCGCTACGGCGCCGCCTTCCGCCGCCTGCACGAACTACGCACCGCCGCCCGCCGGGCCGACCGGGCCGCCGAGGAAGTCACACGTCTCCTCGGCACCGGTCTCACTGGCGGCGCGCTGTTGCCGCACGGCCATGGATCGGCGTGAAACGTGCGCCGCAGCACCGCGAACGACCACACTTGACGTCTCTGTCCCGCTGGGACGGCGAACACCGGAAGGACTCTGTTGAACAGCAGTAAGCACACGGAACTGGCGAACCATGCGTGGTCGGTCGCCGACCTCCTGCGCGGCGACTACAAGCAGTCCGACTACGGCAAGGTGATTCTCCCGTTCACTGTGCTGCGGCGCCTGGAGTGTGTCCTCGCTCCGACCAAGGACAAGGTCCTGGAGGTCGCCGCCCGCTACCAGGATCAGGACATCAACCCCGACCGCTTCCTTCGCAAGGCGTCCGGCCACAGCTTCTACAACACAAGCTCCTACACGCTGAAGGCCATCGCGGGCGACTCCACTCACGCGGCGAAGTACCTCAACGAGTATTACGGCGCCTTCTCACCCAACGCACGGGAAGTCCTGGAGCGGTACGACTTCGCCCAGCAGATCAAGCGGCTGGACGCGGCGGACCTGCTGTACCAGGTGGTCGGGCGGTTCGCTGATCTCGACCTTCGGCCTGTGGAGAGGGACGCCGACGGCGATGTCGTGCTCGACGAGGACGGCAATCCGGTCGAGATCGTCTCCAACCACCAGATGGGCTATACCTTCGAGGAGCTGATCCGGCGCTTCTCCGAGCAGTCCAACGAGACGGCTGGTGAGCACTTCACGCCGCGGGAAGTCATCCGGTTGATGGTCAACCTGCTCATCGCGCCGGACAGTGACGCGCTGGCCCTGCCGGGCACCGTCCGCACGGTCATGGACCCGGCCTGCGGCACCGGCGGCATGCTCAGTGCGGCCGAGGAGCACATCACCGCCCACAACCCGGACGCCACGGTCAAGGTCTTCGGCCAGGAACTCAACCCAGAGTCCTGGGCCATCTGCCGGTCAGACATGATGATCAAAGGCCAGGACCCGGAGAACATCAAGTTCGGCAACTCCTTCAGCGACGACGGCCACACCGGCGCCACCTTCGACTATCTGCTGGCCAACCCGCCGTTCGGCGTGGAGTGGAAGAAGGTCAAGGACGCGGTCGAGGACGAGCACGAACGCCTGGGTGAGAGCGGGAGATTCGGCGCCGGCCTGCCGCGTATCAACGACGGCTCGCTGCTCTTCCTCCAGCACATGATCTCGAAGATGAAGCCGGTGGACGCGTCGGGGTCCGGCGGCAGCCGGATCGCGATCGTCTTCAACGGTTCCCCGCTGTTCACGGGCGCGGCGGAGTCGGGTGAGTCCAGGATCCGGCAGTGGATCCTGGAGCACGACTGGCTGGAGGGCATCATCGCCCTGCCCGACCAGCTCTTCTACAACACCGGCATCTCCACGTACTTCTGGGTGCTCAGCAACCGCAAGGCCAGGGACCGGCGCGGCAAGGTCGTCCTGCTGGACGCGCGTGACTACTGGCGCAAGATGCGGAAGTCGCTGGGCGACAAGCGCAAGGAACTGGGCGAGCAGCACATCTCCGAGATCACTCGGCTCTACACGGAGGCGCTGGCGGTCGTCGACGCGGCGGAGAAGGGCGGCGGGCACGACCTCGCCGACCGGGCCGGGAAGATCAAGGTCTTCCGTAACGAGGACTTCGGGTATCACCGGATCACCGTCGAACGGCCGCTGAAGCTCCGCTTCGAGGTGACGGAGGAGACGCTGACGGCCATCGCCGCGTCCAAGCCGATCACACGGGCCACGAACGTCGAGGAGTTCGCGGCGGCGCTGCGTCCGCTGGTCGGCAAGTCCTGGGCGACGAAGTCAGACGCCTGGATCGACCTGAAAGACGCGATCGTCGCGGCCGGCCTGTTGTGGCCGACGGGCGCGCCCTTCGGCAAGGCGCTGCGGGAGGCGGTCGGCGTCCGGGATCCGGAGGGCGAGGTCCAGCGCGTCAAGGGCGAGACGGAACCGGATCCGGAGCTGCGGGACTACGAGAACGTGCCGCTGGAGGAGGACGTGGAGGAGTACCTGCGGCGGGAGGTTCTGCCGCATGTCCCGGACGCGTGGATCGACCGCAGCAAGACGAAGGTGGGGTACGAGATTCCGTTCACGCGGCATTTCTATGTGTACAAGCCGCCGCGGGCGTTGGCGGAGATCGATGGGGAGTTGAAGGCGCTGGAGGCTGAGATTCAGGCGCTGCTGGGTGAGGTGACGAAGTGAGCCGGGTGAGCACGACGACGCTCAGGTCCGCGGCAGAAGTCGCTCTGGGAAGGCAACGAGCGCCTCAGAACGCTGACGGCCCGGACATGGTGCGTTATCTAAGAGCGGCAAACGTGAAAGATGGCACGCTCGACCTCACCGACGTTCAGTCCATGAACTTCACTCCAGCCGAACAGCGCAACTTCGCGCTACGACCTGGCGATGTACTCGTAAGTGAAGGTAGCGGGAGTCTCAGCAGCGTAGGAGCCTCAGCGGTTTGGCGCGGCGAGTTGGACGAAATGGTCTGTTTCCAAAACACCCTGTTGCGCCTTCGCCCGCGGGCTGGCATTGATGGCCGGTACTTGGAGTGGTGGGCTCGCTCAGCGTTCGGGTCAGGGGTGTTTGCATCGATTGCATCGGGCGCGAACATCTACCACCTCAGCGCTGAGCGGGTGCGTGCCCTCCCGATCAGTGTGCCACCGCTGGAAGAACAGCGCCGCATCGCCGACTTCCTCGACGCCGAGACTGCTCGCATGGACAGGCTGCGTTATTCGTTGGCACAGTTTGATGGGGCCGTCCATGAAAGAGAGCAGGCCGTACTGGCGCAGATGCTCCACCCGGGAGCCGAGAAGCCAGGTGACAGCCTCCCTACTGGCTGGAAGTGGACGCCCTTGGGGTACCTGACGGATCAATTTCGGCAAATTATGTACGGCATCGTATTGCCTGGCCCCAATGTGGCAGAGGGTGTTCCCATCATCAAGGGCGGTGACGTAGCAGCCAACAGGCTGTCGCTAGGCACTTTGAATCGCACCACTCGGGAGATTGAGTCGGCCTACGCTCGCTCTCGCGTCAAGGGTGGCGACTTGGTCATTGCCATCCGTGGCAGCGTCGGCGAAATTGCTGTAGTGCCGGAGGAATTGACTGGCGCAAACCTGACACAGGATGCTGCTCGGATTTCCGTTTCTTCCGGAGTCTCCGCCGATTGGCTGCGCCTCGTCCTGGAATCCCCCGCAATGGTTCATCAAATTCAGCAACGAGTCACTGGGGCAACAATCAAGGGCATCAATATTTGGGATCTGAAGCACGTTCTGGTACCGACCCCCAGCTTGGCAGAGCAAACTTCCGTTGCTGCTTCCGTCAGCCAATCACTGGGTACGCATGAGGCGCTCCGGTCAAGAGTTGCACGACACTCCGCTCTCCTCACCGAGCGCCGCCAAGCCCTGATCACCGCCGCCGTCACCGGCCAGATCGACGTGTCCACCGCCAGCGGACGGGGGATCGAGGAATGATCGCGCCGTGAGTCCGGCCGCGCCTCGCCGCCCACTGCCGTTCATCACCCGTGTCCGCTCTGCCGCGCCATCACGTATCTGATCACCGAAAAAAGGGGAGGGAAAAGCCGCTCATGTCCGTCCACGACGAAGCAGCCTTCGGGAACGCCATAGTCGCCGCCCTACTGGAGCGCGGTTGGTGTGAAGGAAACCGGTCGCACTACCAATCCCACCTCGGCCTGGACACCGCCCAGCTCTTCGAGTTCGTCGGCAAGACCCAGGCCGAGGACTGGGCAGAGCTGATCGCCCTCTACGGCGGGGATCCCGACACCGCCCAGGCCGGGTTCGCCAAGCGTGTGGACCAGGCGATCGCGACCGACGGTGTGCTGGAGGTACTCCGCAACGGCGTGAAGGACCACGGCGTCCTGATCAGGCTCGCCTATTTCAAGCCGTCTCTCGTCGCCTCGGACGCGGTCCTGGACGACTACCGGGCGAACCGGCTGACCTTCGTCAAGGAGCTGGAGTACGCCGCCAAGCAGGCGGACAAAGGCAAGCGCCTCGACCTCACCCTCTTCCTCAACGGGATCCCGCTGGCAACTGCAGAGTTGAAGAACGCCCTCACGCGTCAGGGTGTGGAAGCCGCCAAGGAGCAGTACCGCACGGACCGCGACCCCACCGAGCTGATCTTCACGCGGCGCGTGATCGCCAACTTCGCCATCGACACCGACCTGGTGTTCGTCGCGCCGGAGCTGCGGGGCAAGCCGACGCGGTTCCTGCCGTTCAACACTGGGTCGGAGGGCCCGGGGAAGCCCGGCGGTGCGGGAAATCCGGCGCCCACCGTCCCCGGGACGTACGCGACCTCGTACCTCTGGGAGCAGATCTGGGAGCGGGACACCTGGCTGGACCTGATCGAACGGTTCGTACACCTCAGCAAGGAGAAAGGCCCGGACGGGCGGACGCGGAAGAAGCTGATCTTCCCGCGCTACCACCAGTGGGACATCGTCAGGAAGCTCGCCGACCACGCGGCCCGCCACGGCGCCGGTCACAACTACCTCGGTATGGCCTCCGCCGGCTCCGGCAAGTCGAACACCATCGGATGGCTGGCGCATCGCCTGTCGTCACTGCACACGCCCACCGATCCGGCCGAGATCGACCCCGAGGCCCTGGCCGCCGGGCTCAAGCCGGGCGCGCCCGTCTTCGACAAGGTCGTGATCATCACCGACCGCCGCAATCTCGACGCCCAGCTCCGCGAGACCGTCGGGAGTTTCGAGAAGACCGCTGGTCTGGTGGTGAAGATCGACGAGAAGCACGGTGCGAAGTCGGACCAGCTCGCCAAGGCACTGTCCCGGGAGACCGGGAAGATCATCACCGTCACGCTGCACACCTTCCCCGCCCTCATCGACTACTTGCGCCGCAATCCGACCGAGATACAGGGCCACAACTTCGCGATCGTCGTTGACGAGGCGCACTCCTCCCAGTCCGGCGGCGCGGCCACCGACGTACGAGCGGCCCTGCGCGACATGGGCCTGGACTCGGACTCCGACGACTCCGGGGCCACCGAACAGGCAGCGGGGGCCACCACCGATGCCAAGCTCCGCCGGAAGGCCATCCAGCGCAGCAAGGCCGCGAACCTGTCCTACTTCGCGTTCACGGCCACGCCCAAGGCCAAGACACTCGAACTCTTCGGCACTCTGGAGAGTGTCAACGGCAAGCCGACGTACGTCCCCTTCCACACGTACTCGATGCGTCAGGCCATCGAGGAAGGCTTCATCCTCGACCCCCTGCGCACCTACGTCACGTACGACACGTACTGGAAGCTGGTGAACAAGAACCCCGACGAGCGGGAGGTGGACCCGGCCAAGGCGAATCCGCTGCTCGCCCGGTACGCGCTCACGCACGACTCCACCGTGACGCAGCAGGCGCAGGTGATCGTCGAGCACTTCCGCATGCACACCGCCGGCCGACTCGGCGGGCGTGCCAAGGCCATGGTGGTGACGGCCTCCCGACACAGCGCCGTGCAGATGGCCCGTGCGATCAGGAAGTACATCGACGATCGCGGGTACGCCGACCCCGGCGTCCTGGTCGCGTTCTCCGGCAGCCTGACGTACGACGGCAAGGAGACCACCGAGCCGAAGGAGAACGGCGGCCTCGCCGAGTCCGCGCTGCCGAAGGCGTTCGCGTACACGCGCAAGGACGACAAGGCCGTGCGCACCGGCAGGAGGGCGACGCAGCGCGAGTACCGCATCCTGGTCGTCGCCGAGAAGTACCAGACCGGCTTCGACCAGCCGCTGCTCACCACTATGTACGTGAACAAGAAGCTCGCCGGCATCAGCGCCGTCCAGACGCTCTCCCGCCTGAACCGCACCGCCGACCGCAAGTCGCAGGCGGACCTGGCCGTACTGGACTTCGTCAACGACGCCGAGGACATCAAGGAGTCCTTCCGCCCGTACTTCGAGGAGGCGAACACTCTCCCCTCCGATCCCAACCTCCTCTACACGGCACAGAGCCGGGTCATGCAGCCCGACATCCTCGTGGAGGACGAGATGCGGGAGTTCGCCGACGCGTATCTGGCGGCCGAGGAGAAGGCGGCGGGCTCGGTGGCCCGCTGGGAGAAGCTGCACGCCGAGCTGTACCGGCTTCTCGGCCCCGCCGTCGAGCGGTTCACCGAGCTGCTGGACCGCAGGGACGAGGCGGGCGACCCCGACGAGGAGACCGCCGAGGCCGCTGAGCAGTTCCGCGCCGATCTCAACGACTACGTGCGAAAGTACGGCTTCCTCTCGCAGATCGTGCCCTACCGCGACGCCGACCTCGAATGTCTCTACCTCTACGGCCGTCACCTGCTCAACCGTCTACCGCGACGCGGTGACGGCGGTGTGGACATAGGGGACGTAGACCTCAGCCACCTGCGGGTGCAGAGGACGGGCGAGCACGATCTTTCACTGACCGCCGAGGGACCGGCGGAGCTGCGCGGCTTCGGCGAGGGTGCGGGCGGTACCAAGGAGCAAGAGAAGTCGCTGCTGTCGGAGCTGATCGAGAAGTTCAACGACAAGTTCGGCACCGACTTCACGGAGCAGGACGTGCTCACGCCGTTCGATGAGGCAAAGGCGGACCCGAAGGTCCGCGCCGCCGCAGTCAACGACGAGGAGAACTTCGGGCTCGTCTTCGACGAGGTCTTCGAGGACAAGATGGCCGAGCACATCGACACCATCGCCGACATGGGGCGCCAGTACTTCAGCCACGACGACAGCTTCAAGCAGTCGCTCAACCAGAGTGCGCGACGGGCGGCTTGGCGGATGATCCGCCGGGAGGAGAACATTGACGACGAAGCGGCCTGACCAACCCTGCCGCCCGGTCTCCGGCCCCTCCCGGCGGTCGGCTCCGCCCCCTCAACCGCCCTGGCGGAAAGGGATACCCGCGATCACCGATGTTCCGCGCGTGGGGCGGGGCCGGACGGTCCAGGCGGTGGCGAGGTGGTCGACGAGGAGCAGACCCCGACCGCTCTCTGAGTCCAAGTCCGGGTGGGTCAATGTCGGCTTGACCGGACCCTGGTCGGAAACGGCGAGCCAGTAGTGTCCGTCGGCGGGCCACAGGACGAGTTCTACGAGGTCTTCCTCTTCCCGGCTGGCACCGTGGCGGATGGCGTTGGTGACCAGCTCGGAGGTCAGCAGCCCAAGGTCGTCCCCCAGAGGACGGAGCGCCTGCGGCAGCGATTCGGCGACGGCGTACCGGGCCCGCCGTACGGAGGCGGGATGGGCGGGGAAGCGCCAGTGGACAGGTAGGAGGGGGATCTCGGGCATGGCGAACTCCACGGCTGTATGAGGGATTTGGGGTCGCCGGTGGCCTACCGCCCTGGCCGCGAGCGCACCCGTCCCAGGGCAGGCGGGCAGGCTCGCGCGGCGCGCTTCCGGCAATGCAGTGTGTAGCGTGCGCGATACTCACAGTAGGGCAACGGGGGTACATGTGCTACCGAGTCTCGGAGACTCGTTGGACGCACTTCGCTTCGCGGCAAACTGAGCCGCACGCGACGAGAGGGAACACATGCCGCCGAGGAGCAATCCGACCGCACGCCAGCAGCGCCTGGGCGCAGAGCTTCGCAAGCTACGGGAAGGGGCGGGACTGTCCACCGAACAGGCCGCTGTGCTGCTGGACACGAAGCGGACCGTAATCACCAGTACCGAGGCGGGACGCCACGGCGTAAGCCCGGAGCGTGTCCGGCGCATTGCGTTCCGGTACGAGTGCACGGACCAGGCCCTGGTGGATGCACTGGTCGCAATGTGCGGCGACCGCACGATCGGCTGGTGGGAGGGGTATCGCGACCTCCTTCCCGCGACATTCTTGGACATTGCCGAGTTGGAGTGGCACGCCCAGGGTTTGCGTGTCAGCACGATGACGCACATGCCGGGACAGCTGCAGACCGAGGCATACGCGCGCGCACTCTTCGAGGCTGCTATCCCAGCTCTGCCCGCCGAGGAGTTCGAGGGCAGAGTGGCCCACCGCGTGCAACGGCACCGCGCCATCGACAGGCCCGGGGCTCCGGCCTACGTCGTGATCATCCACGAAGCCGCCCTGCGGATCGAAGTCGGCGGACGCAGGGTGCTATGAGACCAGCTCGGTCACCTCATAGCAGCCGCAGACCGCGACAATGTCACGATCCAGGCCATCCCGTTCTCGGCCGGCGTGTTCCCAGGTTCGGGCCAGGCAATCCTGTACACCCTCGGCCAGGTGCCCCCGCTGGACACCGTGCAGCTGGATCGCACGACGGCGGGAGAATTTCTCCATTCCGGAGCTCACTTGTGCAAGTACCGGCTGCAACTTGACGAGATGCAGAGAATCGCGCTTCCACCCAAGAAGACCCTCGATCTCATGCGCACCATTTCACGTAGCCTTTAGGAGAGTTCACCGTGCCTGACATTACCTGGGAAGCACCCTTTTGCCAGGACGCAAGCAATTGCTTCCGCCTCGGCACCGACCCCGAAGGCAACGGCTACATAGCCGTCAACGGCCAAGAGGACCACTACCTCACCGACTCCCTCGAAGCCCTGCGCACCCTCATCACCGACATCAAGGCCGGCAAGGCCGACCATCTGCTGTAGGCCCCACAGCGCGCGCCGCCGCCAGTCGGTAGCGTGTACGGCGACCGACTGACGAGGCATCAGGGCAACGGGGGCGCAACGCGTGGCGCAGGCCAGGAGAATCGGCGAGCAGGGCCGCTATGAACTGATCGAGGAGATCGAGTCCGGCGGCATGGGCACGGTCTGGCGCGGCTACGACGCCGTTCTCGACCGGGAGATCGCGGTCAAGCTCATCCGGCCCGACGCCGTCGCGACACCCGCGCAGGCCAAGGAGTTCACCCGCCGCTTCGAGCGCGAGGCGCGCGTCACCGCACGGATCGGGCATCACGGGGTGCCGCAGGTGTTCGACGCCGTATTGGACGAGGCGTCGTACGACCGGCTGTACCTCGTGATGGAGTACGTGCGCGGGATCTCCCTGCGCAGTGTGCTCACGGCTGCGGAGGACGGAGCGGCGGTGCGGCTCCCGGTGAGCTGGGCCGCGTCGATCGCCGCGCAGATCTGCACGGTCCTGTCGTACGCCCACGCGATCCCGGTCGTGCACCGCGACCTGAAGCCGGACAACGTCCTGATCACCACGGACGGCACGGTGAAGGTGCTGGACTTCGGCATCGCGAAGCTGCTGCGCACGGACGTCACCCGGCTCACGGCCACCGGCAGCCGGATCGGCACCAGCCGCTACATGCCACCCGAGCAGATCGACTGCGCTCAGATCACACCGCTGAGCGACCTCTACGCGCTCGGCTGCGTGCTGCACGAACTCCTCGCCGGACAGCCCGTCTTCAGCGGCGACAGTGACTACCAGCTCCTGCACCAACACATGGATGTAAAGCCGACCCCCCTGCGCACCCTGCGGCCCGAGGTGCCGTCGGACCTGGAGGCGCTGACCCTGGACCTGCTGGCCAAGGCGCCCGAGCAACGTCCGGCCGACGCGTACACGGTGTACGAGCGCCTGTCGCCGCACCTGCCGCAACCGGGTTCGGTGGCCGACCCGTCGGCTCTCGTCGACGGCGGCTCGCCTTCCGGGGTGCCCGACCCGACGCTGGTCTACCGGCAGCCGAACGCACCCATGCGACGGACCGTCGCTCCCACACCCTCAGTGGAGCCGGCGGTTCCGGTGCCGGTCCCGGCGCGCGCCGACACCGTACTGCGGGATGCGATCCGCGACGCCTACGCCCGGTCCGCGGACCTTGCCGAGAAGGGGCGGTTCACCCAGGCCGCGGACGTCCTCAAGGCAGTGATCGCCACGGCGGCCACGGCCCTCGGCGCGTACAACCCCCGGGTGCTCGGTCTGCGACGGCAACGCGCAGCGGTCCTCATGGCCGGCGGGGACTTCCGGCGTGCCTTGCCGGAGCTCGACGCGTTGGCCACCGTCTACGCCCGTACGGTGGGACCGGCGAACGAGAACACGCTGGAGTGTCGTCGGCACGCCGCGCACTGCCGGGCCAACCTGGGCCAGGCCACGGCCGCCCTGCGCGAGTTCCAGGAGGTCCTGGAGATCGTTTCCGACGGGGACGGGGACGCCTCCGAGACCGCTCTCGATCTGCGCCGCAGTATCGGCGTCCTCCTCTTCTCCGAGAGCCGCCGCGCCGAGGCCGAGGGCGTCCTCGACGCCCTCCACGACGATATGTGCGTGCTCCTCGGCGAGGACCACGAGGAGACCCGCGAGATCGCCGATCTCCTCGCCCGACTGCGCGCCCCGGAGGGGCCACGCCCTTACTGACGGTCTGCTGGTGCAGTGCGCAGGCCGTCAGGCTTCGCCCTCGCCCTCGCTCTCGGCCTCTTCGCTGTGGATGCGCTGAGCGAGATCCCACAGGCTCAGGCCATCGGACCGGAACCAGCGAACAGTTCCCTGATTTGCCACGGGGCGATCGTCCCAGCCGGCGTCCGCCCACATCTTCGACACCAGTCCGGACGGCGAGTACTGCTGCTCGTCGTACGCCCACAGGATGGGTTTGGTCCGGTGATTGACCCAGGTCGCCTGACGTCGCCTTTCGTCTTCGACAAGCCACTCCTCGATGGCGTCGCGTTCTGGCTCGTTCTGGCCTTCGTACCGGAGGGGTGCTCCGTCCTTGATGACACGGCGGTCGACCAGGAGAGGGGCGGTGTTGGGGCGACGCTGCTTGCGCTCCTTCGCCGGAGGTGCGGGAACCGCGATGCCATCGGCCAGGTCTCCGAGGACATACTTCGCCAGCTCCTGGCATGTCTTCGCGGTCTGGAAGGCAGACCTGATCTGGGGGCGCGGGCCGTAGCGCGTCACGATCTGATGAGTCAGCCGACGCACCAGCTCCGGTACGAGGGCAGGGATCTTCTCCAGGACCTCGCTGTCCCAGTCGAAGTCGGGGTCATCGATACTCGTGGCGCCGAGATGCTGGAAGATCAGATGAGTGACGAGGAAGCCACCGTGCTCCGTGGTCGCGGCCTCGCGGCTGTTCTGCCCACTGCCCAGTTCGTAGACCGCGCTCCGTACCGCGCGCAGCGTGAGCACGGAACGCCACACCTTCTGCGGAGAGGGCTCACGTTTGAACAGCACGGTGTGGCTGCCCTGGGGACCCTGCTCCCAGAGGTTCTCCGTGGAACTGGCGACCCGGGCGGTCTGTTCCGCGTCCGGGTGAAGGCAGGCAAGGGCGAGAGCGAGTTCGTCCAGTGAACAACCGGTCTCAGGCGCGGCGACCGGCTCACCGCGCTTGATCACGTACTGCTTGCGCAGTTCGGCGCGCAAGTTGGCCTTGATCGCCTGGTGCACGGGTTCCAGCGCGATGTGATCGCGCTGCTCGATGGCATTCTGCCGGTTCGCCGCCTGCGAGACCTGGACGCCGAATTTCCGGTCTTCATGCGTGTTGATGACCTTGATACTCAGGGTGGCATTGGCCGCGGCCTCACCGTCGTCGTGCATGGCCCTGGCGACAGCCCGTACCGTCTGAGCACCGTTCACGATGCTCGCCCCCGTCACCGTGAGAGTGGTCGGCTTGCTCTGCGGTGCCTTGGCGCTGTCGTTCTTCGCCGAGAGCGAGTCGCAGATCATGGTGATGCCGTTGTTCAGGTGCCAGAATTTGGTGGGATCGGACGTAAGGGTCTGACCGATCTCCGCATTGGTCACCGTGGGCCCGAGCGGGGCCCGGAGGTTCTGCTCGAACAGGCCGGTACCGTGTGTCTCGTACCACTCGGCGACGCTCTCGGCGGAGACCGTGCCCTGATATGCCTCAAGCGGTCCCTTCTGCTGATACCAGTCGTCAAGCCGTACATCCAGGCAGATCGGCTCCGGCCGAAGCTCCGCATGGATCTGGTCATGGAAGTCTGCGGCATACAGCACCTCGACGTTCAAGCGGGCGCCGTGCCTGTTGAACTCGTTGAGAGCATTCTCAAGGACCTCGCGTGCGGGCGGCGAGGGCTCCACAGTGCCCATCAAAGCAATAACCAGAGTGGCTCTGCCGTTGACGATGAACGGCCTGGCCTCCAGCGCGAGGGCGCCAGCACGCTGGTTGAACTGGTCGTACAGCTCGTTCTCGATCCGGTTCAGGCCGTCCACCATCGCCTTGGCGGCGTCCACGTCGAAGGTTGCCGTACCCTTGTCGCTCCACTTCGCCTGGACGAGCAGGGCCCGCTTACTGTCCGGCAAAGGAGCGATGGCGTCCAATCCCTGGTCCGCGATGCCATCCGTGACGAACCGGGCCGCCTCGGCCACACTGCATTTGGCCACGCGTCGTACCGCGAGAGCTGCCAGGGCCCTGGAGAGGAAGCGCTGTTCGTAGTTGCCCCCTCGGAAGTGGGCGATGTCGCCGTCGTCTATCACCCCGTCAAATGTCTCGCGCAGCTGCTCACGCACCTGGGTGACTTGGCGAGGTGTGTCCGCCCCCGGGGTACCCATAGATGGTTGCCTTTCCACTGGTGGTGTCATGCGATGCCCTGTTTTCCTGTCCCGATCCCTGAACCGTTGCCACGCGGCCTACTGCTGAAGTCGACGAACACCAGAGCGACGCCGACCGTTTCCACAGTGGCCCCCACCCAGTCCAGAACCGTGTCGAAGGACACCTCGCGTGCACCGAGCCAGCCGTCGCGCACCAAACGGGCGAAGTCGGTCGGCACCAGGTGGCGGGTGAGCATGTCGGTGGAGACAGGTCGGAGACCCTGGGCGCCCGTGGCCGAGATCGCCGCGGCGATCTGGCCGTAGGGGTAGATCGCGCCGGAGCTCGTCCGGTGCAGAGCGGGAGTAAAGGGCACTGGCTCGTGAATGCGGAAAAAGAGGGGGTCGTTCAGCAGGCCGTAGTCGCCGACGCCGTGTCGGGTGGGGCGCGGCAGACGGCGCACACGGACGAGGAATTCGGCCAGGTTGTGTCGGGCACCGGACGACAGAAGCCCGTTCGGTCCAGGAGACAGATAGCGCAGTACGACGAGCGTCTGGGTGTCGAAGTGGTAATAGTAGGCGTCGAGGGAACCCTCCCCGCAGTCGACCACCCGTCGGTCGATGATCGACGTGGCCTCGACGTCATAGCTTTGGCGGCCTCTACCACTCACGAACGCCTGGAGGACAGTCTCACCAACGCCTGTGAACCTCTCCGCGACCTGCCCGCGAATGTCGCTGAGCTTCGGCTGAACCGGAGTCCCGGTGAGCCCGCTCAGGAAACTCGTCCGGGCGATTGTCCTGTCCCAGCCGTGCACCGGCGCGAAGTCATTCGGGGTCAACCCGGCCATCTTGGCGAAGAGCAGCAGAGCGTCGCGCTCATCGCGCCAGCAAAGCTCTTGCTCGGTCCAGCCTTCGCCGTCGTCGAGTATCGGCAACAGCCTCTGGACTTCCCTCTCGATATCGGTGGAAATGCGCTGGAGATTGGCGAGCACAATATCCGCACCGACCGTAACAGGACCGCTTTCCGGCAACGACCTGGCGAGCGCGCCGACCCGCTCGCCGTCGACGCACCAGAGTCCCGAGAAAGGCACCGATCCTGGAATCTTCCGCGCACGGGTGACCACGACCTTCCGGTCCCGGTCGGTCTCGCGAGCAGGGCGCACGATGCCCAGCCCCCAGATCACCGCCGGTTGCTCCCGGCCGCCTTCGTCATCCTGCTGGCCGGCAGGAGCAATAAGGATCGCCAGGTGGGACTTGGCCTCGGGCCAGTCACGACAGGGTTGAGAGTATGACCTTTCCTTGGTTCGATCGTCATCGAGCAGACGAAGGAAGTCATTGTCAGGGCGCAGAATCGCGAGCCGCGGCGATCGCGCTGGAGACGAAGACTCTGCCTGCCGTGATCGTGCGAACGCCATCAGCTTCCCCCGAACCGCCTGCCGACACACCGCGTCGTGTTCAGGGGAATCGTACTGCGACGCGAACTCGTCTGTGGCCAGAGCTGCTTACCGGAGGGGCAGCGTCTCACAGATCACGAGCTCAGCCCCTACGGTTGACAGCCCTCCCCGCCCCCAGGGCCCCGCCCAGCGGTAAGTGTCGTGGAGCTCCCATAGAGGCTGCGCCAGGCCAGGGTCCATCTCCTCGGGCTGGTGGACCCACCAGGTGACGTGCTGGCGTACGGCGCTACGACGATCCGGCCGCCCGGCGCGAGCACGGTGCCAGAAGCGCAGTCGGAATATCACGTCGACCGGTCTGTGGGCAGTGGACAGCAGTGGGAAAGCGTCGGCGACGTGCCTCCTGTCCGTACAGCCTTCTCGACTACCAGGAACCGTAGGGCAGGACCGCCGTCCTGCGTGTGTTCTTGATGGCCTGCGCTATCCGCCGCCGCTGGAGCGTCACAAAAGCCGGTGGTCAACTTGAGTGGACTACCCGCGCCTCAGCGCTGTCTCGGCTTCCCCGACGGAAGTGATCGTTACACCTTTCTCCAGCAGCGAGACACCACTCCCAGAGAAGTGAACCTTTGCATTATGAGGCGGGTCGACGAAGTCCACCCGGTTTCCATAGCGGTCAATCCAGTCGAGTACAATTTGAGAGCGCTCATTTGAATGGTCAGCCGACGGAGACCCCACATCGAATCGCTGACCGGGGCGCACAATTCCACCAACACAGCGAACGATGCAGGTGGCCGACTGGTGATCCGCCTCTTCCACCGCATAGATCTGGAGCTTATCCAGATTGCGATCATCCATGTTTGTAAGCCTCCGTGACGAATTTCTTTATTTGCTCGGGTGAGAGCTTGGATACATCCCACTCCAGAGCATCACTGATCCCCTCGTATGATGTCACCTTCGGTACATGGATTCCCATGTCGGCGAGGATTCCTCTGGCGGTGTCCACGGGGAGCTGAACACTGGCCCTTCGAGTAAGTTCCGAGGCAGGGAGACCGACGGCGACCTCCGCTTCGGCGGCGATATATCCTCTTTCAAGGGCTACACCTTCAAGAGCGCTCCGAGGAATCACCTGAACCACGGCTTCACCGAACTGCTCCGAGTGTCTCGCGAAAGTTGTCGCCACGCCCGGATCTGTTGACGTCGGAGTGAATCCACTGCTCTGGGTACCGCTGCTCGCATCAAAGCCCCGGGTAGTACCCCGGAACAAATGTTCCCCTTCGGTACACGCTTCAGGAGCCAGTCCCAGTGGGTCAGCCCACGTGTGGGGATTCTTCACGTAGCCGGCCGGGTTCGGAGCCAGCGCCAGTCCAAGGGGATCCGTCGTGAGGTATCGGGCGACTTCTGGGTCGTAGTACCGGAAATGGTTGAAGTGGAGCCCGGTCTCGGGGTCGTAGTACTGGCCCGGAAAGCGCAAGGGCGTGTATGCCGTGCTGTCCGCCGTCCAAGCCGTCGTGCCCCACAGAGTGCTGCGGGCCCGCCAGGCGATATTCCCTTGCTCGTCGACGAGTTCGCTGGGGGTACCGACCAGGTCGGTGATGATGGCGAAGAAGCGGGAGTCGATCTCGTCCTGCGGAGCGTCCACCGCCGTGATGCGCTCGGTCTGGGCTATGGGGCGAGAACCGTGGTGGTCCCAGGTCAGCGTTACCTGGTTCGGCTGGTTCGGAGACGTGGTGGTCTGCTCGCACAGCGTTGTGCCGTCCCAGGTGAACTCGATGCGTTCGACGACCGTTTCACCGTCGTCGGCCAAGCGCAGTTTTGCCGTGCGGCGGCCCAGGGGGTCGTACACGTAGCGCCACCGGGTGCCGTCGGGCGTGGTCACATGGGTGAGCCTGTCCTCGGCGTCCCACGCGTAGCGCCAGGTGTCCGGCTTGCGGGACAGACGGATCTTCTGGCGCAGGACCACACGCCCGAGAGCGTCGTGTGCGTAGCGGAAATTGCCTGCGCGGATGATCCGCGTGCCCTCGTACGTGCGCTCGCCCGTCGCGTACTGGCCAGGGTGAGCTGCTGGCCAGGATGCATTGGTCTGGTTGCCCGCCTCGTCGTAGGCGTATGTCTCCGACCAGGTGGCTGCGTGCACCGCGGTGACCCGGCCTGCCGCGTCCAGGTCGAAGCGGCGCGTCCCGGAGAACTGGTCGCCGATCTCCACCAGGTTGCCGTCGGAACGGTACGTGTACGCCCGGTGCTGAACCACTCGGCTGCCCACGGCTGTCATCGACTGACCGGTCCGACGGCCCAGGAGATCATAGGTGTGCGTCAGGTCGAGCGCCCCACCGATGTGGCATGCCAGTTCATGTCCTGCCTGGTCATAGACGAAGTCGATGTCCCGGCCGGCTGCCGCCATGTGGGTGCGGTTGCCGGCCGCGTCGTACGTCCAGGTGCTCTGCGCGCCACTGGGCGTGGTGCGGCTGATGCGACGGCCCAGTCCGTCGTACACATACGTCACCGTTCGGCCGTTGACCGTCTCCGAACGGACGCGACCCAGGCGGTCGCGGACGAGGGTGAGGGTCGTGTCCAGCCCCGTGGCTTGGGTCAATTGACCCGTTGGGTCGTACGTGTACGTCGTGACCTGTCCGGCCGCGTTCTTCCGCACCACTTGGCCCAGCGCATCGCGCTCGAAGCCGACCGTCTGGCCGAGGCCGTCGGTGCGGCGCTCCAGAAGGCCCGCCGCGTCGTACTCATAGGTGCGCGTACGGCCGTCGAAGTCCGTCTCGCAGACCAGGTTGCCGACGGCGTCGTACTCGTACGTCCACGTCAGGCCCTGCGGGTTGGTGGCCTTCGTAACGCGCAGCTCAGTGTCGTAGGCGAACTCGTGCCGGACACCATCCGGACCCGTGCGGGCCGACAACAGGTCGAAGCACGTGTACTCGAAGCGGGAGACGGCTCCCATCGCATCGGTGTGGCTGACGCAGTTGCCCTCGCCGTCATATACCCACGAATCGGTACTCCCGTCCGGAGTGGTGCGGCGCACCAGCCTGCCCTCGGCGTTCCGCTCCAACCGCGTCGTTCTGCCCAGCGGATCGGTGAACGCGACAGGGCGTCCGAATGCGTCCCGTTCGTAGCGAGTCGTCGCCCCGAGCGGATCGGTGATGTGCTCGGGGAGTCCGGCCGGGTTGCTGCGGATCCGGGTGGTGTGGCCGAGTGCGTCGACGAGCCGGACGAGACGGCCGACCGCGTCGTATGCGGACCTGGTCACGGCTCCGGTCGGGTCCGTGACGGCGGTGAGATTGCCGCGTTCGTCGTACTCCTGGTGCCACTCGGTCCCGTCCGTCTCCGTGATCGATGTGGGCAGTCCGAGCCCGTTGTACGCAACGCGGATCCCCCGGTCGTCCGGGCGGGTGACCGACACCGTCCTTCCGTTCTCGTCGTATGCGTATCGAGTGGTGTGGCCGCGCGGGTCTGTCTTCGCGACGAGTTGCAGGTTCTCGTCCCACTCCTGACGCGTGATGTGGCCGAGCGGGTCCGTCTCGCGGACGAGGCGCAGCGCCTCGTTGTGTTCGTAGACGCGGGTGCGGCCAAGGGAGTCCGTCACGCAGGTGGTGCGGGCGGCCTCGTCGTAGGTGAGGGTGGACGCGAGGGCGTTGCCGGTGCCGCCAGTGGCGGTGACGCGCCCACGGTTGTCGTAGGTGTACCAGTAGGTGGTGTTGTTACGGTCGGTCCAGGAGGTGATACGGCCGTCGGTGTCGTAGGTGTAGCGCATCGGCAGGCCGGAGGAGTTGGTCTCCTCGGTCAGATGGCCGGCCTCGTCGTAGGCGAGACTGAGCAGGGTGGTACCGGGGCGGTCCGGGCGAGCGGGGTCGAGCAGGCGCAGGCCCGTGATGCGGGACAGGCTGGGGTGGTGGTCGAGGGCGATGTGGTAGCCGCCGGAGTGGATCACCGCGGTGGGGATGTCGCCGCCGTCGGCGTAGACGACGGTGATGCGGTTGCCGTTGCGGTCCTGGATGTGTTGCAGGGGGAGGTCGACGGCGGTGCCGTCGGCCGCAGACACTGGGCTGTGGAAGACGTGTACCAGGCCGGTGTCGGGGTCGGTGATGCGCATCGCGCCGTCTGTTTCGTGGTCCCAGGACAGCAACAGGCGGCAGCCGGGCGTCTCCGGGAGGACGGGGGCGTTGGTCTCCGCCTCCGGGAGCGGGAAGCACAGGCGAGCACCGTCCGCCGCCGCGTACACGAAGCCCTCGCCATCCGCTTGGATCCGCTGATCGAGCGTTGAAACCCAGGACGGGCCGAACCATCCACCCCAGCGGTATGAGGAGATGTGCGTGCGTTCCAGGATCAGAGGGAGTACGCCCGGGAGTTGCACGTCGGTACGCGGCAGAGCCATGTCTCCGGTGGCGACGTCGATCGGGTCCCGCACGAACTTTTTGATCATGTTGCGCACCGAGGCGGGCAACTTGTTGAACCCCGGGTTCAGCTTCAGCCGCTCGAAGGTGGCGCAGCTCAGCTTCAGACCCTTGCTGAGCTTGGCCAAGACCGCAGGTTCCAGGGCCTTGAGGCCCTTGCCCAGGGCCTTGCCGAGGACACCGAAGCCGACGCCCATCAAGGCGCCCTCGGTGAGGATGCCGGCCAGCTTCTCCGGGTCCTTGAATGCTCCGGGGTCCTCCAGCAGCGCGGTGAACGCGGAGAAGTTCGCCCCTTCCTTGGCCATCTTGGCCACCTCGGCGACGCCGCGGATCTCCCTCAGCGCCTTGAGTGCCCGCTCCACTCCCCGGATGACCTCCATGACCCCGCGCACAGCGGAGCCCAGGGCGGTGCCCTCCTCCTCGATCCGGCCGATCAGCGCGACGACCTTCAGCGCCCGCTCGCCGGCCATCAGGGTAGAGGCCACCTCCGAGGCGCCCGCGGTGAGGATGGACAGCGCCAGGCCCGCAATCTCGAACTCGGCGATCTCCGCCAAAATGACGCCGATCTCGGACAGCAACTCGTGGGCCTTGTCAGCGAAATCGTCCAGCGCTTGGGCGCCCTCGCGCAGCGAGTGGGCCATCTCCGTGGCGCTTTTGCGGGCCACCTTGGAGCGCTTGTTGAACGCCTTGGCCGCCTGGCCCTCCCACACCACGTCCGCCAACGCGCTGCGGGCGGCCTCGGCGACGTCGTCCAGACCGTTGGCCAGGTGCCGCCACTTTTTGGCGATCTCCCGCACCCCGTCCGGGTCCACCGCCGGATCCGAGATGCCCAGAAACTCCAGGCCGCTGGCGACCGAGTCGCCGAACATGTGGTTGAACTTGTTGACGTAGTGCAGCGGGTTGAGATCGACCATGAACCGCTCAGCCCTTCTTCGCCCGGGCCGCGATCGCCAGCAGGACGTCGAGCAGGTCGAAGGCGTCGGAAACCTCGCCGATGAGCTTGGCCTCCGCTTCCCACTCCTCATCCAGTTGCTTGCCGAGCTTGCCAAGGATGGTCATGCCCTCCTCGATCTCGCTCTTCGCACCGAGAAGGGAGCCGAGCGCGCCGAGCGCGTCCAAGTCGTGCGAGGCCGCCTCGAATTCCCGCAACGGCTTCGCCGAGTGATGCTCCACCGACCGCAGCGCCGAGGCTGCCTTGTGCATCGACGCCGCTTCCTTGCCCAGGTCGGCCACGTGACCCGCCCCCGTACTTCACTCTGTGCACACGCCAACCCGGTGACCCTAGCCAGACCGGCCCTTGAACAGGCAAGACTGGATTCAAGAATAAGTAAAGCAATGCGGCGGCGGGACCGTCACTCGGTCCTTTAACTCCTTTACGAGGCACTGCCCTTGAAGTGCTTCGTGACCGGGAGCAGGGAGCGTGGCGTCGTCGGCGTCAACCGATCACCGATGCGTGAGGTGTGCCGCCGCCGGGCCGCCGGCGAGACCGCCGGCCCCGTGGCCGCATCGTGGGTACCGGAGTCGGGTGGGATCGGCACCCTCTCACCGCGTACAAGGTCATTGCCACGTACGACTGAACCAGGGGCAGCCCTGTCCCTGTTCGGTAACCACTGCACCGCCGCGAGTACGGCGACGCGTACCTCCGTCAGTTGGAAGATCGGACTTGACGTAAACCCAGCTGGTGTCACCCAGATCCCGTCGATAGCGTTGGCATACTCATGTCTACCCTCGCCCCACCGGGAGCCATCCGTGAAGCGCCGCCGCCCTCCCCTGCTCACAGCCGCCGCGCTGACCGCCGTCGCGGCCCTGTCGCTGTCCGCCTGCGGGAGCGGCGATGACGGTTCCAAAGACGGCGACGCGATCGCGGGGGCGGACACGGGGAGTGGCTCGGCGACCCCGGCTTCACCGAGTGCGAGCGTCTCGAACGCCGCCGGACGCCCAAAGATCGCCCTTCCGTCAGACGTCAAGGACGTCTTCACCCCCGAAGAGACCGGCGACTCGGCCAAGGACGCAATTCTGCGGGACAACGCGGAACTGATCCGCGCGATCGATGCAGCGATCGTCGCCCAGAACCCCCGGCTTCCTGCCATGGAGTTCTACACGGAGGGCGAGGGTGCCGTCGCCGCCCAGAAATGGGTCCAGGGATTCAAGGATGCGGGCTGGACGGTAACAGGTACCACGCATTACTTCAATCGTGTTGTGGAGGTGAAGTCCACGACCAGCGCGACGATCGGCTACTGCGCCGATGAGAGCAAGGCATTCAGCAAAGTCATCAAGACCGGCGAGCTGAAGGGTACCGAGGTGACCAAGGACAGCTACGTCGCCTACAGCGTTCAGGTCACCAAGAACAAGCAGGGTGTCTGGGAACTCATGAAGATCACGTCAACCCGGGGGGCGGCCGGGTGCCAGCCGTGAGCAGGCCGCTTCGCCTGGCTGCAGTCACCGTTACCGCGGGTTTGATCTCGCTGTGCTCCGCTCCCAGCGCTTTCGCGGACAAAACCAATCCCGGAGCGGGTGCGCTCGGTGGAGGAAGCGGTTCGGAGACGGACACCAGCGCATCTGCCGCGGCCGACGGCGGCAAGCTCTCCGCAAGCGTCTCCGGTGCGATCGTCTTCGACCGCTCGGACAACGGCAACGGTGAATCGACCGGGGCCCTCACCTCGACCACGTCCTGGACTCCCCCCGCCTGTTACTACGCGCCGAAGTACACACCCAAAGAACTTGAGGCGCAGATGAAGCAAGCGTGGTCGAGCAGTGCGCCCAGCCACGAGTGGATTCTGGCCTCCCAGAATTACTACGTGAACGGAGACCCCTACAAGGACTTCAACAAGGACAAGGCCGACGAGGGCTACTGGTGGGACTCGTACGTCACCGAGGGTCGCGAGGCGGATCCCGCCGCTCAGGACTGCGACAGGGAGCAGTCCTTCTGGGTCGGCAAGCGAGACGCACCGCCGGCAGACGTCCCCCAGGCGATCACACCTGAGATGCTCGCCCAGCTCGCCTACGCCGAGATCCGCGTCCCGTCGACCAAGGTCGAACTCGCTCCCGAGGGCACCACCAAGGTGAACCTCCCGACCTGGGCCTGGCTGGACACAACGAAGTTCAAGCCGGTCTCCGTCACGGCTTCCGTCCCCATACTCGGACTAAGCGCAACGACCACCGCCGAACCGCTCTCGGTGAAAATCGCCCCGGGCACAGATGACGCGGTGACCTACCCCGCCTCCGGAGAGTGCGAGAACCTGGACGGGCACATCGGTCAGCCCTACCGCCAGGGCAACGCGGACCAGACCCCGCCGTGCGGAGTGAAGTACCTGCGGTCCTCCGGCGACAGCTCGTACAAACTCCAGGCGACCATCACTTGGAAGATCAGCTGGACGAGCACCACAGGCCAGGGCGGTGGCCTGCCGAACGGCACCTTCGGCGCCGGACAGGACGTCGTGGTCCAGGAAATCCAGGCCGTCAACCGCTGACGAGTGGAACACGGGAAACGAGCCATCGCGGCTCCCACCCCCGTCGGTCCCGCAGCATGGGCGTATCGCGCCTGATCGAAGGGTGCGGGGAGAGCTTTCATGACGAAAGAGGGCCATTCCGGCCACGGCGGCGGTTGGAACCGCGTCGGCGTACCCGTGCAGTCACCCAGCGAGGGCTGTCCTCGACCATCCGGTCCGCGACCCGCCCTGCTCTGCCAGACTCGTTGGCATGCCGAAGAGCCGTGGCCGCCGCAAGCCGGGGGGCGGCGGCAAGAAGCCCGTACGCCCTTCGCCGCATCCCCTGCGACTGTCGGATCGTGTCCTGCGGGAGGCCCTGACGCAGTGCCTGGAAGACAGGAATGTCCTCGTGGTGGAGGCGTGGGCGAGCGGGTGTCCGGGCGAGGCGTGGTTGGCCGCCGGGATGGTGGAGCGCGAGCCGGAGCGGACGCTGTGTCTTGAGGTGGTGGGCCGGGTTTCGACGACACCGTCCCCGCATGGCCTTGCCGCCGTGGCCGCGCTGGAGCGGGTCGGTCCGCCCGACGGCCGCTCCGTGCTCGGCGAGACGTCGGCGATCCTCGCCGGGTCGCAGCCGCTGCCCGCCTGGCAGACGGCCGCGCCGCACCGCCCGGTACGGGCCCGGCACGCGGTGCGGGCCCGGCACGCGGTGCGGGCCCGGCACGCGGTGCGGGCCCGGCACGCGGTGGATGTGTGGGACAGCGAGCGGGTGCTGTTCGTCGCGTACGACGGTCCCGTCCCGCACCCGCTGATGGCGCGGATCAGCGAGGTCGGCGGCACGATGGTCGACAAGCTGGCGCTGCTGACGCCGGAGGCGGCCGAAGCAGGGGCGGCGATGCGGGAGGACGGCGAGGTGCTGATGCCGCCGACCGAACTTTAGTAAGGCAGAAACTTGAAGAGCAGGCAGGAAGAAGTGGACCAGAGCGGTTCTCCCACGGCGCTCCCCCCGGTCGGAAGGCTGGTGGCACGGGGCGGAGATCTCAAGAGCGAGCTGGTGGCGTTCGCGCAGGGTCCGCGCTTCGCTCGGCGACTGGATGCCCGGCTCGACGAGGCCGAGGACCGACTCGGCTTCCTGGACGAGGCAACCGCCATCCAGACGATCGATCACTTCGCGTTGCAGTACCGGCTGGCCGACGGCTCCACAGTCGTCGAGCAGTTCGTGGCCAAGCGCCGGCCGCCGCTGTCGCAGCACGAGCGTGCGATGCTGCTCGGCTGGCGCGACGTGGTCGAGGGGCTCTTCGAGGTACAGGGCCTCGATCGAGGCGCCGCCATCCTGCACAACCTGCTGGACGACCTCGTCTACCGGGTCCACTCCAACCTGGGGCGGCGTGCTCTGGGGAACCTGCGCGAGGGGATGTTCGTAGCCGCGCGCATCGTGCCCGTCCACCCCGACACCGACGCCTGGGTGGTCAGCGGCAACCTCACCACCTACCCGCCCGACGACGGTTCGGAGTTGGCGCAGGTCGCCGTCGAGACCCTGGCTGTCCATCCGCAGCTGCTGCGCCGCAATCCCGAGATGCTGCGCACGGCCTGGGAGATGCAGGCCGAAGCCCGTGCCGACTTCGTCGGGCTGTTCGGCACCGACCTGCTCGTCCTGGACCCGGCGGAGGCGCGTGTCCGGTTGCGGAAGTACCACCGTCACCGGCAGGAAAAGGTCCTCGCCGAACTCGACGACGAGGCCGCCGCGCAGGCAAGGAGCAGCGGGCCCTCGCTTGACGAACTCAGCAGCCTGCCCGAAGAGCTTCTCGACGCGGACGACGTCGCTGTGATCTGTGACGAGACCGAAGGCATCTGCTATTACGCCGACTTCGGCCGCCTCGACGCACTGTTCGCCGATCCCGCTCTGGCCCGTGACCGCACCTACCTGACGCGGCTCCGGGAGTACCTGAACGACGACTCCGTCTCCCCCATGGTCATCCGCCGCCTGGTCCAGCGGCACCCCGAGAGCGCCGACGCCGTGTTCCGCGCACTCCTGCGCAAGCCCGCGTTCACCTGGGAGCGGGATGGGGAGGAACTGCTGCGCCGTCGCAAGAAGAGTCACTACGCTCAGGAGCCCCTGCCAAGTATCACGCCTGTCGGCGCCCGCCTCGCGGAACTCCTGCGCGCGGATAGGCACCGCGGACGATGAGGCCCGCCACCGCCGCACTCGACGCCATGGTCGCGGAGGCGATCGTCGATGCCTACGGCGAGTACGAACAACTCGCCGCTCTCCAGGCAGTCATCGAGGACCGCCTCGCCCTCCCGTTCGACACAGCCGTGCTCGGCGTCACCGTAGCCGTCACCGCCGTCCGGCTCCGGTCCGGCAGCGGCATCGTTGCCCTGTGCAGACGCGGTCGACACCGTCAGGCGATCGGCCTTCTCGACCTACCGCTGCCCGAACCCGCGCCTGAGGGGTGGGCCTGGGTGGAGGCATACCGGCACTGGGCATCCTGAGCCGCGTACCCCACGCCTCACCGTCCCTCGGCCCATTCGTCGTCGTACGACAGGGGTTCTGCGGGATCCGTGGTGACAGCGGCGCGGACAGGGCCTGGTCGAGTCGGATGCCGACGTGGGAGTGGAAGAAGTACGTGCCGGCCCGGTTTCCATACACCCCGCAAATTGGTTGATTGACAGAATCGATCTGCCGTCGGGCTGCACCGATCCAGTGTCCCACCAGGGGATTTTACCTTGGTGAGGTTCCCGCGTGACTTTCATTGAGGCCCTGCTGAGGCTGGTTTTTTCACCCGGGCGGGAATTGCATAACAGCACCACCACGAACAATGGCGTTTGGAGGGAAGGCATGCACAGGACAGCCTTCGAACCGCCCACGGGCGATGGCAGCGATCCGGGTGACGCTCAGACGTCCAAGAGAACGGCCGGGGGCCCGGGGGGCGAATCCGTGGACGGGCAGGGTGCGATCCGTATCCCCGCGCCGTCGGAGTCCCCGTCCGAGGCCATCGGCCCTCGTCCGGACAGGGTCACGGACTGGGCGGCCCACCACGCCCCCGCATCGCTCATCGCGCTGCGTGACTGGCTGCTCGTGGCCTTGGCCTTCTCCACCGGCATGTACGACGCGATCATGTTCTTCAGCTTCGGGAAGGTGTTCTCCGCTTTCCAGACCGGGAACATCGTCTTCCTGGGAGCCGGTCTCGACGGGATACGTCCGCCCTACGGTCCCGACCCGGTCCGCGTCTGTGTTTCGCTGGCCGCGTTCGCGGTCGGCGCGATGGCAGCCGTCCGGATCCTCAAGGCTTTCGACGGCGAGGAAGAGATCGACGACGACCAGGTGTCCGTGGTGTGGCCGCGGCGCGTGACGGATGTTCTCGTCGGTGTGCTCGCCGTGCAATTCGTCTTCCTCGGGCTGTGGCTGACCCACCCCACGGCTCTCTCCGGCACCATGATGACGGTCCTCGTCGGAATCAACGCCTTCGGCATGGGTCTGCAGATGAATGCGATCCGTTCCATGCATGTCCCCGGGGTCTCCACCACGGCCGCGACCGCCACCTTCATCAACATCTTCACCGGCCTCGCCGGCGGGACCCTCAACCGCAGCCAGGTACGCCGCTGGGTCGGCAACGTCGCGGCCATGAGCGCGGGCGCCTTCCTGGCCGCCTGGCTGCTCCACCACGCCCACGCGTACGCCGCCACGGTGCCGGTCGTCGTCATCGCTCTGGTCATCGTCATCGCCAAGGCGGTCCTCAGCGAACGGCACTCGCGCTCGGGGGCGGCCCGGCTGACCGTGGCGCCGGCCGACCATCGCGCCCAGTAGCGGGTTCGGTTCGGTCGTTGGCCGGGGGAAGCGGATGTCTGCCCGGCCCGCCGGCGGCTTCCCGTCAGACGCCCCGCCCGGCGCCGCACCCCCGCAGGCCGGGTACGCCGGGCAGTCCGGGCAGGCCGGGTACGCCGTGTTCGTGCAGGGGGCCGGTCTGCCAGTTCCGCGCCTGACAGGCGTCGAGGATGCGGGGCAGTGCCCGCAGCGTGGTGCGCCAGGAGCCGGGGGCCGAGGTGCAGTCGGAGTCGTGCAGCAGGATGGTGCCGCCGCCGCGCAGGTCCCGCAGGACGGTGTCCTGGACGGTTCGCGGAGTGGCCCTTCTGCGCCAGTCCTCGCCCCAGCAGGTCCACAGCACCGGGGTCAGGCCGAGGCGGCGGCAGGCCAGATGGGCCGCGGTGGTCATCACCCCGTACGGGGGCCGGAAGAGCAGTGGTGGCCTGCCGGTCACGTCGGCCACGGCGTCACGGGCGCGGGCGAGGTCGTCGTAGGTGGCGCGCGGGCCGCGCACCAGCAGGGGGCGGTGATGCCAGCCGTGGACGGCGATCTCGTGCCCGGCGGCGGCCATCTCCCTCGCCAGTCCCGGCGAGCGGGCCAGCATCGAGCCGAGCAGGAAGAAGGTGGCACGGGCCCCGCGCGCCGCGAGGAGACCGAGGAAGTACGGGGTGGACAGCGGGTCGGGACCGTCGTCGAAGGTGAGGGCGACGTGATCCGGGCGCCCCTGCCCGGCCAGGCGCGGCATGACCGTGTTGCGCAGCGGCCCGAACGTGGAGAGCGCGGGTGCGGCGTGCACCGCGGCGAGCGCGGGCAGGACCGCGGCCGAGGCGAGCAGCGTGGAGCGGGCCGGGGTCATCGCCTGTCTCCGTCCAGGTAGTGGGCGACCGCGGTGAACCGGGCGGGGGCTTCGGCGTAGGCGTAGGCCAACGGGGCGGCGACGCCCAGGGAGAAGGTGGCCACCGCGACGGTGGCGGCCAGGGCGAACCGGCGTCGGCCCGGTCGGCGCACCGTGGTCCCGGACGGGGCATCGCCCGGTCGGCGCACCTTGGTCCCGGAGGACGGGGCATCGCCCGCGCGGCGCGGCGTACGGGACGGTGCGTCGCCGGGGCCGCGCCATGTGCGGGACGACCGTGCGCCGACCGGGTGGCCCGCTGTGGGCAGCGGTGCTGCCGGTGCCGGCGTCCGTCCGAAGCGTGCGGCGATGGCGGGCACCGGGCCGGGGCCGGACCGGTGCAGGGCCAGCCCCGCCGTGCGCTGGGCCCGGCCGCGCGGTCCGTGCAGGAGTTCGCCGAGCACGGGGCCCAGGTCCTCCGGCCGCCGGATCCAGGCGGCCAGCCCCGCCTCCTCCAGCGCCTCGGCGTTGGTACGGCCGTGACCTGGGATGCAGCGGTAACTGGCCACGGGCAGCCCGGCGGCGAACGCCTCCAGCGAGGTCAGTCCCCCGGCGTTCTGGACCAGCACGTCGCAGGCGTGCATCAGGCCCGGCATGTCGTCCACCCAGCCGAAGGCGTACTCGATGCCGTCCCGGCGCAGCTGCTCGACGAGGGCCTGGTTGCGTCCGCAGACCACCACTGGCACCGCGACCTGCGCGTCCCGTATCTCGGCGGCGGCCCGCCGGACCGCGCCGACTCCCCACGAGCCCGCCACCAGCAGGGCCAGGGACGCGTGCTCGGGCAGGCCGTGCCGGGCGCGAGCGGCGGGCCGCCGCCCGTCGGCGGGGGTGAAGCGCGGGTCGGTCACGGGGCCGGCGACCGTGACACCCGCCGCGCCCCGGGCGTGGGCCTGGAGCGCGGGTATGGCGTGCACGGCCAGGTGTGCGTCCACGCCGGGGGCGACCCACAGGGCGTGTACGGAGAAGTCGGTCAGGTAGGTGCAGGCCGGCACCGTCAGCAGGCCGCGCCGCCGCAGCGCGCCGAGGACCTGACTGGCCCCCGGGTAGGTCGAGACGACCGCCCAGGTGTCCGGTGTCAGCGTCCGCAGCGTGCGGCGCTCGGCACTGCGCAGCAGTGCCCGCCACACCAGGCCGGGGCGCGCGGCGTGTTCGGTTGCCGCGTACAGGCGCTGGTAGCCCGTCGGCGCCCAGGTCAGCAGGCGGCGGTAGGTGCCGCGCAGCAGTCGGCCCGCCGGCGCGGGCAGCAGGTCGAGGAAGTCGTGGCGGTCGACCAGGAATCCGTGCGCGGTGAGCCGGTCGGCCAGTCCCGCGGCCGCTCCGTCGTGTCCGGCGCCGACGCCGGCGGAGATGACGACGATCCGCCGGGGGGTCGAGGCCGTCAGCCGCTGCGGTGGCGCGGCGGACGGCGACGGCACCGAGCCCGGCAGCGGGTCGTGGCGGTCGGGCACGGTCGATCAGCCTCCTGACGGGGAACGGGACACGGGCACGGCCGGACGTCCCCGGGCCAGGGCGGCGTCATGGGCGGCCCGGAGCCAGGTCCACGGGCGGCGGCCTCGGGACACGACGCGATGGCGGCGTACCGAGGCCGAAGCTACTACATGTTGTAGAAGTTGAGGAACCGCCGCCAGGTAAGGAGATCGGATGAGTTCGGGATCCGAGGGTTTGGGACCGATGGATCGGGATCCGATGGATCGGCGGCGAGGCTGATCGGTGGCGAGTGGCGCAGGTACGGGTGCAGGTACGGGCGAATCTACTACGAGTTGTAGAATATTGGGTTGAGCAGCGGGAACGCACCGTGGGGCGAGGGGGCCGACCCCCTGCGCGGCGGCGTCGTGAGCGTCGTGGGCCCGCCGGTGGACGCCGGCGGACGCCGAACCGGCGAAGCGCGGCCGGTCCCAGTACGCTCGGTGTGCATGGGTGATCCGCGATGACCGCGCCCCCGCTGCCGGGCATACTCGCCGACCTGGCCCCGCTCCTCGACCACTGGGGCTATGCGGCGGTCGGCGCCCTGATCTTCCTTGAGGACTTCGGTGTGCCGGTCCCCGGGGAGACCGTGCTGATCGCGGCCGCCGTGTACGCCGGGGCGGGCAGACTGAACGTGGTCACGGTCGCCGTGATCGCGGTGGTCGCGGCCATACTCGGCGACAACGTCAGCTATGCCATCGGCCGTTACGGCGGCCAACGCCTCGTGAACCGGTACGGCCGCTACGTACTGCTCACCCCCGCGCGCGTCGCCAAGGCCGAGGAGTTCTTCACCCGGCACGGCGGCAAGGTCATCACCGTCGCCCGCTTCATCGAGGGCCTGCGCCAGGCCAACGGCATCATCGCCGGGCTCAGTGGGATGCCCTGGCGCCGGTTCCTCCTCTTCAACACGCTCGGCGCGGTGCTGTGGGTGGGCACCTGGGTGACCCTCGGCTACCTGGCCGGCAACCACATCGACACCCTGTATCCGACCATCCAGCGGTACGAGTTGTTCGTGCTGGCCGCGCTGGCCGTCGTCCTGGTGGTCCTGGTGACGCGCCACCTGATCCGCCGCCGGGCCGCCGCGGCGTCGCCGCCCTCGCCCGCACGGGACGAGCAGGACACCACCTCGGCCCGTTGATCGGCGTCCGTTGATCAGCATCCGGGCACCGGGCGCGCCTGGTACGTCCGCGCCGGCCTGGTCATTCGCGTGTGCAGGCGGGTCGCGACGCCCCCGTCATCACGTGTACGGGCGGCTCGCGGCGACACGGTCAATGCATGTGCGGGCGGGCCGCGGCGGACTGGGCGTGCATCGCCGCCTCGAACAATCGTTCAGTGTCATGTGCCGTGACCGCGAGACTCCCGCAACACCCCGCCATCAGCAGCGCGAACGCCACCACAGCGGTGTTGTGGCGCGGCATCGGCGGGGCCAGCAGTGCCCGTACCCGCTGCGGCACCGGTCCGCCGGTCGCGGACAGCGCGGCCCGTCCGGCCCGGTTGGCGGCCAGGGCCGCGCGGGCGATCGTCCGGGCGACCAGGGGGCGGTCCGCCACCACGGCCGCGGCCTCCTCGTCCGCCCACCGCTCCACGGCGAACGCCCCCGCCCGTTCCAACGGCCGCAGCAGGGGATCCACCACCGCCGCCAGATGCAGCACCAGCGAGAACAGGTGGTGGCGGTGGCGCAGATGCGCCCGTTCATGGGCGAGTACGGCCTGCCGTTCCTGGGCGTCCAGCAGCCGCAGCATCCCGGAGGAGACCACCACCCGCCCCGGCATGCCGAGCACGGCGTACGCGGTCGGCACCGGATCGTCGACGACGGTCAGGTCACCGCCCACCGCCAGTTCCCGGCACTCCCGCCAGACGCCGAGCAGTGCCCGCCCCCGGCGCCAGGACGCCATGCTCACGCTGACCAGGAGGACCAGCACCGCGCCGGCACACGCCGCGGCGACCTCTCGGCTCACCGGGTCCTCCGCCGCGAGCACACTCACCGACCAGGGTCCCTGTGCCGCCACCAGCGGCACCTGGCCCACCGCGGTGAACGCCAGTATCGCCAGCTCGGTCACCCACGTGCCGGCTGCCACGACCGCCGCGCTCACCATCGCCCACGCCCCCGCACGGGGCGGCATGCGGCGCCCTACCCAGGGTGCCGCCAGCGCCAGCAGCGCGCTCACCAGCAGCGGCAGATACATCGGAACCGGCCAGAACACAGGCTCACCCCCGGTCGCGGAGATCCCCGTGCAGCAGGTGTTCCAGCAGTTGCTCGTCCTCCGCCGACAGTTCCGACACGAACCGGGCCAGCACCGCCGCGCGGTCCCCGCCCTCGTCCAGCAGGGAATGCATCCCCGCCGCCGCCAGTCCGGCCTGGTCGTCGACCGGCGCATACGCATGGCCGCGGCCCTCCCGCCGCCGGGTCACCAGGCCCTTGTCGCACAACCGGGTCAGAATCGTCAGCACCGTGGTGTACGCGGCTCCGGTCACCTGCTCCTGGACCACCGCCGCCGACACCGGGCCGCCGGCCGCCCACAAGGCCGCCAGCACCTCCCCTTCCAGTTCACCCCGCGCACGCCGCCGGGCCTCCCCCCGGCCGTCCTTGCCGCCCGTCACCCGGCACCTCCCAGTCCTTCCGCACCGACAGGGCCGTCCGCCCTCCCGCTCAAGCTACTACGTGACGTAGAAACGTACTCACGGCGAGCGGCGAGCGGCGAGCGGCGAGCGGCGAGCCACTGTGCGCAGGGGCCGGGTCAGACGTGTGTGAGCAGGCGCTCCAGCGGGCGGGGTACGCGTTCGAGGTCGAGGTGGGCGACCAGCGCCTGCGCGTAGAGGGCCTTGCGGCCGCTGTGCGTGCCCATGAAGCGCCGCAGTTGGTGCTCCACCGGCCGTTCCCGCTGGGCCGGCTGGCCCTGGAAGGTGTGGAAGGGGCGGGTCTCGCCCTGGGCCTCGATCACCTGCCGCACGCTCTCCGGCCCGAGAGCGCGGATCAGTTCGTCCTCCAGGTCGGCGACGCACACCTGGAACCCCAGTGCCTCCAGGTCGGCACGTGTGAGACCGGACCCGATCCCGACCCGCTCCAGATGGCGCCGGAAATGCCGCTCCTCACCGATGTCGCAGAGCCCGGCCAGCGGGAGACCGAGGCCCGGAGGACCGCATACGTTCAGGAAGCGTCCGATGTTCGTCGCGCCGCCGAGCGGTACCACCGCGACGCCCTCCGCCGCGAGGTCACGGCCGTGGCGCGTGGCCAGCGATTCGAGCGCGGTCCGGTCGCTGTCTCCCTCGACGAGCACGGCCGTCCGCACACCGCCGGCCAGTTCCCGCGCCACCGCGGCGGACGCGCTCGCCGCCGCTCCGCCCGCGGCCCAGGCGACCAGCGCCAGGCGGAATCGCCTCAACTCGTCCACGAGACCTCGCTTCCCGACGCCATCGTGGCACGGCCGCGATCCCGTACGCACGTACGTTTTCCGATGGCGACGGCTCAGGAGGCCGGATCCGCCGCGCCCGCACCGCGGTGAACCGCCGGCACCCGGCAGCGGCGTCGCGCACCGGAAGAGTCGCGCACCGGTAGATCCGTCACCAGCGGTCGTGCGGCTCGTCGTGCGCGTCGGCGTGCGGCTCGGCCCGCTGCGGGGCGTCTCGCAGCGGGCGTCTCGCAGCGGGGTGACTCGCAGCGGGACGGGCGGGCATGCACGGCGCGCGACAGTTCAAGTACCGCGTACGGCGTACGGCCCGGCCGACGGCGCGGGGCGTTCAGCTCGCGGGCGTGAACTGGGGCAGGCGCGCCATGATGGCCTGGAGTTCGGCGTCGTCGGAGACACCCTGGAAGTCGTGGCGGGGCGTGTAGGGCGCTTCGAGCGCGCTGATCTCCTCGTCGCTCAGCTCGATCGCCAGTGAGGCGACCGCGTCGTCGATCTGCCGCGTCGTACTGGCCCCGACCAGCGGGGCGGTGACGACCGGCTTGCCGTGCAGCCAGGCGAGGGCGATCTGCGCGCGCCCGGCCCCCCGCGCGTCCGCGATGCGGCCGACGGCGTCGAGGACGGCGCGGTCCGCCTCCTCGGTCACCGGCGTGTACAGCATGTCGGCGAACCCGTCGTCGCCGCCGCGGGCGGTCGCCCTCGCGTCCGTCCACGCGCGGGCGAGGCGGCCCCGGGCCAGCGGGCTCCAGACGACCGTGCCGACGCCCTCGTCGAGGCAGAGCGGGATCATCTCCCGCTCCTCCTCGCGGGCGAGCAGGTTGTAGTGGTCCTGCATCGACACGAAGCGGGCCCAGCCGTGCGCGCGCTGGAGGTGCAGCGCCTTCGCGAACTCCCAGGCCGGCATGGACGAGGCGCCCAGGTAGCGGACCTTGCCGGACCTGACCAGGTCGTGCAGCGCTTCGAGGGTCTCCTCCAGCGGGGTCGAGTGGTCGTTGCGGTGGACCTGGTACAGGTCGATGTGGTCCGTGCCGAGGCGCCGCAGCGAGTGGTCGACCTCGGTCATGATCGCCTTGCGGCTCAGGCCCTTGCCGTTCGGGCCCGAGCGCGTCGGGTTCCGCAGCTTGGTCGCGATCACGACGGCGTCGCGGTCGGCGAAGTCCCGCAGCGCACGGCCGAGGATCTCCTCGCTGGAGCCCTGCGAGTACACGTTGGCCGTGTCGAAGAAGTTGATTCCCTGCTCCAGGGCGTGCTTGACGAGCGGGCGGCTGTCCTCCTCGCCGAGTGACCAGACCGGGTGGCCGCGGCCGGGCTCGCCGTAGGTCATCGCACCGATCGCGATCGGTGAGACGTCGAGGCCGGTGGTGCCGAGCTTGACGTAGTCCATGGGGACTTCTCTCCTTGCTTGCGGGCCTTGCGGGCCTTGCGGGATCAGATGCGTACCGTCGTCTTGCCCCGGGCGCCGCCCGCGGCGTTCCGTGTCAGCGCTTCGGGGGCCTCGGCCAGCGAGACGGTCCGCTGGACGGGGACCGTGATCCTGCCCGACGCGACTTCCTCGGTGATCCGGGCGAGCAGATCGGGCTTGTCCTGCATCGCGTAGTTGCTCACGGCGATCCGTTCCGAACCGAGCAGTTCCGGTGGCGCGGTGAAGGTCACGGACGCGGCCGCGCCGCCGTCGCGGACGAGTCCGGCGAAGTCACCGAAGCCGGCCTGGTCGCGGGTGAGGTCGAGGAAGGCGTCTATCCCGTCGGGATGGGTCCGGCGGACCTGCCCGGCGACGTCGCCGGCCGTGTGGTCGACGGTGCGGGCGGCGCCGAGCCCCCGGATCCACCCGTCGGCGTCGGGCCGGGCGGTCGCGATGACCTCCATGCCGCGGGCGGCGGCCAGTTGGACGGCGAGGACACCCACCCCGCCGGTGGCACCGGTGATCAGGACCGAGCCGCCGGGCCGCGGGCCGATGGCTTCGAGGACGCCGAGCGCGGTCATGCCCGCGGTCGGCAGCGCCGCCGCGATGTCGGCGGGCATGCCGTCCGGGATCCGCAGCAGCGCCCCCTGTTCCGGGTGCTCCGGGACCACCGCGTACTCGGCGAACGTGCCGTGGCCCAGGGGCGCGCGGAGGAACTGGCCGTGCACGATGTCGCCGGGTTCCAGCCCGCGCACCGCTTCCCCGGCCTGCACCACGCGGCCCGCGCCGTCCACCCCCAGGACGAGCGGGTACACATGGGGCATCTGGCCCTCGAAGTATCCCCCGGCGATGCCCACGTCGATCGGGTTCACCGACGCCGCCGCCAGTTCGACCAGGACTTCTCCCGGCGCCGGGCGGGGAACGGGGAGTTCCATCAGTCCGGGCGTGTCGCCGGTCTTCCGTACCGCGACTGCGCGCATGGCTTCATCTCCTGTAAGTCAGCCGGTCCCCCGTGCCGCCCCGGTGGCGCCGATGTGCCGGACGTCCGCGGGCGGCGGATCGCGGCCAGTCAACCCGGCCTGGCGGTGGATCTTAAGGACCGATCCGAGCACCGTTGATACCCTGTGGGTATGAGTGAGTTGGAGACGCGGCAGCTCCGGTATTTCGTCGCGGTCGCCGAAGAACTGCACTTCGGGCGCGCGGCCGACCGGCTCGGCATGGCGCAGCCGCCGCTGTCCCGTGCGATACGGGAGCTGGAGCGCGGACTCGGTGTGCACCTGCTCACCCGCAGCACCCGCCAGGTCGCGCTCACACCGGCCGGAGAGGTCCTGCTGCGGGAGGCCAGGACCGCGCTCGAAGCGGTCAGCGCCGCCGGCCGCCGGGCCCGGCACGCCGGCGAGCCCGCACCCCAGCTGCGTCTCGCGCTCAAGGCCGACATCGACGGCGGTCTGCTGCACCGGATCCTTGAGGCGTACGCCACGGCGGCGGAGGCCCTTCCGGTCACCCTGGTCCTCGGCCGCATCGGCGAACAGGCACAGGCGCTGCGCGACGGCCGCGCCGACACCGCACTGATGCTCGCCCCCTTCGACGACCGCGGCCTGGACTCCGAGCCACTGCTCACCGAGCCCTTCGTGATCGCCCTGGCGGCCACCGACCCGCTCGCCGCCCGGCCGTCCCTGCGGCTGGCCGAGTTGGCGGGCCGGAGCCTGCCCGGCGGGTACCCCGCCGACCAGGGCCCGGTCCTCGACGCGCACGACTGGGCCGCGACCCACCAGCAGCCCGACGCACCCGGGCCCGGCATCTCCACCACGAGCACCGCGCACACCACGGACACCACCGACAGCGCGCACAGCGTCTCGGACCTGCCGCAGATCTTCCGGCTCGTCGAACTCGGCAGCATCGTCTGCTTCGTCCCCGCCTCGGTCGCCCGGCGCTACCCACGGCCCGAGATCGCCTTCCGGCCGGTGGTCGACCAGGAGCCCGCCGTGCTGGCCATGGCCTGGCCGCAGGACGCCCACGCACCGGCGGTCGCCGCCTTCGTCCGGGCGGCCGCCACGGCCGCGGCAGCCGCCCGTGCCGAGGCGGGAGAGTCCACGTACGAGGACGAACCGGAAGCGGCCCGCCGGTTCTCCCGATACTGACGGACAGTCAGGAACCGGCAGCCGGCGCCACGGGGCCACCGCACCACAGGGCCACCGGGCCACCTCACCACCGGGCCACCGGGCCACCGGGCCACCGGGCCACCGGGCCACCGGGCCACCGCACCCCCGCCCACCAGCGGCCGCGCCCTGTGGTCCCGGTCACTGGACGTCCGGTGAATCAGGAGGGAACTCTTGGTCATGGGATTCTTTGGACGGCCGTTCGCGTGCGATCCGCTGCCTAGCATGACGTGATCGACGTACGGTACGACCCCGGGAGGCTCCGGATGGTGTTGTCCGGCCTCAGGTGGAGGTCGTGGCGTGTGTGGGGCGTCGCGGGTGTCGTCCTGGTGTGCCTGGTGGCCGGGGTGCTGGCCGTCACGCACGGATCACGGCCGGCCCACGCGGACTCCGGCGGTCTGCCGCACACCACCGTCGAGGTGTCGTCGGGCGACTGCGGCCGTGGCTGGGACGCGCCCGCGCCCGGTGTCCAGGTGTTCGACCTGCACAACACGACCGGGGGCTCCGCCGAGGTGTTCCTGGAGGATCCGCAGAGCCAGGCCGTCTACGGCGAGGTGGAGGACATCGGCCCCGGAACGACACGGGAGCTGACCGTCCGGGTCGGCAAGGGTGCGTACGCCTTCAAGTGCATCCCCGACGACGCCGACGCCGTGACCGGGCCGACCGTCCGCATCGCCGCGGGCCGCGGCGGCCCGTCGGCGGCCCCGGTCACCGAGCACGATCTGATTCCGCCGGCGCTCGCCTACCAGAAGTGGGTGGGCAGCGGGCTCGCCGACGTGGTGCGGCTGACGACGAGGCTCCAGGACGCCATCGACCGGGGGGACCTGTCCGCGGCACGGACGGCCTGGCTGCCCGCGCACCTGGAGTACGAGCGGCTGGGCGCGGCGTACGACGCCTTCGGTGACGCGGACGCGCAGATCAACGGCACCGACGCGGGGCTGCCCGATGGGGTGCACGACAAGGACTTCGCCGGCTTCCACCGCATCGAGTACGGCCTGTGGCACGGCGAGTCCGCCGCCGGGCTGCGCGCTCCGGCCGCCGCTCTGGTGAAGGCGGTCGCGGGGCTGCGGGACAGCTGGGCGCAGGCCCGGATGGACCCGGCCCAGCTGGGCCTGCGGGCGCACGAGATCCTGGAGAACACCGTGCAGTTCGAGCTGACCGGCCGCACCGACTACGGCAGCGGCAGCAATCTGGCCACCGCCGGTGCCAACCTGGACGGCACCCGTCAGGTCCTGTCCCGGCTGCGCCCCCTGCTCACCACCCGGTACGCCGATCTGTCCGGTCTGGACAGTGAGCTGGACCGTGCCGGGCACACCCTGGACGGTTTCCGGCACGGCGGCGAGTGGACCCCGCTGGACCGGCTGAGCCGTACGCAGCGCGAGGACGTCGACGCGGTCCTGGGCGACCTGGTGGAGCGGCTGGCGTCGGTGGCGACCCTGTGCGATCCGCGGAGGACGGTGTGAGTACGGCCGAGGGTACGGACGGAGTCGGCCGGCGCCGGTTCCTGCGCGGGGCGGCGCTCGCGGGTGCGGGGCTGGCCGCGGGGGGCGCCGCCGCGGCCGTCCCGGCGACCGCGTCCGACGCCACCGCCGGGACCGGGGCGTCCCCCGTCGTCGCGTTCCACGGCGTCCACCAGCAGTCCGTGATCGCGCCGCCGCGCCGGACCAGCGTGTTCGTCTCCTTCGACCTGACCGCGCAGAGCCGGTCCGAGCTGACCGACGTGCTGCGCACCCTCACCGACCGGGCCCGGTTCCTGACCTCCGGCGGCACCCCCGCGCCGGTGGGCATCACCGCCCCGCCCAGCGACTCGGGCATCCTCGGCGAGCGGCTGCCGTCCGGCGCGCTGGCGGTGACCGTCGGCGTCGGCGCCTCGCTGTTCGACGACCGGTTCGGGCTGACGAAACAGAAGCCGCGCCGGCTGACCGCCATGCCCGCCTTCCCGGACGACGACCTGCGCCCCGAATGGTGCCACGGCGACCTCAGCCTGCATCTGCACGCCGACGACAGCGACACCGTGCTGCACGCCCTGCGCGACATCGCCCGGCACACCCGCGGCGGCATGCAGGTCCGCTGGCGCCTGGACGGCTTCAGCAGCCCGCCCCGCCCCTCCGGCACCCCGCGCAACCTGCTGGGTTTCAAGGACGGCACGGCCAACCCGGGGACCACCGCCCGGGAGATGGACGGCCTGGTGTGGGTCGGCAAGGGCGCGGGCGAACCCGACTGGGCGGTCGGCGGCAGCTACCAGGTGGTGCGGCTCATCCGCATGCTGGTGGAGTTCTGGGACCGGGTCTCGCTGAGCGAGCAGGAGCGGATGTTCGGCCGGTCCCGCGAGTCCGGCGCTCCCCTGGACGGCGAAGCGGAGCACGACACCCCCGACTTCGCGGCCGACCCCAAGGGCGACGTCATCCCCCTCGACGCGCACATACGGCTCGCCAACCCCCGTACCGCGGCCACCACCGACCAGCGGATCCTGCGCCGCCCGTACAACTACGACCTGGGCACGGACAGCAACGGCAACCTCGACATGGGCCTGCTGTTCTGCTGCTACCAGCAGGACGTCGTCCGGCAGTTCGAGACCGTGCAGAAGCGGCTGGCGGGCGAACCCCTCACCGACTACATCTCACCGTTCGGCGGTGGCTATTTCTATGCGCTGCCCGGTGTGCGGGACGCGGCGGACTGGTACGGACGCGCCCTGCTCACCTGACTCGATGCAGACAACTTCGACGCTCGACCAGTCAATAAGCGGTCAAAGTTCGGCCCATTTTCCCTGACCCCTTGTTCACCCGGCCGCCACCACGCTTCCGCCGACATGCCGTCCGGGCGGCGAAACATGCGTGGCCGTACAGCTCACTGAATATTCGCCCGGAGGGTGAACGAGCATGGCCAGCAAGGCAAGCAGAACAACGATCAGGAGTCTGGGGGCGCTGGTGGGAGCCGCCGCTCTCGCCGTCCTCGGCGGAACCGCGCCCACCTGGGCCGCGGTGCCGGCCGGCCACGGCCACGGCAACCACCAGGACCACTCCTCGACGACCACCCCGATCAAGCACGTGGTCGTGCTCTTCGACGAGAACGTCTCCTTCGACCACTACTTCGCCACGTACCCGAAGGCCGCCAACACCGACGGCACGAAGTTCACGGCGGCGAAGAAGACCCCGAAGGACATCGACACCCTGGCGCACGCCGGGCTGCTGACGAAGAACCCGAACCAGTACGCGCCCAAGCGGCTCTCCCCGTCCCAGGCCATGACCTGCGACCAGAACCACTCCTACGGTGCCGAGCAGCTGGCCGCCGACGGCGGCAAGGCCGACAAGTACGTGGAGAACACCGAGGTCGACAAGTGCAGCGGCGGCCTGTTCGGTGAGCCCGGCCTGGTGATGGACTACTACGACGGCAACACCGTCACCGCGCTGTGGAACTACGCCCAGCAGTACACGCTGAACGACCGCTCCTACAGCTCGGTCTACGGCCCCTCCACGCCCGGCGCGCTGAACCTGGTCTCGGGCCAGACGCACGGCGTGGTCTCCATGGACCCGTCCACCGGCACCGAGAACCCCAAGCAGACCTCGACGCCGGACTCGTACGCGGTCAAGTCGCCCGACGCGAAGGGTGTCGGCACGGTCATCAACGACCCGGACCCGGCCTACGACGACTGCTCCGACAGCGACCACAAGTCCACCAGCGCGCTGGCCTCGATGCAGGGCCAGAACATCGGTGACCTGCTGAACAAGAAGGACGTCAGCTGGGGCTGGTTCCAGGGCGGCTTCCGCCCGTCCACGGCCTGGGACGGCAAGGGCACCGACTACGCCAAGTGCGACACCACGCACACCAACCTCGGTGGCGCGTCCGTGGCCGACTACAGCCCGCACCACAACCCCTTCTCGTACTACAAGTCGACGGCCAACCCGCACCACCTGCCGCCGAAGAACGTGGACGAGATCGGCCACAGCGGTCAGGCCAACCACAACTACGACCTGAGCGACTTCGACGCGGTCGCGAAGGCGGGCAAGCTCCCGGCCGTCAGCTTCCTCAAGGCCGGTGAGTACCAGGACGGCCACGCCGGCTACTCGGACCCGACCGACGAGCAGCACTTCCTGGTCAACGAGATCAACACCATCCAGAGCTCGCCGCAGTGGAAGTCCACCGCGATCGTCGTCGCCTACGACGACTCCGACGGCTGGTACGACCACGCCTACGTCGCTCCGCGCAACGGTTCCACGGACACCTCGCTGGGCTCCAACGGCCAGTCCACCGACAGCAAGGCGTGCCAGAACGGCCCGAAGGCGTCCGGCGGCTACGCCGACCGCTGCGGTCCCGGCACCCGTCAGCCGCTGCTCGTGATCTCCCCGTACAGCAAGGTCAACAAGGTCGACCACACCCTGACCGACCAGTCCTCCATCACCCGCTTCATCGAGGACAACTGGAGCACGGGCCGGATCGGCGACCACTCGTTCGACGCCACCGCCGGCTCCCTGAACGGCATGTTCGACTTCCGGCACTCCAACGACAAGCAGGTGCTGCTGAACTCGGACGGCTCCGTCAAGTCCGTCGGCCCCATCCGCGCCGTCGCCCCGGTCGCCACGAGCATCGACGCGGGCCCGATGCAGAACACGGCCGCGACCACCGGCACCTCCGGTGCCACCCTTCCGGTGTACCTCGGTGTGGGCGGGCTGCTGGCCGCCGGCGCCACGGGCACGTACTTCACGCTCCGCCGCAAGCACCGCGTGATCGCCTGACGACGAGCGTCCGGTGACGGACGCGGTCGGCACCGCCCGGCAGCCCGACGCCCCCTGGCCGATGCCTCGGCCCTTCCTGGGGGAAAAGGTCGGCTGCCGGGCGGTGCCTTTCCGTATGCTTCGCCTGCTTCGGCACAAGGACGGAAAGGGAACGGGGATGCCCGAGGGATGGCAGTGGGACAGCACGCTGTTCCGCGGCAGTGCGGCCTTCTACGAGCGCGGCCGGCTGCCGTACGCCCCGGGCTTCGCCGCGGCCCTGGCCGCCGCCCTCGGTCTGGACGGGCGGGGCCGGCTGCTCGACGTGGGCTGCGGGCCGGGCACGGTGCTGCTGGCCGTGGCGCCGTTCGTCGAGGAGGCCGTCGGCGTCGACCCCGACGCGGACATGCTGGCCGAGGCGCGGCGCGCGGCCGAACACCGCGGGGTGGCCAACGCGCGGTGGGTGGCCGTCCGGGCCGAGGATCTGCCGGCCGGCCTCGGCGGTTTCCGCGCCGCCGTGTTCGCGCAGTCCTTCCACTGGACCGACCGGGACCGGGTCGCCGAAGCCGTCTTCGGGATGCTGGAGCCGGGCGGCGCGTTCGTCGTCGTGAGCGACCTCAAGGACGCGTCCGGGGAGTCGGTTCCACCGCCACGGCCGCCGTCGCCCGCGCATCCCGCCCCACCCGCCGCGGAGATCCACGCGCTGGTGCGGCGGTATCTGGGGCCGGTGCGCCGGGCGGGCCGGGGGACGCTGCCGGACGGCACTCCGGGACGCGAGGACCTGGTGCTCGCGCGGGCCGGGTTCGAGGCGCCCGCCCGGCACGTCGTCCCGGGCGGAGCGGTGGTCGAGCGCACCGCGGACGACATCGTGGCGTGGGTGTTCTCCCGGTCCTCCGCCGCACCGCACCTCTTCGAGGGCCGGCTGGCGGAGTTCGAGCGGGACCTCCGGGCGGTGCTGCGGCAGGCGTCACCCGGCGGCCTTTTCACCGAGTGCCTGCCGGCGACCGAGATCAGAACCTGGCGCAAACCGGCACACGGCGCCGCGACGCCGCCCGCTCCGGAGGACCACGCCGCCCGGCCCTGAGCCGCCTGACTTCACTGACCTCCTGGTCTCCGCAGCCCGGATCTCCGCAGCCCCGGATCCCCGCAGAACGGTGCTGACCGGACGGGCCGGTTCCCAGCGGTGTGAGAGGGCCGACTCGGGCGGCCCGTCGCATCTCCATCTCCCCATGCGCAAAGATGAGTTGATCGATGTCCGCCGCCGCGTACCGGTGTCCGGTGCGGGCGGGAGGACGGCGTGGGACGGAGGATCGTGACGTACGCAGGAGCGCTCGGGCGCGGAAGACAGGGGTCCGCCGTGGTGATCGTCTGCGCGGCGCTGCTGGTGGGGTGCTCGGGCGGCGGGAACGACGCGGCCGGACCGCGGACCACTCCCCGTGCCGCCACCTCGGCCGCGACCGACGGCACGACGGCCGGGTCCGGGGCGGCCTCCGCGGGGTCCGGGAGCGGTGCCGGATCCGGGCAGCAGGCCGCCGGGGACGCGCGCTTCAAGGCCGATCCGGCGCTGCTGCCCGCGAACCGGTCGCAGGCCGTGCGACTGCTGCGCGCCGTCACCGCGGGCCCCGACAGCTACGGGCCCGGCTACGAGCGGCGCACCCCGTACGAGAGCGATCCGGCCGACTGGCCGGTCCTCGCCACCGACTGCGTCTGGCAGCGGCGGACGCTCCCCGCCGACGTGCTCGGCAGCCTCACCCGCTACGCCCGGCTCCCGGCCGCCGGCGGCAAGGGCGAGGTGCGCACCGCCGCGACCGTCACCGTGCACCGCACCACCGCCCAGGCCGACCTGGAGATGTCCGAGACCCTTGAGGAGGCGCTGCGCTGTCCCGACCAGCAGTTGCGCGCCGACGAACGGATCATCGGTCTCACCTCGATCGGCTCCGGCTACGGAACGAACGGGAACACCTCGGCCGACGACGTCCTGCTGGAGGTGGGCCAGTACCGCAATCCCGAGATCGGCAAGGGGGACATGAACTACTTCTGGGACCAGGTCCGGCTCGGACCGGTGACCATAGCCGTCGCCGTCCAGGGCGGCACGGGGTACGCGCAGGGCGACCTGCTGACCGCGCAGGCGCGGGCCGTCGCCGCCATGGAGACCGCGGTGCGCGGCGAACTGGGGGACCCCAAGTGATCGACCGTTCCCTGCGCCCGGGTGACCCCTCGTTCCTGGGCGGGCACCGGCTGCTGGCCCGGCTCGGCGAGGGCGGCATGGGCGTCGTCTACCTCGGCCGCGCCGGCTCGGGGGCGCTCGCCGCCGTCAAGGTGATCCAGGCCGAGTACGCGCACGACGACGACTTCCGGGCCCGGTTCCGCCGCGAGGCGGACGCCGCCCGGCGGGTGGACTCCCCGTGGGTGGTCAAGGTCACCGGCGCCGATCCGGACGCCGCACAGCCCTGGCTGGCGACGGTCTTCGAGCCCGGCCCGTCGCTCGCCGAGGCCGTCGGCCGGCACGGGCCGCTGCCCGCGCGGGCGGTGCGGGTCCTGGGGAAGGCGCTGGCCCGCGCGCTGGCCGCCGTGCACGAGGCCGGGCTGGTCCACCGGGACGTGAAGCCGGGCAACATCCTGCTCGCCGCCGACGGCCCGCGACTGATCGACTTCGGCATCGCGCGGGCGAGCGACGCGACCGCGCTGACCGCGTCGGACGTGATCGTCGGCACCCCGGGCTTCCTCTCCCCCGAGCAGGCCGCGGGCGGCGACCGGCTCGGTCCGGCGAGCGACGTGTTCTCGCTGGGCTGTGTGCTGGCGTACGCGGCGACGGGCCGGCCGCCGTTCGGCGCCGGCGCGGTGGACGCGCTGCTCTACCGGACCGTCCACGACGAGCCCGATCTCGAGGGCCTGGACGAGGAGTTGGCCGCCGTCCTGCGGCGCTGCCTCGCCAAGGACCCGGCCGAGCGGCCCACGCCGGACGGTCTCGACGCCGCCCTGGTGGAGGACGTGCCGTCCGGGACCGCGGACTGGCTGCCGGCCGGCGTCGTCCGCATGGTCGCCGACCGGTCCGCGGAGATGCTGTCGCTGCCCGAGATCGGGGCCACGATCATCGAGGGACCGGTGCGCGAGGGCGACCCGTCCCGGCGCCGGTTCCTCGCCGTCGTCTCCGGGGGCGTGGCCGTCCTCGCGCTCGGCGGCGGTGCCGCGGCCTGGGCCGCGCTGCGCGGCGGCGGGCGGCAGGCGGCGGCCGGGCCCGGCTGGGCGATCGGGATGCAGGCCGACCTCAGCGGCCCCGGCAAGGCGGCCGGGCAGGCACAGCAGGAGGGCGCCCGGATCGCGGTGGAGGAGTTCAACGCCCGCGCCGACCGGCCGTTCACCCTGCGGTTGACGTCGTCCGACGACGAGGGCCGGGCCGATCGTGCCGCGGCGGCGGCCCAGCGGCTCGTCGACGACACCGACGTCCTGGCGGTGATCGGGTCGGGCACCGACGCGACCACCCAGGCCGCCCTGCCCGTCTACGACGCGGCCCTGCTGCCCGTGCTCGGCATGTCCGCCGGACTGAACCTCGTACAGAACATCCGTTCCTTCGTGCGCGGCCGGCCGCTGCACAGCGTGGTCGCCATGAAGCTCGCCTTCCACCTGGAGACGACCAGCGCGGCCAGTCCGGTCGGTGTGCTGCTGGACCGCGGCGGCGCCGACGTCTCCTGGATGACCATCCAGATGGTCAACTTCCTCGTCCGGCAGTACCGCGGCACGACGTATCCGCGGGTGGTGCCGGCCGGCACCACCGATCTCACCGGCGTACTGGCCGACATGCGGTCCGCGGGCATCGAGGCGTTCGTGTACGCGGGTCCGGTCGACGGGGCGATCCGGGCGGCGCGGGGCATGGCCGGGTTCGACGGGCCGAAGTACGCGGCCGAACCCGCCCTCGACGCCCGGTTCGCCGCCGAACCGGCCGCCGCCGGGTGGACGGTGGTGGCGAGCGCGATCGGGCCGGGCGCGACGGACGTCCGCTCCTTCGCCCAGACCTTCCGCGAACGGTACGGACGCGGCCCCGGCTTCTGGGCCGCCGAGGGCTACGACGCGGCGAACCTGCTGATCCGGCAGCTCACCGCGACGGCGGGCAAGCGCCCTGCCCGCAAGGCGCTCATCGGCCCGCTGGGGAAGGCCCAGTACCAGGGCATCACCCGCGACTTCGCGTTCGCCGCCGCGGACGGGAGCCCGCCGACGCTGAAGACGCCGGCCAGCTTCGTGCACCAGGTCCTCGACGGCACCTTCCACTATCTGGGCCCGGCCCCGGACCAGGCACCACAGCCGAGGACGGCGTGACGGCGTCGCGGGCGGGGGCCCGGTGGCGATGCGGCCGCTGACCGCCGCCGACCCGGAGTCGGTCGGCGGGTACCGCCTGCTGGCCCGGATCGGAATGGGCGGCATGGGCGTCGTCTACCTCGGCCGTTCCGCCGGCGGCGCGCTGGCCGCCGTCAAGGTGATCCGCGCCGAGCACGCCGCCGACCCCGGCTTCCGGGCCCGGTTCCGCCGCGAGGCCGCTGCCGCCGCCCGGGTCGACGACCGCTGGACGACGCCCGTCACGGCCGCCGACCCGGAGGCCCCCGCGCCCTGGATCGCCACCGCCTTCGTCCCCGGGCCCTCGCTCGCCGAGACGGTCGGCGGGTACGGGCCGCTGCCCCCGGACACCGTGCGGGCACTCGGTGCCCGGCTCGCGGACGCGCTCGCCGCCGTGCACGCGGCCGGGCTCGTGCACCGTGACGTCAAACCCGGGAACGTCCTGCTCGCCCTCGACGGCCCCCGCCTGATCGACTTCGGCATCGCCCGGGCGAGCGGCGCCACCGCGCTGACCGCGTCGGACGTGATCGTCGGCACCCCCGGCTATCTCTCGCCCGAGCAGGCCCGGGCCCGCGAGGAGGAGGTGGGCGCGCCCAGCGACGTGTTCTCGCTGGGCTGCCTGCTCGCCTACGCGGCGAGCGGGCGGCCGCCGTTCGGCGGTGGCGGCGCGGCGGGCGCGCTGTACCGCACCATCCACGAGCCACCCGATCTCGACGACGTCCCGGACGACGCGCTGCGCACGCTGATCGCCCGCTGCCTCGCCAAGGCCCCGGCCGACCGGCCGACGGTGCCTCGGCTGCGCGCGGACCTGGGCGGGTCCGGGTCCGACGCCGACGACTGGCTGCCGCCCGGTCTGCCCGCGGTGATCGCCGAACGTTCGGCGCAGGTCCTGAACCTGCCGGAGCCGGAGCGGCCCGCACCACCGGAGGTCGCACCGCGGGAGCCCGCAGCTCAGGAGCGACCCGCCTGCGGACGGCGGCGTCTCCTGCTGCTGGGCGCCTCGACGGCGGGTGTGCTGGCCGTGGGCGGCGGCGCCGCCTGGCTGGCCGGCCGGCGGGCCGGGGCGGGCGCGGACGGTCCCCGGCCCACCCGCACCGTCGCCGTGCACGCCGACCTGACGGGCCCCGGCAAGGCGCTCGGCAGCGCGGTCGAGCGGGGTGTGCGGCTCGCCGCCGAGCAGCACAACGCACGCGCGGACCGCCGCTACGACCTGGCCGTCACCGCCCTCGACGACCGCGGCGAGACGGACCGGGCCAAGGAGCTGGCCAAGCGGCTGGTCGCGGCGGGCGAGACGGGCGCGGTGGTCGGGCCGACGTCCGACGCCACCGCGCTCGCGGTCCGGGACACCTACAACGGCGCCCTCGTGCCGATGCTGACCGCGTGGGCGGGCGCCTACACCCTGTACGGCATGAACTCGGTCACCGAGCCGGCCGTGTTCCAGGTCAGGGCGCCCGACTACGCGATGGGCCCCCCGCTCGTCCACTACCTCAGCACCGTCAGCCGGGCCACCCGTACCGCGCTGATCGACGACCGGGCCACGGCCGAGTACAGCTGGCAGATCGTCCAGGCACTGACGCCGCCGCTGTCGTCCGCCGGTTCGGTCAGCACGTATCCGGTGGCCGCGGACACCGACGACTTCGGTCCGGTGGCCGCCCAGGCGGCCCGGTCGCAGGCCGTCGTCTACTGCGGCAGTTCGCCGCGGCGGGCCGCCACCTGCGCCCGCGCGCTGCGGGCGGCCGGGTTCACCGGCACGCCCGCGGCGACCGAACCGGTCCTCGGCGCCGGCGACCCCGGCTTCCTGGACGCGGCGGGCGCGGCGGCGGAGGGCTGGGTCGTCGCCACGACGTTCGTGGACCCGGCGCGGATGAAGTCAGCGGCAGGTTTCGTCAGTTCGTTCCGGCGGCGGTACGGCGTCCAGGAGGTCGGGCGGGGCGCAGCGGAGGCGTACGACGTGGCCGGTCTCCTCGTGGCGGCGCTGACCGCGATGGGCACGGGTCAGCTGGACACCGGCAGCCTGGCCCACCGGCTGCGCGCGCTGAAATACCACGGCGTCACCAGGGCCTTCGCCTTCAGCTCGGACACCGGCGCGGTGCAGGTGACCCCGGGCCTGTTCCTGTGGCGGGTGACGAACGGCGCGCCGCGGTTCCTCGGGCAGTACGAGGAGGTGCAGGCGGACACGGGGGACGGGTCCTGACGGCGGGCGTCCGGCCCGAGAGGCGCACCGGCAGGGACTCCGGGCACGGGGCGGCTCGGAGGACGTGCCCGCGGGTCGCGGCCCGGCTCAGGCGGTGCGCCTGCGGGTCGCGGCGGTCTTCTTCGCCGCCGTCTTCTTGCCCGCCGTCGCGTCCGCGGACGCGGTCTTGGCGGTCGCCTTCTCCGTCGTCTTCTTGGTCCGGGCGGACTTGGCCGCCGTTTTCTTCCCGGCGGAGGCGGTCTTCTTCGCCGCCGTCTTCTTCGCGGCGGCCGTCGTCTTCCGGGCGCCCGTCTCCTTCGGGGCCGCGCGGCCGGTGCGGCGCCGTGGCAGCGAGGTGACCTCGGCGTGCTCCTCCGGCCCGCCGGCCGCCGCCCGCGCCGCCGGCTCCGCCGCCTCCTCGCCCCGCGACTCCTTGGCCGCCCGGACGCTGTTCTCCAGCGCGGCCATCAGGTCGAGCACCTTGCCGCCGGTGGCCGGAACGGGCGTCTCGGGGGGTGATTCACCGGCCGCCTTCGCGGCGACGACCTCCTCCAGGGCCTCCCGGTACTCGTCGTGGAGATCGGCCAGGTCGACCTCACCGAGGGTGTCCATCAGGGCGTCCGCGAGGTCGAGTTCCTTGTCGCGGACCGTGACGTCCGCCTCCGGGGCGACGCCCTCGGGGGCGCGGACCTCGTCCGGCCACAGCAGCCCGTGCATGGCGATGGCGTCCCCCACCACCCGCAGCATGCCCAGCCGCTCCCGGCCGCGCAGGGCGTACTTGGCGATGGCGACCTTGTTGCTGCGCTTGAGCGCCTCGCGCAGCAGCGTGTACGGCTTGGCCGCCGCGGCGCCGCCGGCCGCGAGGTAGTACGCCGAGCCCATCTGGAGCGGGTCGATCCGGTCGGCCGGGACGAAGGCCACGATGTCGATCGTGCGGGCGGTCGGGATCGGCAGGTGGGCGAGGTCGTCGTCGGAGATCGGGACGACGGAGCCGTCCGCGTCCTCGTACGCCTTGCCGATCTCCGCGCCGCTCACCTCGCGGTCCTCCAGTTCGCAGAACTTGCGGTAGCGGATGCGACCGCCGTCCTCGGTGTGGATCTGGCGGAAGGAGATCGAGTGGCTCTCGGTGGCGTTCACCAGCTTGATCGGGATGCTGACGAGACCGAAGGAGATGGCGCCGTTCCAAATGGATCGCACGTTCCACACCCTTCCTTCCAATTCCAGGCTTTCCTGGTGTTATGGCGGCAGATATCTGAGATTGTCATCCTATGACGCCGATCACAGAGGTGGAGGGGCGACGGGTCGCGCTCAGCAACCTGGAGAAGGTGCTGTACCCGGCGGACGGCTTCACCAAGGGCGAGCTGCTGCACTACTACGCGACCACGTCCGCGGCGCTGCTCCCCCACCTCCGCGACCGGCCGGCGTCGTTCCTGCGCTATCCGGACGGGCCGGACGGGCAGGTGTTCTTCGCCAAGAACGTGCCACCGGGCACGCCCGAGTGGGTGACGACCGCCGAGGTGCCCCGGTCGGAGGGGCCCGCCCGGATGGTGCTGGTGCAGAACCTGCCCTCGCTGATGTGGGCGGCCAACCTCGTCGCCGAGTTCCACACCCCCCAGTGGCTGATCGGGGCCCCCGAGCGGGCCGACCGGCTGGTGTTCGACCTGGACCCGGGCGCCCCGGCGACGGTGGTGCACTGCTGCGAGGTCGCGCTGTGGCTGCGGGAGCGGCTGGCGGCGGACGGGGTCGAGGCGTACGCGAAGACCTCCGGGGCGAAGGGGCTGCATCTGCTCGCCGCGGTCCGCGGGGCCTCGTCGGAGCGGGCCTCGGAGTACGCGAAGGGGGTCGCCGTGGAGGCGGAGCGGGCGCTGCCGCGGCTGGTGGTGCACCGGATGACCCGGAGTCTGCGGCCGGGGAAGGTGTTCGTCGACTGGAGCCAGAACGCGGGCAGCAAGACCACGGCCGCGCCCTACACGCTGCGGGCACGGGCCGAGCCGACGGTGTCCGCGCCGGTCACCTGGGACGAGGTGGCGGACTGCCGGCAGCCGGAGCGGCTGGCCTTCCGGGCCCAGGACGTCGCGGCGCGGCTGAAGGATTTCGGCGACCTGATGGCTCCGCTGCTGGACCCGGCACGCGCCGCGGAGCTGCCCTGACGGGGGCCGCCGCCCCTCACACCCGCAGCCAGGTGTTCCGGTCGCGGGCCAGCGCGTGCAGGGCCTCGGCGTCCGCCGGTTTCAGCACCCCGCCGAGCCGGGCCAGCGCCGCGACCTCCGAGTCCCTAAGGACGCGCAGCTCGCGGGGCCGGACGGTGACGGTGACGTCCGCCGGGTCCACCAGGACGAGCACCGGGCGGACCTCAGCGGTCAGGGCGTACGAGGCGCGGTCGGCGTCGGAGCGGACCCGGCGCAGCACCGGGTGCGCCTCGCGGCGGCCGAGCGCGACCAGCGGGTCGGTCACCAGGACGCGCTGCTTGCGGGCGTACAGGCTGTGCAGGGCGAAGATCCCGGCCGGTCCGATCAGCAGGTGGTGGATCCGGTCGCCGCCGGGCAGCGGGACCGAGTGCAGGACGTGCCAGCCGGCGCCGTCCAGGCCGTCCAGCACCTCGCCGACCGTCTGCTCGGCCAGCAGGGCCCGGCGCCGCGGGTCGGGACGCAGCCGCCGAGCCGGACCCGGGTCCCGGTCGAGGTCCACCAGCAGCGCCTCGCCGGGGCGGTTCGGGGCCAGGTCGTCGTCCGGGTGCAGGGAGAGCCGGGCCAGCTCGGCGGGCGTCGGGACGGGCGGCGGGCCCACGCTCACCGCGCCGGTCAGGAAGGGCTCCAGCACCTCCAGGACGTCCTGTCTGCGGTCCTCGCTGAGCAGGTTGACCCGGGCCGCCGCCCGGTCGTACCAGGCGATGTTCCTGCCGTCCTGGAGACAGACGTACAACCGCTCCCGGCCCTGCCGCCGGTCCGGCACCACGCGCAGTCCGCTCATGCGCCATCACCCCCCGACCATGGAACAGGCGGGACGCCCCGGGGGCAAGGAGCAGGTTCCTGCGCCACCGGCCGGCGGTGCCCCCGCGGACGGGCGGTGCCACGGGCATCCGGGCAGGCCGAGCCGCCTCTGCCGTGTTGCGCCGTTCGGGTGCACAAAAAGGATTTGCCGCCGAATAGGGTGTACGGGTCCCCACCGACCCCGAGTCCCAGGAGCACCGTGCCACGCCGTCCCCCCGCCCGCGCCGCCCGTACCGCGCTGGCCGTCGCCCTGCTGTCGGTGGCGGCGGCCGGCTGCGGCGACACGGGCGGGCTGCGCGCCGCGGGCCCCACCCCGACCGCCGCGGGCCCGGCCAGGCTCTGGCCCGGCCTGGAGCCGGCGTCCAGCCCCGCCTGGCCGTACGACGTGGCGAGCAGAGAGCCCGTGCGGGGCGTCACCGTGCCCGGGGACGACATCCACCAGGTGGACCCGGTCGCCGTGGTACGGGCGGAGATCGCCGCGCATCCGGACAGCTACGGCTCGAAGGGCCCGTACCACGGGGCGGCGGACCGGATCGCCGACTGCGCCGCGGGCGGGGACCGGAGCCGGTGCCCGCTGCTGCCGGCGTACTACCGCGACCTCACGGGGAACGGCCGCGACGAGCTGGCACTGGGCTTCCGGCTGTACCCGACGAACCAGACCGCGATCCGTGTCTACACCGTCGAAGGCCACCGGCTGGTCCAGGTCCTCGCCGACAACGACGCGATCGTCGGGGTCGAGCTGGCCGGGCGTACCGTGATCGTCCGCTCGCCCGCGGGGATCTCCGGCTACGAGTACCGCACGACCTGGACCTGGGATCCGCAGCAGCGCGCGATGGTGTTCGCCCGCGACGAGTTCCTGCGCACCGGCGGGGGTGGACCCGCCCGCACACCGTCGTCATCACCGGCGCCGTCGCCGTCGGCCCAGGGATCGTGATGAGGCGGCCCGCACTGCCCCAGTGGACCGGGGCGCTCGCCGCGAAGGCCGCCGTCTTCATCGCGGTGATGTGCTGCGCGCTGGCCGCGCTGCTGGGTGTCCTGGTGCACACCTCGGTGACCAACCAGACCGTCGGCCAGGCCCGGGCCGAGGCGCTGGCCCAGCTGACCGACGCGACCCAGGCGTACCAGTCGGGGGACATGCTGCCGCCGGGCGCCGGCCTCGATCCGGCGGGGCTGCCCGAGTCGCTGCGGACCCTGGCGGCAGGCGGGCAGCGGGGCACGATGGTCACCCGGCACCACGGACAGCCCACGATGTGGGCGGCGGGCCCGGCCACGGGCGGCCGGGCGCTCGCGGTGGAGGTCGACTACGCGCAGCAGGCGAACACCATCGCCGGGCTCGACACCTCGATCCTGTGGTCGTCGGGGCTGGCGATCACGGCGACGCTGGCCGTCGGCGCGTTCGCGGTGACCCGGGTGACCCGGCGGCTGCACGGCACGGCACAGGTGGCCCGCCGGATCAGCGCCGGTGACCTGGACGCACGGGTGAACGACCCGCGGACGAAGGACCCGGCGCACCGTCCGGACGAGGTGGCGGCGGTCGCCGCCGCGCTGGACTCGATGGCGTCGTCGCTCCAGGGCAAGCTCCAGAGCGAGCAGCGGTTCACCGCGGACGTGGCGCACGAGCTGCGCACCCCGCTGACCGGGCTGCACGCGGCGGCCGAGCTGCTGCCGCCGGGCCGCCCGACCGAGCTGGTGCGGGACCGGGTCGCGGCGCTGCGGACGCTCACCGAGGACCTGCTGGAGATCTCCCGGCTGGACGCCGGACGGGAACGGCTGGAGACGGACACCGAGGAACTGGCGGCGCTGGCCCGGCGGGTGGTACGGGCGTCGGGGACCGACACCGAGGTGCGGGTGGTCACGGACGCCTGGGTGGAGACCGACCGGCGGCGTCTGGAGCGGGTGCTGGGCAATCTCGTGGCCAACGCGCACCGGCACGGGCGGCCGCCCGTGGTGCTGACGGTGGACGGGCCGGTCGTCGCGGTCCGGGACCACGGCGACGGCTTCCCGGACTACCTGATGGCCCACGGCCCCCAGCGATTCCGCACAGAGGGCGTGACGACCGGCCACGGGCTCGGACTGACGATCGCGGTGGGCCAGGCGGAGGTACTGGGCGCACTCCTGGACTTCACCAACGCCACCACCGGCGGAGCCATCGCCCGCCTGCACCTACGCCGCCCCCGCTGAACCCCCGACCCGCACCCGACACCCGACAACCACCCACCCCCCAACACGGCCGTCACCCAACCCACCCACACCAGCCACCCCCTCCCCCCAGGGGCGCGGGGAACTGCGCGACCAGCCACCCCCAACCCGCAGACCACCCCCTCCAGCCACCCCCTTCCCCCAGGGGCGCGGGGAACTGCGCAACCTGCCACCCCCAACCCGCAGACCACCCCCTCCAGCCACCCCTTTCCCCCCAGGGGCGCGGGGAACTGCGCAACCTGCCACCCCCAACCCACACCCGACAACCACCCCCCATCCCACCCCACCCCACCCCACACCACACCATCCGCCATCCGGCAACCCCCGGCACCGATGGCCCAACACGACGGGGCCGTCAAGAACGGCACTCCTAGCGTGGCGGTCGGCCGATTTGATGATTCGTCGGCTTTCATCGTTTTCATCACTTTCGCTGATTTCATCCACGCCCCCCAGGAGGTCCCCATGCGCCCGCGCTCCCCCCACACCCGCGGCCTCACCCACACCTTCACCCGCACCCTCGCCGCGACCGCCGCGTCCGGCACCCTGCTCACCGCACTCGCCGCCGCCCCCGCCACCGCGGCCCCGCACGGCGGCGACGGCCCGGTCCGCTCCCGGGGCGTGGTCACCGCGATCGGCGGCCTGTGGCTGCACGACCGGCCGGACCGCGGCAGCCGCCGGATCGGCTTCGCCCAACGGGGCCAGATCGTGTCGATCTACTGCCGGTTCCCCGGCGGCCCGGTGAACGGCAACCGCATCTGGTACCTCCTCGGGGACCGCACCTGGGCCTGGGGCTCGGCCCGCTACATCCGCGTCCTCGGGCTCACGCCACGCTGGTGCTGACCGTCAAGACGCACAAGGCTCCCCATTAGGTAGGTTCCGGACATGACGAAGGCCGGAACCGCCGTGGCGACGGCTAAGACCCCCACCCCCGTCGTACCCCTCCACCGGCGCCGCGGCATCGAGCTGACCCTCATCGTGCTGGCCGTCCTGCTGTCCGTGTACGGCTACTGCGCCGTCGGTCTCGCGCGCACCGGCGCCGTCCCGCCCGGCGCCGCCGGCTACGGCGCCGGGCTCGGCGTGCTCGCCCTGGGCGCGCACGCCGCGGTCCGGCTCCGGGCCCCCTGCGCGGACCCCCTGCTGCTGCCGATCGGCGTGCTGCTCAACGGCCTCGGCCTGGTGCTGATCTACCGGCTCGACCTGGAGACGCCCGGCGACCGGGCGGCGCCCGCCCAACTCGTGTGGTCCACGCTCGGCGTGGGACTGTTCATCGCCGTCGTCCTGCTGCTGCGCGACCACCGGGTGCTCCAGCGCTACGCCTACGTCAGCGGCGCGGCGGCGCTCGCCCTGCTGATGCTGCCGATCCTCTTCCCGGCGGTGAACGGCGCCCGCATCTGGGTCCGGCTCTCCGGCTTCTCCATCCAGCCCGGCGAGTTCGCGAAGGTGCTGCTCGCGGTCTTCTTCGCCGCGTACCTGGCGGCCAACCGCAACGCGCTCGCCTACGCGGGCCGCCGCGTCTGGTTCGTACAACTGCCCACCGGACGGGTCCTCGGCCCGATCGTCACCCTCTGGCTGATCAGCGTCGGCGTGCTGGTCCTGGAGCGCGACCTGGGCACCTCACTGCTGTTCTTCGGCCTGTTCGTGGTCCTGCTGTACGTCGCCACCGGCCGCACCGGCTGGATCGCGGTGGGGTTGCTGCTCGCCGCGTTCGGCGCGGTCGTGGTCGGCTGGCTGGAGCCGCACGTGCACACCAGGGTCGAGGACTGGCAGCATCCGTTCGCGACGATCGACGCGGGCCGGGGCCCCAACCAGCTGGCGCAGTCCCTGTTCGCCTTCGCCGCGGGCGGTGTCCTCGGTTCCGGTCTGGGTCTCGGCCACTCCGTGCTGATCGGCTTCGCCGCCAAGTCGGACTTCATCCTGGCGACGGCGGGCGAGGAGCTGGGGCTGGCCGGTCTTTCGGCGATCTTCCTGCTGTACGGGCTGCTGGTGGAGCGCGGCTACCGGGCCGGCCTCGCCCTGCGCGACCCCTTCGGCCGGCTCCTGGCCACCGGCCTCGCCTCGCTCGTGGCGCTCCAGGTGTTCGTCATCGCGGGCGGGGTGACCGGGCTGATCCCGCTGACCGGCATGGCGATGCCGTTCCTGGCGCAGGGCGGTTCCTCGGTCGTCACCAACTGGACGATCACCGCGCTGCTGATCCGGGTCAGCGACTCGGCCCGGCGTCCCGGCGACCCGGAGGTGGCCCGATGACCCGGCACATCCGGCACGCCGCCGTGTTCTGCGCCCTGCTGCTCGCGGCGCTCCTGGTGAACGCCGCCCGGGTCCAGGTCGTCGAGGGACCGGGCTACGACGGCAACCCCGCCAACCGCCGCGCCACCATCGCCCGTTACGGCCAGCCGCGCGGCGACATCCTGGTGTCGGGCGCCCCGGTCACCGGCTCCCGGGACACCGGCGAGCAGCTGCGGCACGAGCGGACGTACCGGGACGGCCCGCTGTACGCCCCGGTCACCGGCTTCGCCTCGCAGGTGTACGGGACGACGTTCCTGGAGCACGCGGAGGACGGCATCCTCTCCGGCGCGGACCCGCTGCTGTCGCCGTTCCCGCTGTGGAACGACGTCACCCGGGCGCAGAGCGAGCCGGGGAACGTCGTCACCACCCTGAACCGGGCCGCGCAGGAGGCGGCCTACCGGGGGCTGGGCCGGCGCAAGGGGGCGGTGGCCGCCGTGGAGCCGTCCACCGGCCGGATCCTGGCGCTGGTCTCCAGCCCGTCGTACGACCCGGCCGAGCTGTCCGGGAACGACGCGTCGGTGACGCGGGCCTGGGACCGGCTCAACGACGACCCGGACAAGCCGATGCTGAACCGGGCCGTGCGGCAGACCTATCCGCCGGGCTCCACCTTCAAGGTGGTCACCGCGGCGGCGGCGCTGGACGCCGGAGTGGTCCAGGACCTGGACCGGCCCACGGACTCCCCCGACCCGTACACGCTGCCCGGCACCAGGACGCGCCTGACGAACGAGGCGGAGGGCTGTGCGGACGCCTCGCTGCGCGCGGCCTTCGAGTGGTCGTGCAACACGGTGTTCGCGAAGCTGGGCGTGGACGTCGGGGTCGAGGACATGGTGTCGACGGCGCAGGGCTTCGGTTTCAACGACACCGATCTGAAGATCCCCTTCTCGGTGGCGCAGAGCACCTTCGACACCCGGGTCGACAAGGCGCAGCTGGCGCTGTCGTCGATCGGCCAGTACAACACGCGGGCCACACCGCTCCAGATGGCGATGGTCGCGGCAGCCGTGGCGAACGACGGGCAGGTGCGCACGCCGTACCTGGTGGAGCGGACCATCCGCAAGGGCGGGGAGACGGTGGGCACCGCCGGCCCGCGCGCGATGCGCCAGGCGATGAACCCGGCGACGGCCATGCGGCTGAAGGAGCTGATGACCGGCGTGGTCCGGGAGGGCACCGGTGCCAACGCGGCCATCCCGGGGGCCACCGTGGGCGGCAAGACCGGCACCGCGCAGCACGGCGTCGGCAACGCCGGTGTGCCGTACGCCTGGTTCGTGTCCTGGGCCAAGGCCGACACGGCGCTGGAGCCCCAGGTGGCTGTCGCCGTGGTGGTGGAGGACGCCTCCGCCGACCGGGGCGAGATCAGCGGCGCCGGCAACGCGGCGCCGATCGCCCAGGCGGTGATGCGGGCGGTGCTCGGCCTGTGAGCCGGCGAACGCCGGTCCGCTGCCCCGCCGTCCTGCCGCCCCGTCGTCCTGCCGCCCTGCCGTCCCGCCGTCCCGCCGAGTGCTCGCGCCGGGCAATCATCGCGTCCGCTTCGCCGTGCCGGAACCGGCCGAACCACCCGGCGGCGAAGTGCCGTCGCAGCTCACCCCTGTCGCGTCGGTCGGCTCGGACCCGTGCGGCATGCCGTACTTGTTGACGCCGGGTCAACAAGTTGCACGCGGGGGATTGACTCGCTTGCTGACAAGCAGTCTCATAAGGGCGAGAGGACGTACCCCGGGTAACGAGGTGACGGAGCCATGACGACCCTGACGGAAGCCGACGCGCTCGACGGACTGCGTGACGCCCTCGGCCTGCTCAAGGACCGGGAGCAGGTGGCCGAGCGCCTGCTCGTCTCTTCAGCCAAGCACTCCTTCGACCCCGACAAGGAGCTGGACTGGGACGCGCCCTTCGAGGAGGGCAAGTGGTTCTGGCCGCCGGAGCTGGTGTCGCTGTACGACACGCCGCTGTGGCGGCGGATGAGCGAGGAGCAGCGGATCCTGCTCTCCCGGCACGAGGCGGCGGCGCTCGCCTCGCTGGGCATCTGGTTCGAGATGATCCTGATGCAGCTGCTGGTCCGGCACATCTACGACAAGGCCGCGACGAGCGCCCATGTGCGCTACGCGCTCACCGAGATCGAGGACGAGTGCCGGCACTCCAAGATGTTCGCCCGGCTGATCTCGCACGGCGGCACGCCCTGGTACCCGGTGGACCGGGCGCACCAGACCCTGGGCCGGGTCTTCAAGACCATCTCCACGACCCCGGGTTCCTTCACGGCGACGCTGCTCGGCGAGGAGGTCCTCGACTGGATGCAGCGGCTGACCTTCCCCGACGAGCGGGTCCAGCCGCTGATCCGGGGCGTCACCCGGATCCACGTCGTCGAGGAGGCCCGGCACGTGCGCTACGCCCGTGAGGAGCTGCGCCGCCAGATGGTGACCGCCCCGAAGTGGTCCCAGGAGTTCACCCGGGTCACCTCGGGCGAGTTCGCGCGGGTGTTCTCGGTGGCCTTCGTCAACCCGGAGGTCTACCCGAACGTGGGGCTGGACAAGCGGGAGGCGATGGCGCAGGTGAAGGCCAGCGGCCACCGCCGTGAGGTGATGCAGACCGGCGCGAGGCGCCTGACGGACTTCCTCGACGACATCGGGGTGCTGCGCGGCGCGGGCCGCAGGCTGTGGCGGTCGTCGGGACTGCTGGCCTGAGCGGTCGCCGGGGACGGGATCACCCGCGACCGCCGCGGCCGGGAACGGTTACGCTGCCGGTCATGACCCCGCAGGCCCCCACCCCCGCCTACCGCCGGCTCAGCGTCGAGGAGCGCCGCAGTCAGCTCATCGACGCCGCGCTGTCGCTGTTCGCGCACCGCAGGCCCGAGGACGTGTCCCTCGACGACGTGGCGGAGGTCGCCGGCGTCTCCCGGCCGCTGGTCTACCGGTACTTCCCCGGAGGCAAGCAGCAGTTGTACGAGGCCGCCGTCGGGTCCGCCGCGGACGAGCTGGAGCAGTGCTTCGACGAGCCCCGCCAGGGCCCGCGCCTGCTCCGCCTCACCCGCGCCCTCGACCGCTACCTCACCTTCGTCGACGGGCACGACACCGGCTTCAGCGCCCTCCTTCAGGGCGGCAGCGTGGTCGAGACCAGGCGCACCAGCGCGATCGTGGACGGCGTACGGCGGGCCGCCGCCGTGCACATCTACAACCACCTCGACATCACCGAGCCCGGCCCCCGGATGCGCATGACCGTCCGGATGTGGATCACCGCCGTGGAGGCGGCCTCCCTGATCTGGCTCGACGAGGACAAACAGCCGCCCCTCGACGAGTTGCGCGACTGGCTGGTCGAACAGTTCGTGGCCCTGCTGACGGTGACCGCGGGCCGGGACCCGCAGACGGCGGCGCTCATCGCGGCGCTCGCCGAGGATGACTGACACTGGTGCCGTGAAGAGTCAGGACACCCCGTTCGAGGGCGGGCCCATGGACGGGCGCGTGCTGCCCGTGCTGCTGGGCCTCACCGGCCATCCCCCGAAGACGTACCGCATCCCGGTGCCGGACGCGCACGGCGGGCCGCCCACCGTCCTGGTCTACCGCCGGGTGCCCCGCGCACAGAGCAAGCGCCTGGGACTCGTACAGGGCTGGAAGTACGCCTACGACGCCGAGGCCGGCCAGGGGGCGGCGCGGGCCGGCGCCCGCCACCGGTGGCCCTGGTCCCGGCCGGCGACCGGCCCTGACGCCCCGCGGTCCGGCACACCGGACGACACCGACGGGTGACATGGTTGCGCCGAACCGCGCACGCTCGGCGCGCGGACCGCGCGCGCACCCCCGATACTCCCGGCGCGGGGGTGAAGATACGACAAAACGCCCGCCCGCATCGGAGGTGATGTCGTGTCAGGAAGGCTGCTGCGTCTGGTGGGTACGGCCGTGGTGGCGGCCCAGGCCGTCTTGGCGCCGCTCCCCGCCGTGGCCGTACCGGACCCGCAGCGGTCCGTGGCCGAGCTGCTGACGGACCTTCAGCGGCTGTACCGGCAGACCGAACAGGCCACCGAGACCTACAACGGCACCGCGGTGCAGTTGGAGCGGCAGCGCGCCGAGGTCAGGCGGCTCGACGGGGAGCTGGCCCGCGCCCGGCTCTCCCTGCACGACAGCCGCAGGGACGCCGCGCGGCTCGCCCGGCAGCAGTACCAGAGCAGCACCGGCCTCTCCCCCTACGTACGGCTGCTGCTCGCCCGCGATCCGCAGCGGGCGCTCGACGAGGGGCATGTGATCGGTCAGCTGGCGCGGGAGCAGGCACGGACCGTGGACCGGCTCGAAGGCAGCGAGAAGAAGCAGAACGCCCTCGTCCGCACGGCGCGCAGGGCCCTCGACACGCAGCTCCGGCTCGCCGAGCGGCAGCAGAAGCAGCGGAACGACGTCCGTACCCGGCTCGCCGGCATCGAGAAACTGCTCGCCTCGCTCAGCGCCGAGCAGCTCGCCGAACTCGCCCGCGTCGAACAGGACGGGATCGCCGACGCCCAGCAGAAGATCGTGACCTCCGGCGCGCTCAGCAGCGCGCGGCCCGCGTCCGAGCAGGGCGACCGGGCCGTGCGCTACGCCATGGGCCAGCTCGGCAAGCCGTACCAGTGGGGGGCGCAGGGCCCCGGGGCGTACGACTGCTCGGGGCTCACCTCACAGGCGTGGGAGCACGCCGGCACGCCGATCCCGCGGACCAGCCAGGAGCAGTGGGCACGCCTCGCCCGCGTCCCACTGAACGAACTGCGCCCCGGCGACCTCGTCGTCTACTTCCCCGAGGCCACGCACGTGGCGATGTACCTAGGAGACGGAAAGGTCGTCCAGGCCCCCCGCCCCGGCGACCGAGTCAAGATCTCCCCGATCGCGGCCAACCCGATCCTGGGCGCGGTCCGCCCGGACCCGACCGAAAACCCCACCCGCCCCCACACCCCGACAGCCCAACCAGCCCCCTAGCCACCCAACGCCCCACAGCCCCATCCCCAGGCCCGCAGCAAACAGCGCACCCCCGCCCCCATAGGGGCGCGGGGAACTGCGCGACAAACCCCCACCCACCCGCACAACACTCAGCCCCCGGCAACAGAGGCCAAGTACGCCTTCGTCTTCTCCGGCTCATAGAAATAGTCCTCGAAGTCCGCCGGATCATCGAACCCGTTCGCGAACCGCCGCGCGACGGGCTCGAACCGCCCGGCCGCCTCCATCAGCTCCAGAACATGCTCCGGCGGCGGAGCAAGCATCGCGTTGGTCCACTTGGTGACATACCGCGTCGTCTCCCAGTACCGCTCGAAGGTCCCCCGCATCCAGACCTCGTCGAACTCCTTCTCACCGTGTTCCAGGATCGAGGCGAGGTAGGAGGCCGCGCACTTGGACGCCGAGTTGGAGCCCTGCCCGGTGAGCGGGTCGTTGGCGACGACCACGTCCCCCACGCCCAGGACCAGACCACCGCCGGGAAGCCGGCCGACGGGGTTGCGGACGGTGGGCGCGTAACGGCCCGCCAGCACGCCGCCCGCGTCGGTCAGTTCCGCCTTCCTGGCCCGCTCGTACTCCCAGGGGGTGTACCTCTCCATGAGGGCCAGGGTCAGGGACAGGTGCTCGCCCGGATCCCTGACACCGGCGAAGACGTCGAGGGGGCCGCCCGGGACGCCTTCCCAGAACAGCATGTCCGCGCGGCCGTGGGCGGTCAGGGACGGGCTGACGATCAGCTCGCCGACGCCCGGGACGAGGTTGCAGCGGGCCGCGTCGAACTCCGGGTGCTCGGGATGCGGGCCCAGGTCGTGGACGTAGGCCGCCGCCAGGGCGCGCTGCGGTTCGCGGTAGGGGGACCGCTCGGGGTCGCGGGCGAACATGGACACCAGTTCGCCCTTGCCCGCCGCCACCAGCACCAGGTCGTAGACGCGGGAGAAGTAGTCGAGGTCGCCGACCGCGGCTCCGTGGATGACCAACTGGCCGCCGCGCTGCGCGAACGTCTCCATCCAGCCGGCCATCTTCAGCCGCTGGTCGACCGACTGCGCGTACCCGTCGAGCCTGCCCACCCAGCCGATCGCCCGCTGCGCGGGGCCCGGGTCGAAGGAGCCGGGGGCGGCGACCGAGACGCCGAGTCCTTCGATCTTCGGGGCCCGCGCCTCCCAGAAGTTCAGCTGGAGGTCGCGTTCGTGCTGGAGTGCCGTGTGGAACATGCACTGCGTCGACATGACCCGGCCGGAGCGGATCTCGTCGGCCGTCCGGTTGGACATCACGGTGACGTCGTAGCCGTGGGACTGGAGTCCGAGCGCGAGCTGAAGCCCGGACTGCCCGGCTCCGACGACGAGTATCTTCCGCATGCGGGTGATGCCTCCTGGAGGGCTACGGTCGGCCTACGGCCTACTCGGGGCTTTCCTCAAGCGCGTGAGCGACTAGGGCGAGCAGAGTCTCGATCACCGATATCCGGCGCCGCGCATCCATGATCATGACAGGTACGTGCGCGGGGACGGTCAACGCCTCCCGTACGTCCTGCGGCTCGAACGGGTCGCTGCCCTCGAAGTGGTTGACCGCGACGATATAAGGCACCCCGCAGCTCTCGAAGTAGTCCAGCGCCGGGAAGCAGTCCTTGAGCCGGCGGGTGTCGGCGAGCACGACCGCGCCGATCGCGCCGCGCACCAGGTCGTCCCACATGAACCAGAACCGCTGCTGGCCCGGCGTGCCGAACAGGTAGAGCACCAGGTCGTCGTCGAGCGTGAGACGGCCGAAGTCCATGGCCACGGTGGTGGTCTGCTTGGCGGGCGTGGCGGAGATGTCGTCCATGCCCTCGCTCGCCTCGGTCATCAGCGCCTCGGTCTGCAAGGGCCTGATCTCCGAGGCGGCGGTGACCAGCGTGGTCTTGCCGACACCGAAGCCGCCCGATATGACGATCTTGGTGGCGGCGGGCGGCCGGGTGCGATCCATCTGCCAGGGCTTCAGCTCCTCGTCGGACTCGACGGGGGAAACGACGCCGACGGCGTCAGAGACGACGGAGTCCACTCAAGACCCTTTCCAGCAGAAACCTGTCCGGTCGGCCGGTGCCGTGACCGGTGCCGGTTCCGTACACACGGATCTTTCCCTGGTCCGCGAGGTCGCTCAGGAGCACGCGGACCACGCCGAGCGGCATGTGCAGCAGCGCGGCGATCTCGGCCACCGTACGCATGCGGCGGCACAGTTCGACGATGGCCCGCATCTCCGGCATCACCCGGCTCGGGCGGTCGCCCTGCGTCAGTTCCCTGCGCTCCTCGGCGGGCTCCAGGGCCTCGGTGCTGGCCACGAACGTCTCCACGAGCAGGACGTGGCCGAAGCGGGTACGGCCGCCGGTGAGCGAGTAGGGACGGACCCGGGCGGGCCTGCGGTCGCCGCCGCGGACCGGGAGCTCCTTCGGAGCACCGCTCACCTGCTGCTCCCCGTCGCATCGGACTCCAGGGATTTTCGCAGCTCGCTGCGGAGTTCCGGGGTCAGCACGTGGCCGGCCCGGCCCACGAAGAGCGCCATGTGGTACGCCACCACGCTCATGTCGCAGGCCGCGGAGCCGTGCACGCCGAGCAGCGAGCCGTCGCTGATCGACATCACGAACAGGCTCCCCTCGTCCATCGCGACCATCGTGTGCTTGACCGCGCCGGAGTCCATCAGCTTGGCGGCGCCCAGGGTGAGGCTGCCGATGCCGGAGACGAGCGTGGCGAGGTCGGCGGCGGAACCGCGCGGACCGCTGCGGCGGGGGGACTCGCCGGCCTCCCGTGCCTCGGCGGCATGGCCGGGGTCGGAGGAGACGAGCAGCAGGCCGTCGGAGGAGACCACCGCGACCGACAGGATGTCCGGCACCTCCTCGATGAGGTTCGTCAGCAGCCAGTGCAGGTTACGGGCCTCACGGCTCAGTCCGAAGGTGCTGGGCGCGGTCAACTGCTTGCCTCCTCGACGGTGCCCCCCGTGGTTTCTCCGGCGGTTCGCTCCGCGGGCCGGTCCGCGGGTGTGCTGGTCCCGGGGGTCTCCCCGGCCATCTCCGCCTCGACCTCGCGGCGGCCGGCCTCCGCTCCGCGGTGGAAGCCGCCGAGTCTGCGGCGCAGCGCGTCGGCGTCCACGGAGCCGGCCGTCCGCCGGGGTGCCTGGGCGGGTGCGGTGACCTTCGGGGTGCGCTTGGGCAGGCCCTTCGCGGTGAGCAGGTCGGGCGTGCGCTCGTGGGCCGCCTCGTCGCCGGTACCGCCTACGGCGGACGCACGGACTCCGGCGTCCGCCCCGGGGGTGGGGGGACGCCCGTGGGCACCGTCGGCGGACCGGGGAGCCCCGGACTCCTCCGTGGGCCGGGGAGCCTCGGGCGCGTCCACGGAGCGGACCGTTTCCGGTGCTTCCGTGGTCCGGGCGGGGCCGGGCGCGGGCGCGGGGTAGCCGTGCGCCTCGTCGCTCGGATCCGGTGCGGGTGCCGGCACTGGCGCCGGTGTGCCCGGCCGGGCCGTCGCGGCGTCGACGGCGGCGGGGTTCGGTACCAGCAGCTCCATCGTCGTCTCGGCGAACGTCTCCGACGAGACCGCGGGTTCCGGCACGGCGGCGTGCTCCACCGGAGCTGTCCCGGCCTCCGTCGCCGCCGAGTGCTCCACCGGACCGGCGGCCGGGTGCTCCGGGGCCGCCGAGTGCTCCGCGGTCCCGGCCACCGGGCTCTCCGGGTCCGCGGCCACCGGGTGCTCCGGCGTCGCGGGCCCATCGCCGGGCTCGGGCCGCGCCTGCGCGGGGTCGGCGGGGGCGTCCGTGGCGGCCGCCCGGCTCACGGCGCGTTCCGCCAGCGCCACCAACGGATCGTCGTCCGGCGCCCGGCCGTGCAGCACATTGGAGTTGACCTCGGCGTCCGCCCCGGGCAGCGAGACCGTCGGGGCGCCGCCGGCCGTGGCCGCCGCGGACGGGACGGACGTCGCCGCGGCGCTCTCCAGCAGGTCCTGGGAAAGCACCACGACCGCCGTCACACCGCCCTGCTTCTGCTCGCGCAGCTGCACCCGGACGCCGTGCCGCTGGGCGAGGCGGGCCACGACGTACAGGCCGAGCCCGAGGCCGTCCTCGCCGTCCTGGCCGTACGACGTGTTCGGGTCGAAGTCGGCGAGGCGGGCGTTGAGCCGCTCCAGGCGGTCACCGGTCATGCCGATGCCCTCGTCCTGCACCGAGAGCATCACCTCGCCGTTCTCCAGCAGCCAGCCGGAGATCTCCACGGGCTGCTCCGGCGGGGAGAACGAGGTCGCGTTCTCCATGAGTTCGGCGAGCAGGTGGGAGATGTCGTCCGCGGCGAAGCCCACCACATGGGCGTGCGGAGGCAGCGCGGCGATGCGTACCCGCTCGTAGCGCTCGATCTCGCTGACCGCGGCCCGCACCACGTCGACCAGCGGCACCGGTCCCGGGTGGTTCAGGACGCGCTCGGAACCGGCGAGGACCAGCAGGTTCTCGCTGTGCCGGCGCATCACCGTGGTGAAGTGGTCGAGCTTGAAGATGGTGGCCAGCCGGTCGGGGTCCTGCTCGCGCTCCTCCAGGCCCTCGATGACGGCCAGCTGCCGCTCGACCAGGCCGAGCGTGCGCAGCGCCAGGTTCACGAACGTGCCGCCGATGCCGGCCCGCAGCTGCTCCAGCTGCGCCTGGGAGACCTGGAGCGCGTCCCGCAGTTCCTGGCGCGCATCGGCCATCTTCTGGCGCTGCCCGACCAGGTGCTTGCGGTCGGTCTCCAGGGTGGCGACGCGCTCGTGCAGGGCGACGGCGCGCGCGTGCAGGGTGTTGACGGAGCGGACGGCCCGCGCGAACTCGTCGTTGCGGCCGGTGAAGGCGATCGGTCCCTCGGCCGTCAGGTCCTCCGCCTCGGCCAGCCGTGCCGAGCCGCGGCGCAGCACCGACAGCGGGCGGGTGAGGGTACGGGCCAGCGCGGTGGCGACGCCGATGGCGACGAGCAGCAGGGCACCCAGGGCGGCGGTGCGGATCTCCAGCTCGGTGACGTCGTCGTCGCGCAGCCGGGACAGGTCCTTGGTGCGGTGGTGGTAGAGCGAGGACTCCGCGCCGCGCATCAGGTCGACGCGCGCGGACAGCGCGGCGTCCAGCTTCTTGGTGCTGGTGGCCAGTTCGCCGTCGGAGAGCGTGGGCTGGTCGGTGAGGCCGGCGAGGTCCTTGTCGGCCGCGTCGGCCTCGGGTCCGGTGACCGTGGAGTCGTACGTCGCGACGGCGGTTCCCGGCGCCCCCTCGCGGAAGTCGGCGAGGGCCGCGTCGGCGCGCAGCCGGGCCTGCTGGGCGGCGGCGGTGAGGGCGTCGCGCTGCTTCTTGTCGGCGTCGGAGGTGACCGCGGCCGTCGTGGGCAGGCCGGTCAGGGGGTCGATCACCGTCTGGGTGGTGCTCGGCACCTTCAGCGCGGCGAGGAGCAGCCCGCGGGTGGCGGCGGACTGCTGGACCGCGGTGTCCAGCTCGGCGAGCGCGTACGCTCCGGAGCCCGCCCGCGGCGGCATCTGCTCGGCCAGTTCCTCGGCGAGCCTGTGCAGGTCGGTGATGACGGCGGTGTAGCCCTCGTGGGCGTCCAGCGCGGTGCCCTTGCCGGTGAGCGCGGCCTTGCGGACGGAGGCGATGGTGTCCAGTTCCGAGCGGAGTCCGGCGGGCGTGTCGGTGTCGGCGCGCAACTCCTCGACCTGCTGGTCGACGCGGGCGCCGCGGTCCTCGGACGGGGTCTTGGACTTGGGCCGGCCCGCCGCGACGAAGGAGGTGACCTCGTCACGCTCGTCGGCGAGCGCGTGTGCGAGGGTCAGCGCGCTCTCGGTGCGTCCGGCGAGGTTCACCAGTTCCTGGGCGTCGCTCAGTTGCCCGGAGGCGGCGATCAGGGACGGGGCGCCCGCCCCGGCGACGGCCGCGGCCACCACGGCCACGGCGAGGATCAGCCGGTTGCGTACGTGGGTCGGGCGGCCGGTGCCTACGGGGGTCCGCTCGGCGGCGCCCCCTTCGGAGGCCGGCTGTCCGCCTGTGCGCCGAGGCCGCTTCATCTGCACCGGTGCTCGCATTCTTGAACTCGTGTACCCATGGGCCCGGGTGGCACCCCGCCGTCCCGCTGATCGTCCCGATGCCGAGGTGATGTGTACACCCGGTGTGGTCCGTCCGACCCTCCCAGTGCCGGTGGCCGACGGTCGTGCATCACCTGACCCGCCACCCGAAGGAGTGAACCCTGGAGGGGAGTTGACGGGCAAATTCCACCGGCATGGGCGGGCGGGGGTCGCGGCAGGCCGGTTGGACGCGGACGGCTCGCTTTGGCAGTATGCCCGGCCACGTTTTCGCGGAGCGCTCCATTCCCCCGCAAAACAGGCGCCTGACCTGCGCGGCTGCGCGAATTCGGGGACCGTTGCCACCCTTCCGCAGACCTTGTGAAGGGCTCGTGCAGACTGGCCGGATGCGTACTGACGTCGTTTCCGAGCCCGGCGACCCCGGCCGACCCAACGAGGACTTCGCGGGTGTCGGCGCACCGGCCTCAGGACAGGGCGGCTGGGTGGTCGTCCTGGACGGGGTGACCCCGCCGAAGGACGGGACGGGCTGTCTGCATTCCGTCCCCTGGTTCACCGCGCGACTCGGCGGTGCACTGATCGAACTGACCGTTTCCTGCCGAGATCTGACGCTGGCAGAGATTCTCTCCCGGGCGATCGCCAGAACCGCCGACGCACACGCCGACACCTGTGACCTTTCTCACCCGCGCACCCCGCAGGCGACCGTCGTCCTGGCCCGCTGGTCGGCGGAGTCACTGGAGTACCTGGTCCTGTCCGACTCCACCCTCCTGCTGGAGTCCCCGGACGGCACGGTCACCCCGGTCCAGGACGACCGCATCGCCCGGCTGCCCCGTTCGTCCCTGGCGACCGACGCCGTGGCGGATGCCACGGTCCGCAACAAGGAGGGCGGTTTCTTCACGGCCGCCGCCGACCCGTCGGTCGCCGCCCGCGCGGTGACGGGGAGCGTGCCCCGCGGCGAGGTCCGCGCCCTGGCCGCGCTGACGGACGGGGCGACACGCTGGGTGGAGAAGTTCCACGAGGGCGGCTGGACGGACTGCTTCACTCTGCTGCGGAAAGAGGGCGCACAGGCGTTGATCGACCGGGTGCGGGCCCTGGAGACGGCCGACCGCGAGGAGCGCAGACATCTGCGACGCAGCAAGACACACGACGACGCGACGGCGGTCCATGCCGAACTCCGGCAGCCCCGCACGTCCGCGGCACCGGACCGTGCCCCGCACGGCCCGGCGACGTCCCCTGCCTCCCCCGCTTCCCCTGCTCCCCCCGCTTCCCCTACTTCTCGATGACCCCGTTCAGCTTGTGGAGCAGCCGGGCCAGTTCGGCGACCTCGTGCGGGTCCCAGTGGGCGAGCTGGTGGACGTACCGGGCCCGGCGTGCCTCGCGCACCCTGCCGACCCGGCGGCGGCCCTCGCCGGTCAGGTTCACCAGCCAGGCGCGACCGTCCCCGGGGTCGGGTTCGCGGGCGACCAGACCCAGCTCCTCCAGGGCCCGCAGCTGGCGGGACATGGTCGCCTTGCCGACGCCGATGTAGGCGGCGAGATCGGTGGCCCGCTGCCGGCCCTGCTCGTCCAGCCGGATCAGCAGGCCGTACGCGGCCGACTCCAGGTCGGGGTGGACCTCGCGGGCCATCTCGCCCTGGCTGGCCCGGGCGCGGCGCATCAGGACCGTCATCTCCCGTTCCAGGGACAGGAACTCCTGGTCTGTACCATCCGGCGACACCTGGGCGGCGGCGCGCCGTCCATCGTCGTTCGCGTCCTCGTGCACGTCAGCACCCCTGATCAATTTCGCGGTCCTGAAAGTTTCTGCCAAGCGTCGCCATCGCCCCAGCTCCGTAAGTATTTCGCAGGCGTAGACCAACGGCAGCCTCCGGGGCCCCTTCCCACGACCCGGTCTACGTGCGTAGCTTCTCTGCCAGGCCGTTACTGGCATGCTCACGCCATTCGGCCGAGTCGGTCGTCCGCGGTCCCCCCACCACACTCTTCGGAGGCACGCCCATGCCCGTGCACAGACCCGGCACCATCCGCCGCAGGCTCACGGCCCTGTCCGTGACGCTGCTGGCCGCCCTGTCCCTCACCCTGCCCCTCACCAGCGCCCAGGCCGCCACCACCCCCGCGCGCGGCTCGGCCTACATGGGCATGGGCGTCCTGGCCCACGACGGCCGCAACGGCACGCCCAGCACCGGTGACGCCACCCAGACCGAGGGCGTCGACGTCGCCAGCTACCAGGGCAACGTCGCCTGGTCGACGCTGTGGAACAGCGGCGTCAAGTGGGCGTACACGAAGGCGACGGAAGGGACGTACTACACGAACCCTTACTTCACCCAGCAGTACAACGGCTCGTACAACGTCGGCATGATCCGCGGCGCGTACCACTTCGCGACCCCGGACACCACCAGCGGCGCCACCCAGGCCAACTACTTCGTCGACCACGGCGGTGGCTGGTCCAAGGACGGCAAGACCCTCCCGGGCGCCCTGGACATCGAGTGGAACCCGTACGGCGCCTCCTGCTACGGCAAGTCGCAGAGCGCGATGGTGAGCTGGATCGCCGACTTCCTGAACACCTACAAGGCCCGTACGGGCCGCGACGCGGTCATCTACACGGCCACGAGCTGGTGGACCGAGTGCACCGGCAACTACGGCGGCTTCGCGTCCGCCAACCCGCTGTGGATCGCCCGCTACGCCTCCACCGTGGGCACGCTCCCGGCCGGCTGGGGCTTCTACACCATGTGGCAGTACACGTCGTCCGGACCGACGGTCGGGGACCACGACAAGTTCAACGGGGCGCTGGACCGGGTGCAGGCACTCGCGAACGGCTGACCTCCCAGGGCAGGTGAAGGCCCGGTTCCCGTGCGAGAGCACGGGAACCGGGCCTTCCTTCATCCGGCGGCCCCCTCCCTCAGTGCTCAACGCCTGGGAGGTGCCCCCATCGCGGCCACCGGAACCTCCGGCTCCGCACCGTTCACGGCCGGCGACAGGGCCAGCTCCAGGACCTGGCGGACGTCCGTGACGGCGTGGACGTCGAGCTTGTCCAGCACCTCCGGCGGCACGTCGTCCAGGTCGGCCTCGTTGCGCTTCGGGATGATCACGGTGGTCACCCCGGCCCGGTGCGCGGCCAGCAGCTTCTGCTTCACACCGCCGATCGGCAGCACCCGGCCGGTGAGGGAGACCTCGCCGGTCATCGCCACGTCGGTGCGCACCAGCCGCCCGGACAGCAGCGAGGCCAGGGCCGTGGTCATCGTGACGCCGGCGCTCGGACCGTCCTTCGGCACCGCGCCCGCCGGGAAGTGGATGTGCACGCCCCGGTCCTTCAGGTCGCCGACCGGGAGTTCCAGTTCGGCGCCGTGCGAGCGCAGGAAGGACAGGGCGATCTGCGCGCTCTCCTTCATCACGTCGCCCAGCTGCCCGGTCAGGGTCAGGCCCGCCGCGCCCGTCTCCGGGTCGGCGAGGGACGCCTCGACGAACAGGACGTCACCGCCCGCTCCGGTGACCGCGAGGCCGGTGGCCACGCCCGGCACGGACGTGCGGCGCTGAGCCGGGTCCTGGGCGGACTCAGGCACATGGTGCGGCCGGCCGAGCAGGTCGCGCAGATCGGCGTCCCGGACGGTGAACGGCAGCTTCCGCTCGCCCAGTTCGTGCTGCGCGGCGACCTTGCGCAGCAGCCGGGCGACGGCCCGCTCCAGGTTGCGCACGCCCGCCTCACGGGTGTACTCGCCGGCCAGCTTGCGCAGGGCGCTCTCGTCGAGCGTGACCTCGTCGTCCGCGAGGCCCGCCCGCTCCAGCTGGCGCGGGAGCAGGTGGTCGCGGGCGATGACGACCTTCTCGTCCTCGGTGTAGCCGTCCAGCCGGACCAGCTCCATGCGGTCGAGCAGGGCCTCCGGGATGGCTTCGAGCACATTGGCGGTCGCCAGGAAGACGACGTCGCTCAGGTCCAGCTCGACCTCCAGGTAGTGGTCCCGGAACGTGTGGTTCTGCGCCGGGTCCAGGACTTCCAGCAGGGCCGCCGCCGGGTCGCCGCGGAAGTCCGAGCCGACCTTGTCGATCTCGTCCAGCAGGACCACCGGGTTCATCGACCCGGCCTCCTTGACGGCACGCACGATCCGGCCGGGCAGCGCGCCGACGTAGGTGCGCCGGTGGCCGCGGATCTCGGCCTCGTCCCGGACACCGCCGAGGGCGACCCGGACGAACTTGCGGCCCATGGCGTGCGCCACGGACTCGCCCAGCGAGGTCTTGCCGACCCCGGGCGGGCCGACCAGCGCCAGCACGGCACCGCCGCGCCGGCCGCCGATCACACCGAGCCCCCGGTCACCACGGCGCTTGCGCACCGCCAGGTACTCGGTGATCCGCTCCTTCACGTCCTGAAGGCCCGCGTGCTCGGCGTCCAGGATCGCCTTGGCGCCCTGGATGTCGTACGCGTCCTCGGTCCGCTCGTTCCACGGCAGTTCGAGGACGGTGTCGAGCCAGGTACGGATCCAGGAGCCCTCCGGGGACTGGTCGCTGGACCGCTCCAGCTTGTCGACCTCCTTCAGGGCGGCCTCGCGGACCTTCTCGGGCAGGTCGGCGGCCTCGACCCGGGCGCGGTAGTCGTCGGACTCCTCGCTGTCCTTCTCGCCGTTCAGCTCGCGCAGCTCCTTGCGGACGGCCTCCAGCTGACGGCGGAGCAGGAACTCGCGCTGCTGCTTGTCGACGCCCTCCTGGACGTCCTTGGCGATGGTCTCGGCCACGTCCTGCTCGGCGAGGTGGTCGCGCAGGTGCTGGGTGGCCAGCCGGAGCCGGGCCGCCGGGTCGGCGGTCTCCAGCAGTTCGATCTTCTGTTCGATGGACAGGAACGGCGAGTAGCCGGAGTTGTCGGCCAGCGCCGAGACGTCGTCGATGGCCTGCACCCGGTCGACGACCTGCCAGGCGCCGCGCTTGCGCAGCCAGGCGGTGGCGAGGGCCTTGTACTCCTTGACCAGTTCGGCGACGTGGCCGGGCAGCGGCTCGGGCACCTGCTCGTCGATCCCGGTCCCCTCGACCCACAGCGCGGCCCCCGGTCCGGTGGTCCCCGCGCCGATCTTCACCCGGCTCCGGCCGCGGATCAGCGCGCCGGGGTCGCCGTCGGCCAGCCGTCCCACCTGCTCGACGGTGCCGAGCACACCGGTGCTCGCGTACGCACCGTCGATGCGTGGGACCAGCAGGACCCGGGGCTTCCCGGGTTCCGCCCGCGCGGCGGCCTGGGCGGCCTCCACCGCGGCGCGTACGTCGGTGTCATTGAGGTCCAGCGGAACCACCATCCCGGGCAGCACGACCTCGTCGTCGAGCGGCAGCACGGGCAGGGCGAGCGGTGTGAACGCCGCGGACTCAGCAGCCATGATCTCCCCTTCGGCAGTCAAGTTGAGCTATGCCGACTCAATGCACACGGCCCCCCGTATGTTCCCCACCCCCCGTTCGCCCAGAGCGATCACCCCGCCAGCGCCCCCTGGGGCGCGGGGAACCCCACATCCAGGGGTCACACGGAACCGCGCATCCAGAGGCGCGGGGAACTGCGCAACAAACCACAACGCACCCGCACCCGACCCACCACAGAAACCCTCATAGCGGCGCGGGGAACTGCGCAAACCGCCCCGGAACCCACGTCACACCGCCGGACTGATCCCCACCACCGCAAGCCGGAACATCCGCTCCGCCGCCCCCCGGGGATCCGGCCGGCCCTCCGTCGCCAGAACCACCCCGACGACGAGCGTGATCAGTTCCGCGACGGTGACGTCCGCCGCCACCGCCCCGTCCCGCACGGCACGCCGCAGCAACGGCTCCCCCGCCTCCTCCAGCTTCGTCGCGCAGGAGTTCTCGTACACCGAGTCGGGCCCGGCCCCCTCGTAGGCCAGCGCCGCCGCCAGCCCCCGCGCGGAGGCGGAGTAAACGACGACGTCGCCCAGCCAGGACAGCAGCGCGCTCCGGCTGTCACTCTCGCCGGTCAGCTCCCGCGCACGGGCGCACAGTGCCTCGATCCGCTGCCGGGACACCGCCTCCAGCAGGGCACGACGCGTGGGGAAGTGCCGGCGCACGGTCGCCGAGCCGACCCCCGCGATGCGGGCGATCTGTTCCAGTGAGGCGCCGGCCCCGTGGGCGCCGACCTCCTCCTCGGCCACGGCGAGGATGCGCGCGTAGTTGCGGCGCGCGTCCGCACGCCGGATGTCGGGCATGGCGTCATCTCCAGGTTTGCTAAGTGGCGGACCCCGCCATATCGTACCGTGAAGAAAACGGCGGCCCCCGCCGTTTTCTCGTCGGGCAGAGCACTGGAGGAGACCCATGTCCGCAGACCCCGCACCCGTCCTGGTCACTGGTGCCACCGGCAGACAGGGCGGAGCGACCGCCCGCGCCCTGCTCGCAGCGGGTGTTCCCGTCCGCGCCCTGGTGCGTGACGCGAGCGCCGACCGGGCCAAGGCCGTCGAAGCGCTCGGCGCCGAACTGGTCACCGGCGATCTCCACGACCGCGCCTCGGTGATCCGGGCCGCCGAGGGGGCCCGCGCCGTCTTCTCCGTGCAGATGCCCGCCCTGACCGCGGAAGGCTTCGACTTCGACGGGGAGGTGACCCAGGGCGTCAACCTCATCGAGGGCGCGCGGGCGGCCGGAGTGCCGCAGTTCGTGCACACGTCCGTCAGCGGCGCCGGGCAGCACACCCGGACGCCCGGCTGGACCGCGGGCCGCTGGGCGACGCTGGAAGCCAGCCTGGGCGCCAAGAGCGCCGTCCAGGACCGGCTCCGCGAGGCCGGATTCCCGCACTGGACCCTCCTCAAGCCGGGCTTTTTCATGGAGAACTTCCTCCCCTCCATGGCCTTCCTGTTCCCGCGCGGCGTCGAGGGCGGCCTGGTGAGCGTCCTGAACCCCGGTACCCGGCTGTCGCTCGCCGCGGTGGACGACATCGGCGCGGCGGCCGCCGCGGCCGTCGCGGCGCCCGAGCGGTTCGACGGGGTCGAGCTGGAGCTGGCGAGCGACTACCTGTCGATGACGGAGATCGCCGAGGTGCTCTCCCGCGCGCTGGGCGTCCCGCTGTCCGCGCCGGACATGACCGAGGAGGAGGCCCTGGCCGCCGGGATGCCGCCGATGGGCGCCGGGCACGCGTGGATGAACATGGCCGGCCAGCCCGCCCGCCCCGAGTACGCGCGGGCCCTCGGCATCCCGCTCACCGGTTTCGCGCAATGGACGCGGCGGCACCTGCGGCCCACGGCCTGACCCGGCCCCGGCGGGACCGCGGCGGCCGGGCCGGCCGCAGAGCCGAGAACCGGGTCAGCGGGGGTCCCGTGCTCCGCCGTCGCCCGCAGGGGCCACCTCGACGGCCGCACCTGCGACAGCCACGGCGGCAGCCGCGGCGGCGGCGTTGCGCGAACGGTGCCAGTACCGCACCAGGGGCCAGGTCGCGACGCCGATGACCAGCGAGATGAGGTGACCCCAGCCGGTCATCGGATCCGTGAACGCGATCAGGTTCCCGGCGATCGTCGCGCCGATCAGGCCGAGCAGGATCCAGCGCAGCCACGGAGCGACCAGCCCGGCCAGGGCGCCGGTGGCGGCGGCCACGCCGAAGCTGATGCCGTAGTCGAGGCGGTGCAGCGAGGTGGCGGGCAGATGTCCCGCCAGCACCGCGAGCCCCACGGGCACCTCGGTCGCCAGGGTGGCCAGGATGTGCCCGAGCAGGAAGACTCCGGCCGCGCGCAGGGCGCCGACCCGCCGCTCCAGCGCGGTGAGAACCAGCAGGAAGCCGAGCACGTACGGCGTGAACACCCCGCCCGCGATCCACAGCGCGCTCGCCACCAGCACGCTCATCGGCGTGCGCACCAGGTGGGCCACGTCCGTGCTGGAGCCCTGCTGGAGGGCGTGCACGAGGGACGGATCGGCGACGGAGGCGACCAGCGAGGTCACGGCGAGCACGGCCGCGTAGACGAAGGTGAAGGGCGTGGCGGCCGGGGTGGGCAGCAGCAGCCAGGGCCGGCGGACGGACGGCAGCCGATCGGACGGCAGCCGGGCGGGCGCGGCTTCGGCGGGCAGTGCCGCCGGCCGTGCCCGCCGTTGCTGCGGCATCCCGCCCAGCAGCCCGGCCGTACCGGTTCCGGGCGGACCCACGGCCTCCGCAACCCGCGGCGGACCCGAGGCGTCCGGGGTCAGCGGCGGACCGGAAGCGTCCGGAGCCCGGCGCGGACCCGAGGTGTCCGCAGTCCAGGACGGACCCGAGACCTCCGGCAGGGGCGTGGGCGGGGCGGCCGTCGTCGCGGCCGCCGCGGTCTCGTCCACCGTGCGGCGCTCCTTCCGTTCCGCCCCACCCTTCGCGCCCCGGTGACCTCTGTCTATGACCGACGCCACCTGAGGCCCGGATTCACAGCATGTGCAGAGCCGCGGGCTGCGCCGTACGGGGACCACGACCGCGGGCCGACCACGCGATCGGGTGACAGGCGCCGCCGTCGGGGGTGACGGCGCACGAGCGGATCCGCACGTGCGGACGCCGCCGGGCCCGGTCCGCGGGCGCGGTCACCGGCGCCGGGGCGGACCCGCGGACGCGGTCCGGGGCGTCGGGCAGGATGGGGGCATGACCGCCGCCTACGCCTACGACACTCCCGAAGTCCTGGACCGCCGCGAGGGCCCGTACGGCGAGGTGGTGCTGCGCCGGCACGGTCCGCTGTTGCAGATCATCGCCAACGGCTGTTTCCTGATGGACACGTCCGACGGCCGCTCGGAACGGCTGCTCGTGGACGCCGCGCTGGACGCGCTGGACGAGCGGGCGGCGCCCGAGGTGCTGATCGGCGGGCTGGGGGTCGGGTTCTCGCTCGCACACGCCGCCGCGAACCCCCGTTGGGGCCGGATCACGGTCGTGGAACGGGAACCCGCGGTCGTCGCCTGGCACCGCGCGGGACCGCTCGCGGAGATGTCCGCCGCGGCCCTGGCCGATCCGCGCACCCACATCGTGGAAACCGACCTGGTGGCGTACGTGCGTGAAACCTCCGCCGCCTTCGACGCGCTGTGCCTGGACATTGACAACGGGCCCGGCTGGACGGTCACCGAGGACAACGGCGGGCTGTACACACCGGCCGGACTGGCCGACTGCGCACGCGTGTTGCGGCCCGGCGGGGTGCTCGCCGTCTGGTCGGCCGAACCGTCTCCGAAATTTGAAGGATCCTTGCAGAATGCCGGGTTCCAACGGGTGCGTACCGAAGAGATCCCCGTTGCCCGGGGCGTTCCGGACGCCGTGCATCTCGCCGTACGACCTGGATAGCGACGGCGCGCTCTGTCCCCGTAGTGTGCTTCCCTGACGCGGATCATTCAAGCGTCAATAGCAGTCATGGGATCACCCCACGGATTCCGGAAAGCACACTTCAGGGGCGGGCGATGGAGCAGACACATACCTCCCACAACGGCACGGCGACGGCCGGGCCGGGCGCGCAGCGCAGGGTCCTGGTCGTCGAGGACGACCAGACGATCGTCGACGCCATCGCGGCCCGCCTGCGCGCCGAGGGTTTCCTCGTGCAGACCGCGGGCGACGGTCCGGCCGCCGTCGACACGGCCGAGGCTTGGCAGCCGGACCTGCTGATCCTCGACATCATGCTGCCCGGCTTCGACGGCCTGGAGGTCTGCCGCCGCGTGCAGGCCCAGCGCCCGGTGCCGGTACTGATGCTCACCGCGCGGGACGACGAGACCGACATGCTGGTCGGGCTCGGGGTCGGGGCGGACGACTACATGACCAAGCCGTTCTCCATGCGCGAGTTGGCCGCGCGGGTGCACGTGCTGCTGCGCCGGGTGGAGCGGGCCGCGCTGGCCGCGGCGACTCCGCGGTCGGGCATCCTGCGCCTCGGCGAACTGGAGATCGACCACGCGCAGCGCCGGGTGCGGGTGCGCAGCGAGGACGTGCACCTCACCCCGACCGAGTTCGACCTGCTGGTCTGTCTGGCGAACACCCCGCGCGCGGTGCTCTCCCGCGAGCAGTTGCTCGCGGAGGTCTGGGACTGGGCCGACGCCTCCGGCACGCGGACCGTCGACAGTCACATCAAGGCGCTGCGCCGGAAGATCGGCGCCGAGCGGATCCGCACCGTGCACGGTGTGGGCTACGCGCTGGAGACGCCGACGCCATGAGCGAGGGGCGGTCGGCCGCACGGAGGAGCCCCGTAGAGCCCTGGGGCGGCGTACGCCCGTTCTCGATCAAGACCAAGCTGGGTGCGCTGGTCGTCATCTCGGTGCTGATCACGACAGGTCTGTCGATGATCGCGGTGCAGACGAAGACGGAGCTGCGCTTCATCACGGTCTTCTCGATGATCGCCACGCTGCTGATCACCCAGTTCGTGGCGCTGTCCCTCACCGCGCCGCTGGACGAGATGAACGCGGTGGCCCGGTCCATCTCGCACGGCGACTACACGCGCCGGGTGCGCGAGAACCGCCGTGACGAGCTGGGCGACCTGGCCCAGACGATCAACATCATGGCGGACGAGCTGGAGGCCCAGGACCGGCAGCGCAAGGAGTTGGTGGCAAACGTCTCACACGAGCTGCGCACGCCCATCGCGGGCCTGCGGGCGGTGCTGGAGAACGTCGTGGACGGCATCGCCGAGCCGGACACCGAGACCATGCGTACGGCGCTCAAGCAGACGGAGCGGCTCGGCCGCCTCGTGGAGACGCTGCTCGACCTGTCCCGGCTGGACAACGGGGTCGTGCCGCTGCGCAAGCAGCGGTTCGAGGTGTGGCCGTACCTGTCGGGCGTGCTGAAGGAGGCCAACATGGTCGCCTCCGCGCGCGCGGGCATCGCCTCCGGCTCGGGCAGCCACACCCGCACCGACGTCCATCTGCACCTGGACGTCTCGCCGCCGGAGCTGACGGTGCTCGCCGACCCGGAGCGCATCCACCAGGTCGTCGCCAACCTCATCGACAACGCGGTCAAGCACAGCCCGCCGCACGGCCGGGTCACCCTGCGGGCGCGGCGCGGGACGCATCCCGACTCGCTGGAGCTCGAAGTCCTCGACGAGGGCCCCGGCATTCCGCGCTCGGAGTGGCACAGGGTCTTCGAGCGGTTCAACCGCGGCGCCGTCAACCGCCCGCACGGTCCGGGCAGCGACGGCGGCACGGGGCTCGGCCTGGCGATCGCCCGCTGGGCGGTCGATCTCCACGGCGGCCGGATCGGCGTGGCCGAATCCGAGCGGGGCTGCCGGATCCTTGTCACTCTTCCGGGAGAGCCTTCTCTCCCAAGTTGACGTAAAGTTCGAAGCGGAACCACAAGATCCACGCGCCTTTCCACGGACAGGCGCGTGCGGTCCGCCCACGCCTGCGCGGATGCGCGCCCACGGGCCCGGGGCCGGACACTCCATTCGTAGCCGAACCACGCTTGTTTCCCGCCATTTGAAGGCTCGAAACCCGGTTTCTGATGTGACTTACACGACGATGAACCGGTCCGACCTGACCTTCAGGGTCGCGGAGGCGTAGCCTTTATTCCCGCTGTCCATCACCTTGTGAAGCGGAAGAGGGCGGTTGCCGCCGTGTCGCCACAGTCAGCCAGTAATTCGAGCTCTCCCAGCCTTCGGCCGGGCGGTTCCACCACGACCGACGAGCCGGCCGGGAAGAATCCCGCAGCCGCGTTCGGGGCCAATGAGTGGCTAGTCGACGAGATCTATCAGCAGTACCTCCAGGACCCGAATTCGGTAGACCGCGCCTGGTGGGACTTCTTCGCCGACTACAAGCCGGGAGCGGCTGCCGCCCCGGCCCAGGCGGGTGCTGCGGCCGCGGGGGCCGCAGAGACCACCACCACGGCTGCCCCGGCCCAGCCCGCCGCACCGGTCGCGCCCGCGCCCGCTCCGGCCGCCCCGCAGCCCGCGGCCACCGCTCCGGCGCCGGCCCCGGCCGCCCCGCAGCCCGCCGCGGCCGCCCCGGCCCCCGCCAAGCCCGCCGCGCCGGCCGCCAAGCCCGCCGCCGCCCCGGCCACCGCGGCTGCCGAAGGCCCCGAGTACCAGACGCTGCGCGGCCCCTCCGCGGCGGTCGCCAAGAACATGAACGCCTCGCTGGAGCTGCCGACCGCCACCTCGGTCCGCGCGGTCCCGGTGAAGCTGCTGTTCGACAACCGCATCGTCATCAACAACCACCTGAAGCGGGCCCGCGGCGGGAAGATCTCCTTCACGCACCTCATCGGCTACGCGATGGTCCAGGCCATCAAGGCCATGCCGTCGATGAACTGGTCGTTCGGCGAGAAGGACGGCAAGCCGACCCTCGTCAAGCCGCCGCACGTCAACCTCGGCCTCGCCATCGACCTGGTCAAGCCCAACGGCGACCGCCAGCTGGTCGTCGCGGCGATCAAGAAGGCCGAGACGCTGAACTTCTTCGAGTTCTGGCAGGCCTACGAGGACATCGTCCGGCGCGCCCGCGACAACAAGCTGACGATGGACGACTTCACCGGGGTCACGGTCTCCCTGACCAACCCCGGCGGCCTCGGCACCGTCCACTCGGTCCCGCGTCTGATGCCCGGCCAGTCGGTGATCATGGGCGTCGGCTCGATGGACTACCCGGCGGAGTTCCAGGGCACCTCCCAGGACACCCTGAACAAGCTCGGCGTCTCGAAGGTCATGACGCTCACGTCGACCTACGACCACCGGGTGATCCAGGGCGCCGCCTCCGGCGAGTTCCTGCGCCAGGTGGCCAACCTGCTGCTGGGCGAGGAGCGCTTCTACGACGACATCTTCCAGGCGCTGCGCATCCCCTACGAGCCGATCCGCTGGCTCAGGGACATCGACGCCTCCCACGACGACGACGTCACCAAGGCCGCCCGGGTCTTCGAGCTGATCCACTCCTACCGGGTCCGCGGCCACGTGATGGCCGACACCGACCCGCTGGAGTACCGCCAGCGCAAGCACCCGGACCTGGACATCACCGAGCACGGCCTCACCCTGTGGGACCTGGAGCGCGAGTTCGCCGTCGGCGGTTTCGCCGGCAAGACCCTGATGAAGCTGCGCGACATCCTCGGCGTGCTGCGCGACTCGTACTGCCGCACCACCGGCATCGAGTTCATGCACATCCAGGACCCGAAGCAGCGCAAGTGGATCCAGGACCGGGTGGAGCGCCCGCACTCCAAGCCGGAGCGCGAGGAGCAGCTGCGCATCCTGCGCCGGCTGAACGCGGCGGAGGCCTTCGAAACCTTCCTGCAGACGAAGTACGTCGGCCAGAAGCGCTTCTCCCTGGAGGGCGGCGAGTCCGTCATCCCGCTGCTCGACGCGGTGCTGGACTCGGCCGCCGAGTCGCGGCTCGACGAGGTCGTCATCGGCATGGCCCACCGCGGCCGGCTCAACGTCCTCGCCAACATCGTCGGCAAGTCGTACGCGCAGATCTTCCGCGAGTTCGAGGGCAACCTCGACCCGAAGTCGATGCACGGCTCCGGCGACGTGAAGTACCACCTGGGCGCCGAGGGCACCTTCACCGGCCTGGACGGCGAGCAGATCACGGTCTCGCTGGCCGCGAACCCCTCCCACCTGGAGACGGTCGACCCGGTCATCGAGGGCATCGCCCGCGCCAAGCAGGACATCATCAACAAGGGCGGTACGGACTTCACCGTCCTGCCGGTGGCGATCCACGGCGACGCGGCCTTCGCCGGCCAGGGCGTGGTGGCCGAGACCCTGAACATGTCGCAGCTGCGCGGCTACCGCACCGGCGGCACGGTCCACATCGTCATCAACAACCAGGTCGGCTTCACCGCGGCCCCCGAGTCCTCGCGCTCGTCGATGTACGCGACGGACGTGGCCCGCATGATCGAGGCCCCGATCTTCCACGTGAACGGCGACGACCCGGAGGCGGTCGTGCGCGTCGCGCGGCTGGCCTTCGAGTTCCGCCAGGCGTTCAACAAGGACGTGGTGATCGACCTCATCTGCTACCGCCGCCGCGGTCACAACGAGTCGGACAACCCGGCCTTCACCCAGCCGCTGATGTACGACCTGATCGACAAGAAGCGCTCGGTGCGCAAGCTCTACACCGAGTCCCTGATCGGTCGCGGCGACATCACCCTGGAAGAGGCCGAGCAGGCCCTTCAGGACTACCAGGGCCAGCTGGAGAAGGTCTTCACCGAGGTCCGCGAGGCCACCTCGCAGCCGTCGGCGCCCGAGTCCGCGGACTCGCAGGCGGGCTTCCCGGTCGCGGTCGGCACGGCGATCTCCGCCGAGGTCGTCAAGCGCATCGCCGAGTCCCAGGTCAACATCCCCGAGCACTTCACCGTGCACCCGCGACTGCTGCCGCAGTTGCAGCGCCGGGCGTCGATGGTCGAGGACGGCACGATCGACTGGGGCATGGGCGAGACCCTCGCGATCGGCTCACTGCTGCTCGAAGGCGTCCCGGTCCGGCTGTCCGGGCAGGACTCCCGCCGCGGCACGTTCGGCCAGCGCCACGCGGTGCTGATCGACCGGGAGACGGGCGAGGACTACACGCCGCTGCTGTACCTGTCCGCGGACCAGGCCCGCTACAACGTCTACGACTCGCTGCTGTCCGAGTACGCGGTGATGGGATTCGAGTACGGCTACTCGCTGGCCCGTCCGAACGCACTCGTGATGTGGGAGGCGCAGTTCGGCGACTTCGCCAACGGCGCCCAGTCGGTCATCGACGAGTACATCTCGGCCGCCGAGCAGAAGTGGGGTCAGACGAGTGGCGTAGTGCTGCTCCTCCCGCACGGCTACGAGGGCCAGGGCCCGGACCACTCCTCGGCCCGCCCGGAGCGCTTCCTCCAGCTGTGCGCCCAGAACAACATGACGGTCGCGATGCCGACGCTCCCGTCGAACTACTTCCACCTCCTGCGCTGGCAGGTGCACAACCCGGACCACAAGCCGCTGGTCGTGTTCACCCCGAAGTCGATGCTGCGGCTGAAGGCGGCGGCGGCGAAGGCGGAGGAGTTCACGAGCGGCGAGTTCCGGCCGGTCATCGGCGACGACTCGGTCGACCCGGCCGCCGTGAAGAAGGTCGTCTTCTGCGCGGGCAAGGTCTTCTACGACCTGGACGCCGAGCGCCGCAAGCGCGGGGTGACCGACACGGCGATCATCCGCATCGAGCGCCTGTACCCGCTGCCGGGTGCCGAGCTCCAGGCGGAGGTCAACAAGTACCCGAACGCCGAGAAGTACCTGTGGACCCAGGAGGAGCCGGCGAACCAGGGTGCCTGGCCGTTCATCGCCCTCAACCTGATCGACCACCTGGACCTGGCGGTCGGCGCCGACGTCCCGCACGGCGAGCGGCTGCGCCGGATCTCCCGCCCGCACAGCTCGTCCCCGGCGGTCGGTTCGGCCAAGCGCCACCAGGCCGAGCAGGAGCAGCTGGTGCGTGAGGTGTTCGAGGCGTAGGTCTCGCGGCACGGCAGCCGAGGGGCCCGGTACCGGATCGATCCGGTACCGGGCCCCTCGGGCGTGCGGGCCGGTCAGTTCTGCGGTTCGAAGTCCCAGTACGGCCTGTTGCGGGAGCGGGCCGAGATGGTGTGGATGTGCTGGGGACCGAGGGTTTCGGCCAGGTCGGAGAGGGCTTCCTGCTCGGTCTTCTCGGCCTGCTGGCGGTCCCGCAGGGCCCGGAGGTCGGCCGCGTGGGCGACCCGGGCGGACAGGGTCAGCGGGTGGGTGCGGCCCAGGGTCTCGGTGGCGCGGGTGATGGTGGCCCTGCTGAGCTGGGTCGCGGACTCCGTCTCGCCGACCAGGTTGCGCAGCGCGGAGGCGTTGATGGCGCAGCCGAGGGTGTAGGGGTGGTCGGCGCCCACGGCCGCGGTCAGGTCGGCGAGGGCCTGCTCGATGAGCACGTGTGCGTGGTCGCGCTCGCCCACGCTGCGCAGGACCAGGGCGTGGTTGGCGCGGGCTCCGCTGATGAACGGGTGTCCTTCGGGCAGGAGCATCTCGTAGCGGGCGATGATGGACTCGCCGGTCTCCCGGGCCTGGTCGATGTCGCCGTGCTCGCGGGCGAAGCAGTTCTGGCTGACGGCGGCGGACAGCGTGTCCAGGGCCGTGTCGCCCAGCTTGCGCTCGTAGCCCTCCAGGACGTTCGTGAGGAGTTCGCCCGCCTCGGCGCGTTTCCCGGCGCGCAGCCAGCACAGCGCCAGGTTGAGTTCGCCCCGCAGGGTCCCGGGGTTGTCCTTGCCCATGACGATCCGGGACTCGCGCACGTTCTTAGCCTGGACGGACTCGGCTTCGCCGTAGCGGCCGAGGAGTCTCAGGTTGACGGCGTAGGAGATCTCGGAGGACAGGGTCCAGGGGTGCCGGGCCTTCAGCACCAGGCGGCGGGCGTCCAGGGTCTTGCGGTCCAGCTCCACGGCCTCCGCGTACTTGCCGAGGAGCCGGAGGGTGAACGCCATGTTGTTCAGGGCGTTGAGGGTCCGGGAATCCTGGTCACCCAGCAGTTCCTGGTAGGTGGGGTACAGCCACTGGTCCAGTTCGAGCGTCTCGTCGTAGCGGCCGAGGATCCGCAGGTCTGCGGCGAGTCCGGCGACCGTCCGCAGATACTCCAGGTCGCGTTCGCCCCGTTCTTCGAGCAGCTGTTCCGCAGCGGCCCGCTCCAGGGCCTCCGTTTCGAGGACCCGGCCCGAGGAGCGCAGCAGGTTGGCGTAGTGGAAGGTGGCCTCCCAGACCCGCGGATGGGAGTCGCCGAGCAGCCCCCGCCAGGCGTCCAGGGTCCGCTTGCCCAGCTTGGACCCGGAGTTGTACTCGCCCGCGAACGACATGTAGCGCAGGCAGTTGAGGACCATGCTCTGGACGCGCCGGTCCTTGCTCTTGAGGACGTCGGCGTACTTCAGGTGCGGGAGGATCTCGGCGTAGGTGTCCCAGTTGCGGGTGTCGGTGGGGCGGCCGGGGTCCGCCGCGGCCAGGGCCTGTCGGACCACGTCGATGTACTGCCGGCGGCTCTCGTCCGGCATGTCCTTGTGGACGATCTGGTGGACCATGCGGTGGAGATAGACGGATTCGCCGGAGGAGGAGCCGCCGTTGGTCTCGTCGGCGGGGAACTCGTGGGACTCCAGGCGCACCACGGAGTACTGGCGCAGCTGGTTGACGGCCTTGTTCCACAGGAGCGGGTCGTCCAGGAGTCCGGCGAGTTCCTCGGGCAGCTCGTCGTGCGGCATCTCCTTCAGGAGGCGTACGGGGATGAAGCCCGGCGCGAAGAAGGTGCACAGCCGGAGCAGGGCGACCGACTCGGGGACGGTCTCGCGGAGTTTGTTCAGCAGTATCGACCACGCGGTCTGGAAGGCGACCGGGAAGTCGGCGGAGACCTTGACCACGTCCTGGTCGATGCCGCCCTCCAGCAGGGCGATGTAGCCGTCGACGGAGAGGGCGGAGTCGTTGAGCCAGCCCGCCGTCTGGTCGAGCAGCAGCGGCAGGTCCTCCAGTGCCTCCGCGAGCTGGTCGGCCTCGGGTTCGCTCAGTCGGGGGGCCCGGCGCCGGATGAAGGCCACGGACTCCTCGCGCGCGTAGACCGGCACTTCGAGGAGTTGGCTGTTGTGCTCGCCCCACTCCGGGTTGCGGGAGGTGATGAGCACGTGGCCCGGGCCGGTCGGGACGAGGTCCCAGATCTGGTCGGGTTCGTCGGCGCCGTCCAGGATCAGCAGCCAGCGGGAGTACGGCTCTCCCCGGCGCAGGGAGTCGCGCACCGCGCGCAGCCGCTCTCCGTACTCGGCGCCGGTGGACAGGCCCAGTTTGGGGGCGAGTTCGGCGAGCAGGCGGCGGTAGGTCACTCTTCTCTCGGCGTTGACCCACCACACGACGTCGTACTCGGAGCCGAACCGGTACACGTACTCGGCCGCGAACTGGGTCTTGCCGACGCCGGACATGCCGTGCAGCGTGAGGACGCCGGCGCCGGGCTCGCTGCCCTGGAGCAGGTGGTAGGCGTCGGTCAGCAGGCCGTCGCGGCCGGTGAAACGCGTGTTGCGGCGGGGCACGCCGCCCCACACCTCGGGCGTGGCCGCGGGGAAGCGCGGTCCGCGGTAGAAGGTGTCCGGGGCGGACGCGGCGTCGACCGGCAGGTCCAGCCGGTCGAAGAGCCGCCGTTCGGCCTCGTCCGCGCCCATGTTGGTCAGGTTGGTCGGTGCCAGGACGGCGGTGGCCATGGGCAGCGAGGCGTTGGTGATCGACACGGCGGCGAACCGGGACGCGTTCGGCGCGACGACCTCGCGCAGAGCGGCGTTCCACTCCTCGTGGGACCGCGGGCCCAGCTGGAAGTACCACTCGCTGACCAGGATGAGGATGCGGCCCTCGGCGAGCGCCAGATCACCGAGCAGGTTGACCAGCGGCTCCTCCGCCGGTGCGTCCCAGCGCAGGTACACGACGCGCAGGCCGTGCCGCTCCAGTCTGTCCCCGATCCACGCCGCCCAGGCCCGGTTGAACCCCGCGAAGCTGATCGTGACGGTCTGCCTCGCGTTCCCCCGCCCGGTCTGCCTGACCGGGGTACGAGCTTCAGACATGCAGCGGCCTCCAGCGCATAGTCATAAAATCCTAGAACCTCGGCGCGGCTCTGGGGAGTCCGACGACCTCATGAACGAACACCTCGGCTCGACGATCTTTGCGCAGTAAACGGGGCGACGACGGCGATTCAGCGATTCGTGGGCGTCGCGAGCGGGTGGCGTTGAATCCACAGGGCGCGCGCCGCCTTCACATACGCCTGAGCGCGCGCCGTGTGTCCCCTGGGCGCGGGGTGGTCGGCCATCCGCTCGTGGGCGACGACCATCTCGTCGACGAACGCCCGGCCCCGCACCGTGAGATGGGGCGAGCCGACGAGGGCGGGCAGCGCCGCCCCGACCTGGGCCCGGTAGCGGGCGTGCTGGATCCACGCGGACGTGCTGCGCTGCCGGTCCCGGTCCTGCGTCAGCGCACGGCGCTGGAAGAAGTCGGCGAGCCCCAGATGCGCGTACGCGCCCTGGAGCAGTCCGTCGTACGGTCGCGGATCCGGCCGCCACGGCGCGAAGTAGCGTGCGGTGGCGTCGGCCTGGTGCAAGGTCACCATCTCCGACAGCGCCGCCAGCTTGCAGTGCTGCAACTCGTGCACGAGGGTCGCGGCGAAGGCCACCGGTGTGGCCGGCACACTGCTCAGCAGCGCGCCGAACGCCTCGTGCCGGGTCGCACTCGAACTGCCGCGGCCCTCCGCGCCCGGCGGCGACTCAAGCGGAACCAGGCAGCGCAGCAGCGCGAGCGTCTCCGTGAGCCGGTGTTCGCCGCCGGTCCCCAGGACGGAGGCCACCGCGGACCACGCCTGCAACCAGCGCTTGCGCTCGGTGTCGTCGGGTGCCGCACCCAGCGCGTGCCGACCGGGCCCGGACGACGGTACGCGGTAGGGGTCGAGGTCCTCCAGGGGCATGGGCTGGGCGCCGGGGAGCAGGCCGGGCAGCGCGTAGGCCGACGTCCAGGCGGAGGCGGCGGACCAGGCTCCGGTGTCGCGCTCCAGATGCACGACCACGTCCCGGGCACCGGACCGGCGCAGGGTCAGGACACCGTTGTCGTGGACGGCTTCGACCGCCGTCTCGTCCGGGTCCGTGCGCAGGGCGCCCAGGGACGGCAGGGCGAGCAGGCCGTCACGGGGGGTCAGCCGGGTGCTGAAGGGAATCCCGGCGCGCGCGGCGGCCACCGCGGCCAACGTGCTGAAGTGGGACAGATCGCGGGCGAGTTCGTGCCGCGCCGGGTCCGTCGTGAGGCTCCTCCGCAGCCCGTGCCGGCAGCGCGCGGCCCACGGTCCCGTCAGCGGGTGCACGAGCCGCGCCCGTGCCGACGAGGGTCGGCCGTGCGCCCGGTCCGTGCGGTCCGCCTCGGCGAGGAGCGCCCAGTCCTGCCGCAGCCGGGTCCGCCGGGCGTCGGAGCACACCTCCGGTGCGGCCGTCTCCGCCGCGTCGAGCACCGCGCGCAGCAGGATCATGCGCCGCGTGTCCTGGTCGCGGACGAGGAGCGCGAGGGTGTCGGCGCCGCCCTCGGTGCGGCCGAGTTCGGTGAGGGCCCGGTCCGGGACCTCCGGAAGTATCACGGGGTGACCCCCTCGGAAGAGACCGGGACCGCACGGGCGACCCCGGTGTCCCGCGCCAGTCGTCCGGCCACGTGTCGGATGAAGATCTTCAGGTCCGCGCAGTACACGGAGGGGTTCCTGAAGCCGTGTCCGGCCCGGTACCGGTGGGCGTAGTGGCCGCCGCCGCAGACCTTGAGCAGCGGGCAGGCCCGGCACTGCTCCGCCAGGGACGCCGCGCCCGCCTGCCGGGCGGCCACCCCGGGGTGGCCGAGGGCCTCGTCGAAGGCGTGCCGGAAGACGTCCAGGCCGGTGCGGGAGGCACCTTCGTAGGCCGACTTGAGGGAGTCGACCTGCTCGATCGTCCCGTCGGTCTCCACCACGAGCGCGTCGAACGGGGCGAGGCCCAGGGACTCGGTGGCCGCGGGCAGGCCCAGCAGCAGCGCGAGGCACTCCTCAAAAAGCCGCACCCGGGTCTCCCGGCGCCCGGCCGTCCACCAGCGGTCGAACACGGCGCACAGCCACATGCCGTGGCGAGCGCCCTCCCATCGCGGCGGCGGCGCCGACCAGTTGCCGTCGGGCAGCAGCAGGTCCAGTGCGGGCGGGCCGAGTTCGAGCAGGGACTCGTACGTCTCCACCGGGTCGAGGGTGGGATCGACGACGGTGAGGATGCCGGCGTACGACCGCGGGAAGCGCTCGGCCACCAGCCGGGCCCCGCGGACCGCGGCGGGCCAGGACGGGCGTCCGGCGTGGTCGAGTCGACGCGCGTTGTGCGCGGGCAGACCGCCGTCGAGGCTGATGCCGATCCGGATGCCGTGCCGGTCCAGCACCGCGACGCGCCGCTCCGTCAGGAGCGTGCCGTTGGTCTGGACGGCCGCCTGGACCGCGCAGCCGGCGGGGACGCGGGCGCGCACGTCGTCGGTGAAGCGGGCGAGCGTGTCCGCGCCCGCGAGCAGGGGTTCGCCGCCGTGCAGGACGAGGGAGACGCTCGTCAGGCCGTGGGCGCGGGCGTGCTCGGCGATGCGCTGGGCGGTGCGGGTGAGGACCTCGGGCGAGGCGGCGGCCGGGCGGGTGCGCCAGGTGTGGTCGGGGCCTTCGTAGAGGTAGCAGTAACGGCAGGCGAGGTTGCAGCGCCCGTGCACCTTCACGATGAACTGCCGGAAGTGCGGAGGAGACGCGGACGCCGGAACGGGAGCTGTCGGTCCAGACACCCCGCACCCCCATGCCGTCCACTGGTTGTGGCCCGCATTCCCGGTCCGGGTACCGAGAGAAACCCGGCACGTCCGAAGTTGTCTCTTTCCGCTCGTTCTTCAGCTCACAAGGACCGGTTGAAGCCCCACAGCATCTCGCTCGGCCGCTCCGCCCGCTCCCGCAACCCGTCCAGCACCTCGCGCAGCACCGGGTGCTCGATCGTCCTCAGCGCCTCCAGATCCAGGTCCAGCAGGTCCGGCAGTGCCTCGTCGACCCCGGCCGGGGCCCCGTTCCGCTCCGTCATCCCCTCGATCCCCTCATTCCAGTTCCGCCAGCCGCTCCGCCGTGTCCCGCGCCGTCGGTCCGCCGACGCCGAGACTGCCGTCGGGAAGCCTGGACCACTCGCCGCGCGCCGCGCGATACGCCTCGCGGGCCGCCCGTGGACGGGCAGCCGCTTCATAGGACATACCCCGCCAGTGGTGTGCCTGCGCACTCAGTTCCACCGCCTCTCGGCGGCGGCGGTCCGTCCGGGCCGTCTCCTCGGCCTCGTGGGCGGACTCCGCGGCCAGCCGGAAGGCGTCCACCGCGCCGTCCAGCCGGGTGGGGCGGTCCAGGCCGCGGTACGCCTCGTACTGGGCCTGCCCCAGCTCCAGGCGGCAGCGCGCGGCCAGCAGCGGCTCGTCCGCGTCGGCCGCGGCGAGCCCGAAGAGGTACTCCGCCTCCCGCAGGTCGACCCGGTCGCCGCGCAGCCGGTACCTGAGGATCAGCGCCCGGCCCAGCAGCAGCAGCCGGAACGCCATGTGCTCACTGCCCGCCGGGGTCTCGGACCGGCAGTCCCGCAGCACCCGCACCGCCTGGGACAGCGGGTCCCAGGAGCGTGCGCCGCTCTCCGACTCGGCCCGGCGCAGCAGCGTCTCACCCCACTCGGCGAGGAGGTCGGAGTGGCCGGCCGCGTCCCTCGGCATGTCCGCGGCGGCGGTCGCGAAGGCGGCGGCGGCGTCCTGGAGCTGGCGCGGGTCGCCCGACTCGGCGTAGCGGGCGGCCCCGATCCGTCCGACGCGGATGTGCAGGGCCGCCCGCTGGGTACGCTTCTGCGCCAGTGCCAGCGCCTCCTCGACGCGGTCCTGTGCCTCGTCCAGGTCGCCGTCCGAACGCAGCAGGGCGTCGACGAGGTCGAGGACGACCCGCACCCGATCCCGGAACGGCGGCCCGGCCGCCTGGGCCTCCAGCGCGTCCCGCAGCGAGCGCGCCGCCTGCCCGGCGTAGCCGCGGGCCTGTTCCGGATCGGTCGTGGCGCCGGACAGGCGCAGCAGGATCCGGCCGTGCGCGAGCGGCAGCGTCGCCGGGCGGTCGCGGTGGTCCGGCCAGGCGTCGGCGAACGCCTCCAGCATGCCGACGGCGCCGTGGAGCAGCGCGCTGTCCCCGCCGAGGCGCCACTGCGCGTCCAGCGCGCCGACCCGCTCCAGGGTGAGCCGCAGCGCCTCCAGCGGGTCCAGGCCGGGTGCCGCGCAGGCGACCGCGTACTCCCGGTCGGCGCGGCGCAGCAGGTCGAGGGCGCCGGGCCGGTCGCCGCGGCGCCTGCGGTCGGTGGCCGCGGCGTGCAGCACCCGGGCCAGCGCCGCGCGTTCGTGCAGGGCGTGCGGGTGGGCGACGGCCCGCTCCGCGGCGGCCTCGGCCTCGCGCAGCAGTTCCGCGCCGCCCTGCACCTCCCACAGCCGCAGGGCGCAGCGCGCGTACTCCGCCCACAACTCGGCGTCGGCACCGGGCGGCAGCTCGTGCTCGGCGGCGCCGCGCAGCAGTTGTACGGCGTCGATCAGGTCCTGCACCATGCCCTCGTCGTCGAACCGGGCGAGCAGCGAGCGGGCGCGGGAGACCGCCGGGTGCGTGGGCGGTTCCGCGGTGGCGGCACGCCCGTCCGTGCCGCCGTACATGCGGAACTGGTCGGGCAGTGGCATGAAGCGTTCCAGGACCCGGGCCGCGACCTCCGCGAACGGCTGCGGGACCAGCGTGGCGTCGCCGTTGTCGCCGTTGTCACCGTTGTCGCGGGGGTATCCGGCGCCGGGTGCGTAGGCCCGCCCGGTGCCCGGTCCTGGCTCGCCGCCGAGCTGGGCGAGCGCCAGGGCGGGGAAGTTGGGCCCGCCCTTGCCGAAGCGCTGCTCGATGTAGGCGGAGCAGTGCTTGAGGACCAGGACGGCCTCGTCCCGGCCGAGCGTGGACAGCAGTGCCTCCAGGACGTCGGGCGGCATCTCGTACCACTGCACGCCGTCCGCGCCGTGGTCCTCCGCGGCCCGGGTGACCAGGCCGCCGAGCAGGACCTCGGCGAGTTCGGAGGGCCCCGAGTCGGGCAGCATCGTCCGCTGCACGAGCTGCATCACCGGCAGGCACAGCGGTGCGGCGGCGAGATAGACGGCGAGGCGGCCGGCGGCCGGGGAGGCGGCGGAGCGGAACCTGCTGACCCGCTCGACCGACGTCGGACGACGGCCCGGGCGGGCCTGCGGCACGGGCGGCTGGTCCGCGCGCACCCAGCCCACGGCGCCCGCCACCGGACCGGCGCCCGCCCCGGACAGCAGCCGCGCCCAGGCGCCGAGCGCCACCGGTTCCGGCGGCAGGACCGGCACCGGGAGGGCGCCGCGCGGCCCGCCGAGCGGCGCGCCTGCCGGGGTGCGCACCCGCAGCGCACCGGCACCGACCAGGGTCTCACCGCGGATCAGGTCGCCGTAGCTGACGGGCAGCCGGGTGCGGTTCCACAGGCGCTGCGGCAGCGGTTGCAGCACCGCGGCCGGGCCCTGCCGGGCCAGGTGGTGCAGGAGCCGGTGCGCGTGCCCGCTGTGCCACAGCGGTCCCGCGCAGTCGCTGACCAGCAGGGTGATACGGCGTCCCGTGGGGTCGCTCAGCCGGTCGGCGGTGTGCAGCGGGGCCGCGTGCACGTCGGGACTGCGGCTGACGGCGGGTGCGCCGTCCGGGTCCGCGTGCAGATGGCTGATCTGGATGTCCCCGAACGCGCCCAGTTGTCCGAAGACCTGCTGGAGCTCGACGAACATCCGGTCCCAGACCCGCATGGAGGGCGAGGCGTCGAGGACCAGTTGCAGCCGGGCGTCGCCGCGGGTCACGGCGCGGTGGACGGGCAGAACCAGTCCGCCGGCCCGGGCGCTCAGTTCGGCGGTCGCCGTCTCGTCCAGCTGGGTGCGCAGCGGTGGCGCCGCGCTGCGGTAGCCCTGCAACGGCCGCAGGGCCCGCTGGAGTTCGAGTGGCGCGGGCAGCACGTGCGCGGCGGGCACGCCGACCGGCAGTGCCGTCACGCGGGCGGATCCGCGGGTGCGGCGGACGCCGTCCTGCGGCAACGGGTACAGGGAGACGTGCCGGCCGGGTCCGGCGGAGGCCGGCTGCGGTTCAGGCCGCCGCGGGCAGCGGTCCGCGTCCGGTACGGGGACACGACGGTCCGACGGGACGCCGCCGGCCGTGCCCGGGGCCCCTGCGCCGGAACCGGCGGCCGGGTCCCCGGCGTCCTCGGAGTCAGCGGAACGTGACCAGCGGGCCAGCCAGAGGGCGTCGCTCAGGCTCTCGGCGTCCGGGTCGAGGCCGATCTCCCGCAGCCGGCGGACCAGTTCGGCGACGGGGTCGCCGTCCTGGCCGCTCACCGGCCCCGGACCGGGTCGCGCCGCAGCGTCGGACATCGCCGCCTCACCTCGGACGGTCGAGTCGCTGGATGAGCTGGTCGGCGAGGCGGTCGCGGCTGGGCGGCGCGGCCGCGTCGGTGAGGTAGATGGCGTTCAGCAGTTGGTCGGCGGCGAGGAGTTCGCTGCGCGAGCGGTCCAGGAAGTGGCCGATCAGGTCGTCGCCCGCGCGGGCCGCCTCGTCGCCGAGATGGGCCCGGACGAAGGTGGCGAGCCGGTTGTGGTCGGGCCGGTCCAGCTCCAGGTGGATGCAGCGGCGCATCAGCGGGGCCGGGAAGTCCCGTTCCCCGTTGCTGGTGAGGACCACGAACGGGAAGGCGCGGCAGCGCACCCGCCCGTCGCGGACCCGGACCTTCGTGCCGTCCGCGGTGAGCACCTCGGCCTCGCCGTCCGGCAGCCGGTCGGCGATGCGTTGCAGTTCGGGTATCTCGAACTCGCCCTCCTCCAGCACGTTCAGCAGGTCGTTGGGCAGGTCGATGTCGCTCTTGTCGAGTTCGTCGATGAGCAGCACGCGCGGGGTGTCCGAGGGCAGCAGGGCGGTGCCGAGCGGCCCGAGGCGGATGTAGCTGCCGATGGCCTCGACGGCCCCCGGGCTGCCGGCCGCGGCGCCGTACCCGCCCTGCGCGGCGATCTGGACGTCCTGGAGCCGGGCGATGGCGTCGTAGTGGTAGAGCCCGTCCTGGAGCGCGGACCGGCTGACGATGGACCAGCGCAGGACGTGGCCCAGTCCCAGCTCGTACGCCACGGAGTGCGCGAGGGTGCTCTTGCCCGCGCCGGGGCTGCCGGTGACGAGCAGGGGGCGGCGCAGATAGAGCGCCGCGTTGATCATCTCCAGCTCCTCGGCGCCGGGCCGGTGGAGTTCGGCCAGGTGCCGGTGCGTGCCCAGCCTGCGGTCCCGGGAGCCGTCGCCGCCGTCCTCCGCCGCGTCCCGGCCGGAGAAGTCCCGCCAGGGCGGCGGCGGAGGCAGCCGGTCCATTCCGTCGTGGGGTTCCCCGGCGCCTCGGTAGATGAGCCACTCACTGGATTCGGTCATGATCCGGTCCTCGCCGTCACTCGGCCCACCAGCCCTCACGTGTGCGTCACGATCCGTCGAACGAGCATCACCGTATCGATCCGCCGCGAGCCTGGTAAGGGGCCGGGCGGGGTGGGGAGACCGACGCACGGGCGGCGCATCAGGGCGCCTCCAGCAGATCGCCGGTCCCGGGCAGCGGCTGACGCGGATCGTCGTACAGCAGCGCGATCCCGTCCGCCCAGAAAGCTTCCGTGAGCCCCTCGCGCACCTTCATGCGCAGTCCGTGCACCAGGTCGGGCAGCCGGGCCGCGCCGTCCCCGTCGTCGACCGCCTTCTTGGCGCCCCGGTGGAACTCCCCGCACACGGCGTCGGGTTGACTGCGCCAGCGGCGCCAGAGGACCACCCCGAACCCGGCGCGCACGATCCGGCCGAGCGCGGCCGAGTCGTCGTCGTAGCGCCGGTCGCCGAACCGGCACAGCACCGGGACGGTGCGGGGCGCCAGGCCGCGCAGCTCCACCACGGCCGGTACCGGCTCGCGCACCCCGTCGTCGCAGTCGAGCACCTCGGCCAGCGCGTCGCGCGCGTGCAGCCGGTTCCAGCGGTCGAGGCGCTCCTCGTCCCCGTCCTCGGCGGGCTCCCCCGGCGGACCCGCCGGGTCCGCGCCCCGGTACGGACCCGGCGGCCACGCCGACTCGTCGCCGGGCACCTGCTCGCGGTCCGAGCAGCGCAGGACGACCGGCCGCTGCGCGCCCAGCGGAGGGCCGCCCGGCCTGGGCTCCCATTCGTCCACGGCCAGTCCGAGCAGCCGGTGCGGCAGGGCCGCGTGCAGCGCCACGGGCCGTCCGGGCTCGTCGCAGCGCCGGAACGCCTCCGCGAGCGGGCCGAGGACGTACGACGGCAGGTCGTCCAGGGGCGTCCGCTCTGCCTCGTGGAGCCGCGTGACCTCACCGTCGGCGCGGGCCACGGAGATCGACCAGTCGCAGCGATCGGGCTCCCAGCCCCGCGGCAGCACCTCGAGCAGCACGGTCGGCCCGGCCCCGGCGTCCCGCGCCGGTCCCGCCGGCCAGCTGGGTTCCCTGCCCTCGGACACCCCGCAGGAGTCGTCGGGCCCGCGGACCCGGCGCTGCCCCAGATGCTGGGCGCGCTGCCGGGCGAGGCGGCTGCGATAGCCGGGGTCGAGCGCCGTCGATGTCTGCTTCACCCAGTCCCACAGGGCCTGTTCGGCGGTCAGGTTGCTGGGCGTGGCGGAGCGTTCGGCGGCCATGACGAGCATCGCGTAGTCGAGGACGAGCTTCAGCGCGCCGTCGCCGTCGGCGCTCTCGTAGAGCAGGCCCAGGCCGTCGCGCCAGCCGCGCGGGGCGGGGCTCAGCGACGGGGCCTGGAAGTTCGGCAGGGAGTCGAGGAGGTCCAGCAGGGCCCGGGTGGTGTCGGGGGGCGGCAGTTCGGCGAGCCGGCCGAGCAGTTCCCCGCGGCGGTCCGGGTCGAGCGCGCGGCCGGGCCGGGCGCCGAGTTCGCCCTGGACGTCGGCCCAGGTGGGTCGGCGGGACTCGCTGGGCTGCTGGCGGTCGCGGTGGTAGCGGTCGTGGGCGTGGAACACGGCGTGGTAGACGTCGTCGTGCTCGGTGCGCACGGCGCCCGGCGGGACCTGCAACGTCCGCAGGCGTTCGATGCCAGTGGAGGTGCCGCCCGACCCGTTGTCGGCACGGGACTTGAGGACGCCGATGACCTCGCCGCGCACGGGATCGATCACGGGGCCGCCGGAGACACCGTTCGGCAGGTCGTTCTGCCCCAGTCTCATCTGCACCCCCGACGACCAGCCCCCGATGGTCCCCTGCACGGAGAGGAACCCGTCCAGGATCTCCAGCCGGCCTCCGGTCACGGTCCAGCCCGCGTAGAACACCCGGCCCTCGCCGTACTGGGCGGTGGGCCGCTCGGAGCCGTACACGCAGTCGTGGCCGACGGGTTCGCGCAGCCGGACCAGCGCGAGGTCCGGGGCGGGCCAGCCGCCGCGGCCACGGTGCTCGACGTGGTCGGGCAGGGTGGCCGCCACCCGCCCGGGTACGGCGGAGGGACCCTCCCCCGGCCCGCTCTCGTACACCACCGCCACTTCGCCTCCCTCCTGGCCGTGTACCACGTGCGCGCAGGTGAGAACCCAGTTCGGGGCGATGAAGAAACCGCTGCCGAGGAAGGTGTCGGGTTCGTCGAAGTCATACCCGACAGACGTGCGATGAATGCGCACGGTGGCCGCGATGACGAGTTCACGCAGCGCATGGTGGGCGGCATGGGACCCGCCCGATGCGCCCCAGTCGTGCCGCCCGCTCATACCCCGCCCCCACCGACCGGCCCACGAGCGCCCCCGTGCAACAGGCCGCCGGTGAACGCACCCGGGTCGGGGCGATTGACGGGGGCGGGTGCGGGAAAGGCGGGGGGCGGCGGATCCTGCGGGACCGGGCCGCCGGCCGCGGAGGCCCGCGGCGCCGAGGCGCCACGCGCGGCATCCGGCGGGGCGGAGCCGCCGCTTCCGGGATCGCCCGGGGCCGGGTCACCGGCCGTCGGGGCCCGGGGAGTGCCGCTCGGCGGTGCCGGGTCACGGCTGTGCTCCGTCGTGGGGTCCGGCGGGCCGTCGCCGGTCCACGTCAGGGTCACCGTGACGGCGGCCTTCGCCTCGCCGTCCGCCAGCAGCCCCACGACCTTGCCGGCCTTCGCGGTCAGTTCGATGCCGAACTGGACGCTCACCTCGTCCGGCCGCACCGCGCGCAGCGGACCGGCCAGCGACCGCGCGACACCGGTCACCAGCGAGTGCAGGCTCTCCACACCCGCCTCCACCCGTTCCGCGAACCCGGTGTCCGTGTACGACAACTCGCCCGACGGCGCGGCCAGTTCCTCGGCCCCCGATATCCGGGCCCAGACCGGCGTACCGTCCGGCAGTTCGATGCGCGCTACCCGCGTCACTTCCCGAGCCATGCTGTTTCCCCCGTTCCCCCGAGTCCACACGGGGAAAGACTCCTTCCCCTCACTCGAAACCCCAACCCCTCGGGCGCGACGTACCGCGTGCCATGGGGGCTTTCCGGCCTCACCCGGCGTCCCTGACGTGCGCGCCCTGCCCTCTGCTCGGCGGCCTAGGCTGGTGGGGAGCCAGCACGCACACGTGACCACGCAGGAGACCCACCATGTACTTCACCGACCGCGGCATCGAGGAACTGGACAAGCGGCGCGGCGAGGAGCAGATCACCTTCGAGTGGCTCGCCGAGCAGTTGCGGACCTTCGTCGACCTGAACCCCGACTTCGAGGTGCCCGTGGAGCGCCTGGCCACCTGGCTGGCACGACTGGACGACGAGGACGACGAATAGGCCGGTCGGGACGGGTGGAACGAGCAGGACGAATGAGACGAGCAGGATGAACGGAATGAGCAGAGCGGACCAGTAGGTCTCCGGCGGTCCGCACTCGGGCCTCTGCGGCGCGCGCGGCACCGATGGCGGCAGCCGCGCCCGCCGCGTCGCACGGCCGCCCAGTTCGTACACCCGACCCCACCTCCCGGCGCCGCCCTGCACCCCCGTACCCCGCACTCCCCCGCCTCCCCGCACTCCCCGCGCGCCCGCCGGTGCCGCGCCGCCGTACGCCCCGTACGCGCCGCGCGATGACCGACCCCCTCCCGCCCGCCGTGGCCACGTCCGGCGTGCGGGCGCGGGTCCGGGCCCGAGGCGGTCGCCCTCCACCGCGCCGGCCCTCCACCGCGTCGGCCCCGGCCGCCGGGACCACCCGCACCACCTCACGCCGCCTCACGCCATCTCGCTCCCCCGGTCCGGCGCGCACCGTTCCGTCCTCACCGGGCCGGCGGCGCAAGCCGAGCGCGAGCGCGCCCCGACGACCCGCGCGGCGGCCCGGCGAACGAGTGTCTTGACTTTGCGCGGCCACGATATATCGTGTTTGAGGGAAGACGCGATATGGCGCGTCGCGTCCGCCGTCGAGGAGGTCAGCACCATGTCCGAGTGGTCCGTCGCAGAGCCCACGCAGCTCGTCTTCGACGACCCCGTGCGCGAACTGCACGTGCGCGTCGTCCACGGAACAGTCAACGTCGTGGGCACGGACGAGGGTTCCGCCCGGCTGCAGGTCTCACAGATCGAGGGCCCGCCCCTGGTGGTCACCCAGGAGAACGGCAGCCTCACGGTGGCGTACGAGGACCTGCCCTGGAAGGGCTTCCTCACATGGCTGGACCGCAAGGGCTGGCGGCGCAGCGCGGTCGTCTCCCTCGCCGTCCCCGCGCGGACCCGCGTGGAGGTGGGCGTGGTCGGCGCCGGCGCCGTGGTCTCGGGCATCAGCGGCACCTCGGTGGTCAAGGGCGTCACCGGTGACACGACACTCGTCGCCCTCTCCGGCCCGGTCCGGGCGGACACGGTGTCCGGCAGCCTCGACGCCCAGGCCGTCACGGGCGACCTGCGCTTCAACTCCGTCTCGGGCGACCTGACCGTCGTCGAGGGCGCGGGCTCCTCCGTGCACGCCGACTCGGTCAGCGGATCGATGATCGTCGACCTCGATCCGGACGGTCCCACCGATGTCCGGCTGACCAGCGTCTCCGGCGAGATCGCCATCCGGCTGCCGCACCCGGCGGACGCGGAGGTGGAGGCGAACACGGCCAGCGGCTCGATCTCCAACGCCTTCGACGACCTGCGGGTGCACGGCCAGTGGGGCGCCCACAAGATCACCGGCCGGCTCGGCGCGGGCACCGGCAAGCTCCGTGCCACCACGGTCTCCGGCTCGATCGCCCTGCTGCGCCGCCCGCCGAAGGAGGACGAGGACATCACCCGGGACGACGGCGGGCCGGATCCGGCCGCGTCCCGGCACACGTCGGGGGACAATTCCGCTTCCGGCCCGGCAGCCGACGCGACGAGCGCCCCGGCCGACGGCACGACCGACAAGAAGGTGCTCTGACATGCCTCCCGTCTTCGCCCACGGCCGCCTCCGCCTCTACCTCCTCAAGCTGCTCGACGAGGCCCCGCGCCATGGCTACGAGGTGATCCGCCTCCTGGAGGAGCGCTTCCAGGGGCTGTACGCACCGTCGGCGGGCACCGTCTACCCCCGGCTGGCCAAGCTGGAGGCCGAGGGCCTGGTCACCCACACCACCGAGGGCGGCCGGAAGGTGTACGCCATCACGGACGCGGGCCGTGCCGAACTGGCCGACCGCAGCGGGGAACTGGCCGATCTGGAGCTGGAGATCCGCGAGTCGGTCGCGGAACTCGCCGCCGAGATCCGGGCGGACGTGCGCGGCGCGGCGGGTGACCTGCGGCGCGAGATGCGGGCCGCCGCCTCCGAGGCCCGGCGCGGCACCGGCACCGGCCCCCGAGCCGCCGACCAGCCCCCCTTCGGGGAGTACGGCGACCTGGGCGACAAGGAGTCCTGGCGCGCCGCCAAGGAGGAGATGCGCCGCGCCAAGCAGGAATGGAAGGAGCAGGCCAGGCGGGCCAAGGACGAGAGCCGCCGGGCCCGCGAGGAGGCCCAGCGGGCACGGCGTCAGGCCCAGGAGGCCCAGGCCCGCGCGCGGATGCAGGCCCAGGAGGAGATGCAGCGGATCGCCCGGCGGGTCCAGGAGCGGGTGCAGGACCACTTCGGGCGGGGCGACTGGCCCACGGGGATGCGTGAGGGACTGAGCGAACTCGCCAAGGAGTTCGGCGAGTTCGGGAAGGACTTCGGGAAGGAGTTCGGCAAGGACTTCGGTTTCGGCCGGTCCGGCACGGACACGGGAGCGCGCGCGGACGCGGGACCGAAGACCGGACCCCGCCGGCCCGCGCCCACCCCGGAGTACGAACAGACCCCGGAGGACTTCCCGGCCGACTACGTCCCGGCGTGGGCCGAGGAGGACTCCAGCGGCGACCCGGCCCGTGATCTGGACCGCCTGCTCGACCGCTTCCGCGACGACATCCGGGACGCGGCCCGCGACCACGGCGTCACCGCCGACCAGTTGCGGGACACCCGCCGCCATCTGTCGACGGCGGCGGCCCACATCGGGGTGATCCTCCGCCACCCCCGCCCCTGACCGCACCACGCGCCCTCTGCCCCTGACCGCACGACACACCACAGTGCCCTGACCGCCCCGGCGCCCCGGCCGCGCCGGCCGCGCCGGCGCCGGGGCCGGGGCCGGGGCCGGAGGGCCGCTCCCGGGAAGCGACGGGGTCCGTCAGCCCGCCTTGGCCTCCCCGTCGCCGTACAACACGCGGGTCAGGGACCCGTACGTCACCCCGTGGTCGGCGAGGATCTCGGCGGGCACTCCGGGACAGACCGTCAGCGCGATGAGGATGTGCTCGTCGCCGATGGCGAGGGTCCCCCCGCGCAAGCGGATTCGAGCGTGGGGGAGGTCCCGGCGGCCCACGGCGGTGCGCAGCGCCCGTTCCAGGACGTCCTTGGCACCCCGGCTGAACGGGGGATGGCCCGACGACCACCGCCCCCGGTCCGCGCGGTCGCCGGACATCGCTCCGGCGCCGTGCGCCTCCTCGACCCGGTGGACGATCTCGGAGACGTCGATTCCGAGCCCGGCCAGCGCGTCGGCGTCCGCCCGGGTGAGTCCGCCCCGCCGCCGGGCCTCGGCCAGCCCGTTCCGTACGGCTTCCTTGCGGTCGGCGAGCAGCGCGGCCAGGGCGAAGGAGCCCCGGCTCCCCTCACGGTCGAGCAGGGCGAGCAGCAGGTGGTCGGCCTCGATGGTCCGTGCCCCCTCGCGCCGGCCGTGCTCCACGGCGCCCTGGACCACGTCGCGGGCATGCCGGGTGAACCGTTCGAACATCACTGCCTCCCGTACTTCTTGTGCACGGCCTGTCTGCTGACCCCGAGTTCGGTGGCGATCTCCTGCCACGACCAGCCCTGATTGCGCGCGTTGCGCACCTGCACGGCCTCCAGCTGCTCCAGCAGCCTGCGCAGGGCGACGACGGCCCGCAGCCCGACCCGCGGGTCGCGGTCGCCCGCGCGCTCGGCGAGATTGGTTGCTTCGGTCATGATGTCAACTTACGTTGACATGACCCGGCCTGTCAACCATGGTTGACAAACGCCGACGGCCGACCCGGGAGCCGGGTCGGCCGTCGGTACCGAGGTGAGGCCGCGGTCAGCCGTTGGTGAGCACGATCTTCCCGAACTGGTTGCCCGACTCCATCCGCTCGAATCCCTCGCGGGCACGGTCCAGCGGCAGCACCTCGTCGATGACGGGGCGGACACCGGTGGCGGCACAGAAGGAGAGCAGATCCTCCAGTTCGTCCTTGGTGCCCATGGTCGAGCCGACGATCTTCAGCTCCAGGAAGAAGATCCGGGTCAGCTCGGCGTGCGAGGGCCGGTCGCCGCTGGTGGCTCCGGAGATGACGATCGTGCCGCCGGGCCGCAGGGACTTGACCGAGTGGGACCAGGTGGCGGCGCCGACGGTCTCGATCACGGCGTCCACGCGCTGCGGCAGCCGCGCCCCCGACTCCAGCGCCTCGACGGCGCCCAGTTCCACGGCCCGCTTCCGCTTCGCCTCGTCCCGGCTGGTGGCGAAGACCCGCAGCCCCGCCGCCTTGCCGAGCACGATCGCGGCCGTGGCGACCCCGCCGCCCGCGCCCTGCACGAGAACCGAGTCACCGGGCCGGACCCCGGCGTTGGTGAACAGCATGCGGTACGCCGTCAGCCAGGCCGTGGGCAGACAGGCGGCCTCCTCGAAGGACAGCTCCTTGGGCTTCGGCAGGATGTTCCAGGTGGGTACGGCCACCTGCTCCGCGAAGGTGCCCTGGTAGCGCTCGGTGAGGATGGACCGGGATTCCCTGGGGCCGACGCCGTGGCCGGTCTGGCCGATGACGGAGTGCAGGACGACCTCGTTGCCGTCCTCGTCGATCCCGGCGGCGTCACAGCCGAGGATCATCGGCAGCCGGTCCTCCGGGAGGCCGACGCCCCGAAGCGACCAGAGGTCGTGATGGTTGAGGGAGGCGGCCTTGACGTCGACGGTGCTCCAGCCGGGGCGGGCCCCGGGGGCCGGGCGCTCCCCCGACTCAAGGCCGGAGAGCGGCTGGTCGGGGTCGATTCGGGTGGCGTAGACAGCGAACATGGGCTCGACGATAGGTTCCCCGCCGCACGCACGGAACCAGGCAGCGCTGTGACACACGCCTTCTTGCGTGCCGGACGGCTCGGGGGTCCGCTCCTTGCCCGCGGGGACCGGGCCGGACGCGGGCGGGGTGCTGTCCTGCGCACACCGCCACGAGCCCGGCCACGCGAATCCACCGGCACGCGCCCGGCGCGGTCCCCGGCCCGCGACCAGTAGTTCCCCGTCGACCGCAGCTTTCCGGGCCGGTTCCAGGGGCGCAGTCAGCGCCCTGAAGGGGCGCGGGGAACTGCGCGACCGGCCACGTCGGCGCCGCGGGCGAACGACGGCACATCGCGGCACTTCCGGCGGAGCGCTCCGTGGGTCAGCCACCGCGGTCCCGACACGAACCGCTCACCGGCCACCGCCCCGGGCGCCCGCCCACCGGTACAGGGCCGACGGCGTGCACTCACCGACGCACGATCACCCGCGGCGCGCGTCCGGCGGCCGAGTGCCGGAGACACGAGTGCCGGCGGGGACGGGCGCCGGCAGGGGGACGGGCGCCGGCGAAACACGGGTGCCGGCGAGACACGTCACTCGCCGACACCCTCCCCGAGGCGTGCGCCCACCGACACTCGCCCACCGACATCCGCCCGCCGACACGCGCTGACCGGCACCCCGGGCTCGCGCACCCACGTGCTCACCCCGCCGCGGCCCCACGCACCGACGCGCTCACGCAGCCGCGCGCTCACTCGGTCGCGCACGGCTCACGCAGCCGCGCAGCTCACGCAGCCGTGCGACCCCAGCGACGCGCGCCCTCAGCGGCACGCGACCTCAGCGGCGGGCGACGCCCTCCGCCCGGGCCGCCGCGGCCACCGCCGCCGTCACCGCGGGGGCGACCCGCTCGTCGAACGGCGAGGGGATGACGTAGTCGGCGGTGAGATCATCGCCGACGACCGCCGCCAGCGCCTCCGCCGCCGCGAGCTTCATCCCCTCGGTGATCCGGGAGGCCCGCACCTGCAGCGCGCCCGCGAAGATCCCGGGGAACGCCAGCACGTTGTTGATCTGGTTCGGGAAGTCGGACCGGCCGGTCGCGACGACCGCCGCGTACTTGTGCGCGACGTCCGGGTGCACCTCGGGGTCGGGGTTGGCCATCGCGAACACGAAGGCACCCTTCGCCATCGAGGCCACCGCCGCTTCCGGGACCGTACCGCCGGAGACGCCGATGAAGACGTCCGCACCGGCCAGCGCGTCCTCCAGGGAGCCCGTGCGGCCCGCCTTGTTGGTGAACCCGGCCAGCTCCCGCTTGACCGGCGTCAGGTCGTCCCGGTCGGCCGACACGACGCCCCTGCGGTCGGTCACCACCACGTCCCCGATCCCGGCCTCAACCAGCATCTTGGCGATGGCGACACCGGCCGCCCCGGCGCCCGAGATGACCGCCCGCAGGTTTCCGATCTCCCGTCGGCTCAGCCGCGCCGCGTTGCGCAGCGCGGCCAGCGTGACGACGGCCGTCCCGTGCTGGTCGTCGTGGAAGACGGGGATGTCCAGCCGTTCCTGGAGCCTGCGCTCGATCTCGAAGCAGCGCGGCGCCGAGATGTCCTCCAGGTTCACCCCGCCGAAGGACGGCGCGAGGCGGACCACGGTCTCCACGATCTCGTCGGTGTCCGTGCAGTCGAGCGCGATCGGCACCGCGTCGACCCCGCCGAACTGCTTGAACAGGATCGCCTTCCCCTCCATGACCGGAAGGGATGCCTGGGGACCGATGTCCCCGAGTCCGAGGACGGCCGTGCCGTCGGTGACGACGGCCACCACGGACGACTTCCACGTGTAGTCGTTGACCAGCTCCGGCCGTTCCGCGATCGCGGTGCACACGCGCGCGACACCGGGCGTGTAGGCGAGGGACAGGTCGTCCTTGTCACGGATCGGCACGGTGGCCTGCACGGCCATCTTGCCGCCGCGGTGAAGTGCGAAGGCCGGGTCGAAGGAATCGAGGGGCTCGGCCCCGCCGTCCTGGTCCGCCCTGCTGTCGCTGCGAGGATTGACGATCTCCGCTGCCACTTGTCTTACCCCTTAAGTGTTCATGGTGTGAGGGTGAGGGCCACTCCTGGTGAAGAGTGGGCGGGACCGCATACGACCCGGCTGACCTGTGCGTACGGGTCGTACGCGACGAGCGCGCCGCACACGCGCCCGGAGCCCCGGATGAGGGGTGTAAAGAACCTTCTTACCCGACGGACGGGGCCGACGACGAGTCCAGACGAGTCCACCGGGTGGGAGATCACCTCTGGGTACGAGGTCACTCTTCGCGGCAAGGGCCCACCAGGAGAGACCGACCGAAGCCCGGACACGACGCCCACCGGCACCACCCGCCGGCGCCGTCCGCCGTCAGCACCCGCCGGCGCCGTCCGCCGCCACCGCCCACCAGCACCACCCACCAGCACCGCTCGACGTCGCCCCTCGACGGCACCGCCCCGCCGGCTCGCGAGCCGCAGCAGGGATCCGTTCGTAGGGGGATCCGCTCGTAGGGGGATCCGCTCGTGCGAGGTTCCGCTCGTAGGGGGATCCCCTCCTGCGGAGGTCCGCCCGCCGCACAACGGCCGACGCCGGGCAAGCATCGACCACATGGTGAGATGCGCCGCAGATGTTCCGGAGTTGTTCCGGTAGTCACGAAGGATGTCCGCAATCGGTCCGGTTCGGTGTACCGACCTGCACGGTTCGGGGGTCACCCGTTATCCGATTTTGACATGGCGGGTCGCCTGATTGGCGTAGCCCCAATGGCAAGATGCGGTAACCCACGAGGTCGCGACACCCAAAGGTGTGTGTTCTCGTCGACCCATCGGCATCATCATCCACTAGCCGGAGGAATCCATGGCCGCTCGCCCCACCCGTCGCACGACCGCCGCGCACTCCCGGCTAGCAGCGGCCAGTGCGATCGCGGTCGCAGGCACGCTGCTGCTGGCCGGCTGTGGTGACCAGACCGACAAGGGCGGCAGCGACTCCACCGGCTCCTCCTCGGCGCCGCTCGCCGCCAAGCTCCCCAAGGACGTCCGGGACGCGGGTGTCATCAAGGTGGGCTCGGACATCGCCTACCCGCCCGTGGAGTTCATGCAGGACGGCAAGGCCGTCGGCATAGACCCGGACATCGCGGACGCCCTCGGCAAGCAGCTGGGCGTGAAGTTCGAGTTCCAGAACGGCAAGTTCGACAACCTCGTCGTCGGCCTGCAGGCGAACCGGTTCAACGTGATCATGTCCGCGATGAACGACACGAAGGACCGCCAGGAAGGCATCGACTCGGACACCGGCCAGAAGGTCGGCAACGGCGTCGACTTCGTCGACTACTTCACCGCCGGCACCTCGATCCTCGTCCAGAAGGGCAACCCGAAGGGCATCAAGTCGCTGGACGACCTGTGCGGCAAGGTCGTGGCCCTGCAGAAGGGCACCACGTCCGAGGGCATCGCCAAGGCGCAGGCCAAGAAGTGCACGCAGGACGGCAAGAAGGCGATCACGCTCCAGACCTTCGACACCGACCCCGAGGCCCTGCTCCGCCTCAAGCAGGGCGCGTCCGTGGCGGACCTCAACGACTTCCCGGTCGCGGCCTACAACGCCAAGACCTCCGGCGGCGGCAAGGACTTCGAGGTCATCGGCGACCAGATCGAGGCCGGCCCGTACGGCATCGGCGTCAGCAAGGAGAAGACCCAACTGCGCGACGCCCTCCAGGCCGCCTTGGACGCCATCATCAAGAACGGTGAATACGGCAAGATCATGGAGAAGTGGAACGTCACGGCGGGCGCCGTGACCGAAGCGAAGATCAACGGCGGTTCCTGAGCGTCCGGAAGTACTGGAGGAGTGAAGTACTGAAGGACTGAAGGGCAGCCACCGTGTCTGACACCGCCGACAAGATTCCGTCGTCCACCGTCCCACCGGAGCAGATCAAGGCCATCCCGGTACGCCACTACGGCCGTTGGGTGGCCGGGGTGCTGGTCATCGCCGTCCTGGTGCTGATCGGCATGGCCTTCTCCAACGCGAAGATCAACTACAGCATCATCCCGAAGTACCTGACCGACGGGACGATCCTCTCCGGGGCCTGGCACACGCTGTACATCTCGGTGCTCGCCATGGCGCTGGGCCTGGTCCTGGGCGTCGTCCTCGCCGTGATGCGGATGTCGTCGAACCCGGTGACCAGCACGGTCGCCTGGTTCTACGTCTGGTTCTTCCGCGGCACCCCGGTCCTGGTCCAGCTGCTGCTCTGGTACAACATCTCGCTGGTGTTCCCCATCCTCAACCTGGGGTTCTACAAGAACGAGATGAACCAGGTCATGACGCCGTTCCTGACCGCGCTGCTGGGTCTCGGCCTGAACGAGGCCGCGTACATGTCGGAGATCGTCCGGGCCGGCATCCAGTCGGTGGACCTGGGCCAGACGGAAGCCTCGCACGCGCTGGGCATGACCCAGGGCAAGACGCTGCGGCGCGTGGTCCTCCCGCAGGCGATGCGGGTGATCGTGCCGCCGACCGGCAACGAGTACATCAACATGCTGAAGACCTCGTCGCTCGCCTACGCGGTCCAGTTCAATGAACTGATCAAACGGGCCACGGACATCTCCAGCACCTCACTCGCGGTCGTCGAGATGTATTTCGTGGCGTCGATCTGGTACCTGATCCTCACCACGGTGTTCAGCATCGGTCAGTACTACGTGGAACGCCGTTACGCCCGCGGTTCGTCGCGCAGCCTGCCACCGACACCGCTGCAAAGACTCAGGAAGAACCTCCGCCAGTTCGGTTCGTTCCGCCGCCCGGAGGTGGCCCGATGAGCAGTCTCAGCAAGGACCCCGGCACCGTCGGCGGCTCGGCCGGCGGACCGATGGTCAGGGCCGAGGGCGTACACAAGTCCTTCGGGCTCTCGCACATCCTCAAGGGCATCGATCTGGAGGTGAATCCGCGCGAGGTGTTCTGCATCATCGGTCCCTCCGGCTCGGGCAAGTCCACCTTCCTGCGGTGCATCAACCACCTGGAGAAGATCAGTGCCGGACGGCTCTACGTCGACGGCGACCTCGTCGGTTACCGGCAGCACGGCGACAAGCTCTACGAGCTGAAGGAGCGGGAGGTCGCGGCGCAGCGGCGGAACATCGGCATGGTGTTCCAGCGCTTCAACCTCTTCCCGCACATGACGGCGCTGGAGAACGTCATGGAGGCGCCGATCCAGGTCAAACGGGAGTCCAAGGCCGTCGCCCGGGAGCGGGCGCAGCGGCTGCTGGACCGGGTGGGGCTCGGCGACCGCACCGGTCACTACCCGGCCCAGCTCTCCGGCGGCCAGCAGCAGCGCGTCGCCATCGCCCGTGCCCTGGCGATGGAGCCCAAGCTGATGCTGTTCGACGAGCCGACCTCGGCCCTCGACCCGGAGCTGGTCGGTGAGGTGCTCGACGTGATGCGGGACCTCGCCGAGGACGGCATGACGATGATCGTCGTCACGCACGAGATGGGCTTCGCCCGTGAGGTCGGGGACTCGCTGGTGTTCATGGACGACGGGGTGGTGGTCGAGTCCGGCCATCCGCGCGAGGTCCTGACCGACCCCCAGCACGAGCGCACGAGGTCCTTCCTGTCGAAGGTGCTCTGAGCCCTCGGAGCGCTTCCCCCCGCGAAGGCGGCCCCGCCGCCTTCGCGGGACGGGCGGTGCCGCGCCGCTCCGCCGGCCGGTGCCGCGCCGTCGTTCGTCCGCGGCGGCGCGGCCGGCCCCGCAGCGGACGGTGACGGACCCGTGGCACCGCCTGGCATGACGCACCGCACCGCCCGGGGTGCGGGCCGGGGTGTCCTGGCCCGCACCTGAAGCACAGCCGTAGGCCCCCGCCCCGCCCCCGATACCGTCCGGGCTACTTGAGCGCGAGGAGCAGCGTGTCCGAGGGCGAGCACCACACCGGACGGGCCTCGGAGAAGCCCTTCTCGCGCAGTACGCGCGCGTGCCACGCGACCGGCGGCATGTCGCCCTCGGCGTGCTCGCCGTAGGGCGTGCAGATCTTTAACTCGTGGCTTTCCGCTCGCTGATTCGTTGGTCTGGCATGAGCAGTTTGGAAGCACAACGGGCCGTGCTGGCAGTCA